>NZ_JBFAQM010000029.1:0-124683 GCF_040677315.1 Actinoplanes sp. NPDC049316 | reverse complement strand
CCGCACGCCCGCACGCAGCCCGCACGCCCGCACGCAGCCCGCACGCCCGCACGCAGCCCGCACGCCCGCACGCAGCCCGCACGCCCGCAAAGCCGCCGCGACCGAGGCGCGGCCGAACGCGACCCACCGCACGGCCGGGCCCGCACCAAGCCCGGCCCGGCCGCAGCGCGACCGGTCCGGGGTCACAGCGCGGTCTGGTAGGCCAGCACCCCCCGGTTGATCGCCCCCATCGCCTTGCGCGCCGTCTCCCGCACGCCCGGCGACGCCGACGACGCGTCCTTCAGCTGCGCGAGCAGGTCCAGCACCTGCCGGGCCCAGCGCACGAAGTCCCCGGCCGGCATGTCCGACTCGTAGTTGTGCCCGCTCGCCAGCACCCGGGCCAGCGGCTCGCCTCGCGCCCAGCGGTAGATCGGCCAGACGAAGCCCGCGTCGGGTTCCCGGGTGAGCGACAGCCCGTGCGCCGCCTCCTGGGACTCGATCTCCGCCCACAGCTTCTGGCAGGCGTCGACGGCCGCCGTGGTGGCGCCCTTGGGCACCGAGGCGCGCTCGTCGCCTTCGCGGCGGGACTCGTACAGGACCATGGACACGGCCGCTGCCAGCTCCTCGGGGGCGAGCCCTTCCCAGACGCCCCGGCGCAGGCATTCCGCGACGAGCAGGTCCGCCTCCGTCCAGATGCGGCCGAGCATCCGGCCCGCGTCGGTGACCTCGCCGTCCGGGGAGAGGTAGCCGCGTTCGGTCAGCACCGCGCAGACCTCGTCGAACGTGCGGGCCAGCGATCCCGTACGCCCGGCGACCTTGTCGCGCAGCGCGTCGGTGTCGCGCTGCAGCCGGTGCCGGCGTTCCGCCCAGCGGGCGTGTTCCTCGCGGTCGGGGCAGGCGTGGCACGGATGCTGACGCAGCTGCACCTTGAGCAGCGCGATCTCCGGGTCCTCGCCGGGAGCCCCGCGGTTGCGCCCGCGGCGGCCGCCGGCGCGCTCGTGCCGGTCCAGCCCGGTGGCGCTGACGGAGGCGGCGAGGTCGCGGCGGGCGGCGGGCGAGCGGGGGTTGAAGTGCTTGGGCACACGGATGCGGTCGAGAACGTCGACCGGGCCGGGGAAGTCCGCCGGGCTGACCCGGCCGGCCCAGCGGTCCTGGGTGAGCACCAGCGGGCGCGGCTCACCGAACCCGCCGGTCGGCGGCTCCAGCACCACGGCCAGCCCGGCGCGGCGGCCCTGCGGCACCCGGATGACGTCGCCGACGCGCAGCTTCTCCAGCGACGACACCGCCGCCGCCCGGCGCTGCGACGCGCCCTGGCGGGCCAGCGCCTTCTCCCGGTCGGCGATCGCGACGCGGATGCCGAAATACTCGTCGAAGTCGCCGTGGTGGCAGGTGGCGTCCTGCCCGTACGTCTGCATGGTGTCGACGTTGCGCTGCACCTGCCGCGCCAGGCCGACCACCGACCGGTCCGCCTGGAACTGCGCGAACGACGACTCGAGCAGGTCACGCGACTTCTCCGCGCCCACGGAGCCGACGAGGTTGACGGCCATGTTGTACGACGGCCGGAAGCTCGAACGCAGCGGGTACGTCCGGGTGGAGGCGAGGCCGGCGACGTGCCGCGGGTCGACCTCGGGGCTCCACAGCACGACGGCGTGGCCCTCGACGTCGATGCCGCGCCGCCCGGCCCGGCCGGTGAGCTGCGTGTACTCCCCCGGCGTGAGGTCCACATGGGCCTCGCCGTTGAACTTGACCAGGCGTTCCAGCACCACGCACCGGGCCGGCATGTTGATGCCCAGCGCGAGCGTCTCCGTGGCGAACACGGCCTTGACCAGGCCACGCACGAAGCACTCCTCCACGGCCTCCTTGAACGCGGGCAGCATGCCCGCGTGGTGGGCTGCCACGCCCCGCTCGAGGCCGTCGAGCCATTCCCAGTAGCCCAGCACCGACAGGTCCTCGGCGGGGATGCTCGCGACCTTCGCCTGGGCGATCTCGCGGATCTCCGCGCGCTCCTCGGGCCCGGTCAGGCGAAGCCCGCCGGCGAGGCACTGCTGCACGGCGGCGTCGCAGCCGGCGCGGCTGAAGATGAACAGGATCGCGGGCAGCAGCCCGGCGCGGTCGAGCCGGTCGACCACCTCGGCACGCGGCGGCCCCTGCCACCGGCGGGGCCGGCCGCCGCGGCCCTGCCACCCGGGACCCGCGGCGCGGTCGGTCAGCTCGAGCCGGCGCAGCATCTCGCGGGTGTAGCGCAGCAGCTCCGGGTGCACGTCGTGCTTGCGGGCCGCGTCGGCGTCGTGGAACAGGTCGAACATGCGCCGGCCGACGAGCATGTGCTGCCACAGCGGCACGGGCCGGTGCTCGCTGACCACCACCTCGGTCTGGCCGCGCACGGTCACCAGCCAGTCGGCGAACTCCTCGTAGTTGCTGACCGTGGCGGAGAGGGAGACCAATGTCACCGAAGCGGGAAGGTGGATGATCACCTCTTCCCAGACCGCGCCGCGGAACCGGTCGGCGAGGTAGTGCACCTCGTCCATCACCACATACGCCAGGCCCTGCAAACTCGCCGAGCCCGAGTAGAGCATGTTGCGCAGCACCTCGGTGGTCATCACCACCACGGGCGCGTCGCCGTTGATGGCGTTGTCGCCGGTCAGCAGGCCGACGTGCTCGGCGCCGTAGCGTTCCACGAGGTCGTGGTACTTCTGGTTGGACAGCGCCTTGATCGGGGTCGTGTAGAAGCACTTGCGCCGGATGCCGGACCCGTCGGCGCGCAGCGCGAGGTGCACCGCGAACTCGCCGACCACGGTCTTGCCGGCGCCGGTGGGCGCGCACACCAGCACGCCGCTGCCACGCTCCAGGGCCTCGCAGGCCTGCCGTTGGAAATCGTCCAGGTCGAAGCCGACGTCCAGCATGAAGTCGTCGAGGGCCGGGAACTCGGCCACGTGGGCCGCCCGCCTCTTCGACTCCGCATAACGTTCGGCGGGGCTCGTCATGACCACAAGGCTAATGCGTGGGTCTGACACAACGACGGTGATGGCTCGCCGGGCGGTTGCCGACGGGGCCGTCGCGGCGGCTGGGTATGGTGCTCGGCGTGACGGATGCCGCCGAATCGACCGCTTCCCCGTCGCGCCGCCAGGTCGACGCCGTGCTCTTCGACTTCCACGGCACGCTGGCCCAGGTCGAGGACCCGGTCGCCTGGGTGACGGCCGCCGCCGCGGCCTGCGGCGCCGCGCTGGACCGGGGGAAGGCGACGATCCTGGCCGACCGGCTGGTCACCGCCGGACGCGCCGGCGGCCCGGTGCCGCGCCGGGTGCCGATCCACCTCGCGGAGCACTGGGCCGACCGTGACCTGTACGAACACAGCCACCGCGCCGCCTACACGGGCCTGGCGGCCACCGTCGCCACCGACGTGGAGGGCCTGGCCGACGCCCTGTACGACCGCGGGCTCGACCCGGCGGGCTGGCTGCCGTACGCGGACACCGAACCCACCCTGCGGATCCTGCACGACGCGGGCATCAAGGTGGGCGTGGTCAGCAACATCGGCTTCGACATCCGCCCGCACTTCGCCGCGTGGGGCCTGGCGGAGCTCGTGGACGCGTACGCGCTCTCGTACGAGATCGGCCGCACCAAGCCGGACCCGGCGATCTTCCTGCGGGCCTGCGGCATGCTGGGGGTGGACCCGGAGCGCACGCTGATGGTCGGCGACACGCCGGCCGACGCGGGCGCGGTGCAGGCCGGCTGCGCGGCGCTGGTGCTGCCGGCGGCCGAGCCGGGCCGGCCCAACGGCCTGGGCGCAACCCTCGCCCTGGCCGGCTGCGCAAGCTGACCGAGAGCGCGACCCAAGCTCAAGGCGCCGCGCGAGGGCAAGGCTTCAGAGGTACGTGTCGACCAGCGTGCCCAGCGTGGCGGACGCGCTGCGGATCGGCTGCTGCTCGTCGGCCGCCGCCACGTGGTCGGCGATCGTCGCCTCGCCGGCGGCCTCCGGGGCCTTCTTCGCAGCCGTGGCGTCCGCGGAACCGAGGTACGCCTGCGAGAGCACGCTGGAGCTGAGCGACCCGACCGACATGCTGCCTCCTCGAGGATGACGCCGCCTACCCTTTCCCGTTCGGCGTGCCGCGGCAGCCGCTGACACCGTGGTCAGAGCAGCAACCGTACGGCTCCCGGCTCGCAGCCGATGTCCAGCGGCAGCGCGGCGATCCGCTCGCCGTCGGCGTACCCGACGATGCCGGGCGCGTCGATGCGCACGCGCCGGGCCCGGAAGCTGTGCACGCGCGGGTCGGTGACGTGGGTGCCGCGGCGCAGGCGCGGCTTGAGCCGGACGAGGGCGCCCCGCCCGAGCTGCCCGGCGATGACGACGTCGAGCAGGCCGTCGGCGGGGTCGGCGTCCGGGCAGATCCGCATGCCACCGCCGTAGCTGGGGCAGTTGCCGACCGCGACGAGCACCCCGGTGAAGCTGTGGTCGGCGCCGTCGATCTCCAGCGTGTAGGGCCGCGCCCGCAGCCGCGCCATCTCGAGCATGATCGCGAGGTCGTAGCGGCGCGGGCCGCGCGGCCACCGCATCCGGTTGGCGCGCTCGTTGACGACCGCGTCGAACCCGGCGGCCAGGACCGCCGCGTACCAGCGCACGTCGCCCTCCGCGGTGGTCGCCCGGGCAAGATCCACCGGGTGGTCCCGCCCGTCGCGCAGGGCGGCGGCGATCGCCTCCGCGGCCCGCAGCGGATCCGGCGGTACGCCCACAGCGGCCGCGAAGTCGTTCCCGGTGCCGGCGGGAACCACACCGAAGCCCACAGTCGTGCCCGCCACGGCCTGCAGCGCCCGGTGCAGGGTGCCGTCCCCGCCGACCGCGACCAGCGCCCCGGCGCCCTCGGCGACGGCCCGGTGACACGCCTTCTCGGCGTCCTCGGCGCTCGGCGCGGCGAGTAGCCGTACGGCCCGCCCGCCGGCGCCGAGCCGATCGATCACCCCGGGAAGCAGACCGCGGTGCCGGCCATGCCCCGCCTGGGGGTTGGCCAGCACCGCGATGTCGTCTCTGCCGCTCACAGCCGCCGAATGTACCGGCAGGCGGGTCACGTCATGTCGTCGAAGCGGCTCTCCAGCGGCAACGGTTTCGCCACGGGCGCCGGAGCGTCCACCGGGGTGGGCGCGTCGACCCGGTCGGACACGCCCACCGGGACGCGTTCCTCCTCGAGCGGCGAGATCTCGTCGTCGTCGAGGTCGGCGTAGATCTCCTTGCCGCGGCCCTTGCGCCGGTCGTTGATCGCCGCCACGCCGACCGCGATCAGGTAGAGCAGCGTCATGCACGCCGCCAGCAGCGTCATGCCGAACGGCCCCGGGTCGGGCGTGGCGATCGCCGCGAACCCGAACGACAGGAACACCACGATCCGCCACCAGCTCAGCAGCCGCTTCGCGGTCACCACGCCGGTGAAGTTGAGCATGAGCAGGATCAGGGGGAACTCGAACGCCGCCCCGAAGATCAGCAGCATGTTCGTCACGAAACCGACATACGCGCCGACCTCCAGCTGCGTCGTCACGCCCAGAATGCCGGCTTCCTGGATGAACGCCAGGCTGTGCTTGACGACGAAGTAGGCCAGCGTGACGCCGCCGACGAACAGCGGGGCCGCGATGCTGACGAAGACGTACGCCCACTTACGTTCGTGCCGGTGCAGGCCCGGGGCGATGAACGCCCACAGCTGAAACATCCAGACCGGTGAGCCGACGATCAGGCCGACCCACAGCGCGATCTTCAGCTTGACGATGAGCGGGTCGACGACGCCGAGCACGACGAAGTTGCAGACCCGCTCGCCCTTGGAGTTGACGATCCAGGAGCTGTCCAGCGAGCAGTACGGCTCGCGCAGGATGTCGAAGACCCAGCCGGAGATGATGAAGCCGACGATGAGGCCGGCGATGATGCCGAGCGACGCCCAGAAGAGGCGGTTACGCAACTCCCGGACGTGCTCGATCAGCGTCATCGAGCCGTCGGCGGCCTGCTGGAACTTGGTCGGCCCCTGACGGCGCAGGGAGATGGCCATGGTGCGTCAGCGGTCGTTGGTGCGCTGCACGGGGTCGACGTACGGCTGGGCCGGCGGCTGCTGCGGCTGCTGGTACGGCTGACCGGGCTGCTGCTGGTAACCCTGCTGGTAGCCCTGCTGCGGGTAGCCCTGCTGAGCGGCGTTCGGCGGCAGCGGCTGGTGCGAGAACTGCGGCTCCGCCTTCTCGGCGACGTTGTTGTCGTCGTCCACGAGGCCCTTCGTCTCGGCCTTGATGATCCGCAACGACCGGCCCAGGGACCGTGCGGCGTCCGGCAGGCGCTTCGCGCCGAACAACAGCACGAGCACGACAACGAAGATGGCGATGTGCCATGGCTTGAGGGCGCCCATGGGAAACTCCAGTCGGTTGGATCAGGGTGCTTCAGGAGGGTGCGGGGTCCATCGTACGTGTGGTTGCGGCGAGTGACCCCTGCCGGACCTGTTTGTTTGGGCGCCTGTCCGAGGAATTTTCGGACAACGCGCCGGGAACGCCGCACGCTACCACGGCAGGGCGGCCCTCTGTGAAGAGTGTTTACCGTACGGCTTGCCGCGGCCGGCCTTGATGATGGCGACCTGCTCCTGGGCGATGGTGGCCCGCTCCTGCAGCTCGGCCACCGACCGCTCCAGCCTCGCCGCACCGGCCTGCAGCTTCTCAGCCTGCTCGCGGCGCAGCAGCAGCCGCCGCATCGCCCGGTCGAGCGCCGACAGCCGGCCCGCCACGGTCATCATCGCCGCCGCGAGGACGACGAGCCCGAGCACGACGACGCCGATCACGATCCACAACACCATGGCGGACACTCTAGGCGTTACCGGTCGCGGGTGCCGCGTACTGGTCCAGCGCCAGCGTGGCCTGCTCGCGGATGCGCTCGACCAGCGCGGCCGGCCCC
The DNA here is from genome assembly GCF_040677315.1 of Actinoplanes sp. NPDC049316. Classification (NCBI taxonomy): domain Bacteria; kingdom Bacillati; phylum Actinomycetota; class Actinomycetes; order Micromonosporales; family Micromonosporaceae; genus Actinoplanes; species Actinoplanes sp. NPDC049316. The sequence continues at coordinate 117,800 of NZ_JBFAQM010000029.1, read as the reverse complement.
ACAACGGTGACGTCGGAGCCGAGGCCGAGCAGGAGCCGCTGCGCCCAGCCCAGGTCGGTGACCCGCATCGTCACGACCCACTCGTCGCCGTCACGGCGCACTTCTTCGCACGGGTAGTACTCGGTGATCCAGCGGCTGCCCCGCCCCACGCGCACGGTGACCAGCGGCAGGTCCTGGCCCGGGTGGAACACGCCGTCGGTCACGTCGTGCGGCACCGCGCGGGCCGGCGGGACGGCCGGCTCGTCCAGTTCGGTGAAGGCGTCGATGCGGTCGAGGCGGAACAGCCGGGTGGCCTCCGCGCGCCGGCACCACGCCTCCAGGTACGCCCGGTTGCCGACCATCAGCACCCGCATGGGGTCGACGATCCGCTCGGTGGTCTCGTCGCGCGCGGGCGTGTAGTAGGTGATGCGCATGGCGCGGCGGCGCTCCACGATGCCGCGGATGGCGTCCACGCGCTGCGTATTGGCGGGCAGCCGGACGGCCACCGGCGCGTCGGCGAGGTCACCGGCGGCGTTCTCGATCTTGGCCAGCGCCCGCTCGATGGCGTCGCGGGACCCGATGCCGGGCGTCTCGGCGAGCATTCGCAGCGCCACGACCAGTGCGAGCGCCTCGTCCGGGTTGAGCCGCAGCGGCCGGTCGATGCCCGCGTCGTAGGTGATCGTCACCCGGTCGCCGTCGAGCGCCATGTCGATCAGGTCGCCGGGCCCGTACCCGGGCAGCCCGCACACCCACAGCAGCTCCAGGTCCTCGCGCAGCTGGCGCTCGCTGATCCGGAAGTCGGCGGCGGCCTCGGCCACCGCGATGCCCGGCCGGGCCAGCAGGTACGGCACGAGGTTGAGCAGCCGCCCCAGCCGGTCCGCGGACGCCCGGCCGGCGGGGGTGCGCTGCTGCGGGGTCACGGCACCGCTCCGGCGGCGGCCGGCTCGTGCCGGGCGACGACCTCCTTGAGCTGCTGGATCACGGCCTCCCGCAGCTCCGGCGGGGCGTCGGCGCGCACGTCGGCGCCGTAGCCGACCAGCCGCGAGGCCAGCCACTCGACGTCGGAGTACGGGATGGTCAGCCGGTCGCCGTCGGGCCCGGGCACCGTCTCCACGGCCAGCCGGCGCAGCCCCGCGGCGCGCCCGGGACGCACCATGACACCGGCACGGCCGGTGCGCTCGGTCGGGCCCGACCAGCGGGCCACGTGGCTGATCAGGTCGACGTCGGCCGGTGGTGTGAACGCGCCCTCGGGACCGACCGCGCGGACCGAGCCGACGATGCGCGACAGCCGGAAACAGCGGGTCGCGTCGCGGTCGCGGTCGTGGCCGACGACGTACCAGCGGCCCTGCCAGCACACCACGCCCCAGGGTTGCAGCCGCCGGGTGGAGGGCTCGTCCACCTCCGGTACGCGGTACGAGAACGTCACGGCGCGCCGGGCCCGCGCCGCAGCGGTCAGCGGGCCGAACGCCGGGTCGACGGTCACCACCGGCTCGACCCCCAACGTCGCCTGCGGGTCCACCTCGACGCCGGCGGCGCGCAGCTTGGCCAGCCCGGACGACGCGGCGGCCGCGAGACCGGCGTGCTGCCACAGCCGCGCGGCGATACCCACGGCGGCGGCCTCGTCGGGCTCGAGCGGGATGTCGGGCAGCGCGTACTCGCGGTGGGCGATCCGGTAGCCGTGCTCGGTGTCGAAGGCGCTCGCCAGGCCCGTCTCGAGCGGCACGCCCAGCTCACGCAGCTCGGCCTTGTCGCGTTCGAACTTGCGCTGGAACGCCTCGTGGTCGCGCGGATCCTCCGGGTCGTGCTCGTACCCGGGCACGGTCGCGGCGATCTGCGCGGCGGTCAGGAACCGTCGCGTGGACAGCAGACAGATCACCAGGTTCACCAGGCGCTCGGTACGGGTCCGCGACACGACCGAAACGCTAGCAGCCCAGCGCGGATGTGGCGGCATCCGCGGGCCGCGGACGGTTATCTGTATCCGACAAGGGGAAAACTGCTCGGGTGACCGACTCTCCCCGCACCGACGTCCCCCGCGACGACCTCCCCGACGCCCCCGTCGGGCTCGCCGCCGCGGGCCCGCTGCCCGCCCCCGCGGAGCCCGGCTCCGACGGCGAGGGCGAGAACGAGAGCGTCGGCACGGTCATCGTCGCCGGGCTGGCCAACCTGGTCATCGCCGCCGCCAAGTTCGTCGCCGGCCTCATCTCCGGCTCCGCCGCGATGCTGTCGGAGTCCGCCCACTCGCTGGCCGACACGGTCACCGAGGTCTTCCTGTTCGTCGCGCTGCGCCGCGGCGGCAAGCCCGCCGACGAGGAACACCCCTTCGGGTACGGCAAGGAGAGCTTCGTCTGGGCCTTCATCGCCGCGCTGTTCACCTTCATCGGCGGCGCCGGGTTCTCCATCTACCACGGCGTCACGACGATCATCAGCGGCGAGCACAGCGGCCACTACCTGATCTCGTACATCGTCCTGGCGGTCTCGTTCGTCGCCGAGGGCACCTCCTGGCTGAAGGCGCAGCGGCAGGTGAAGGGGGAATCGCAGCGCTGGGGCATCAGCAAGCGCCGCTACCTGCGCCTCACCTCCGACACCACCGTCAAGGCCGTCTACTTCGAGGACTCCGCCGCGCTGATCGGCCTGCTGCTCGCCGCCGGCGGCATCGGGCTGGCGCAGCTGACCGGCTCCGAGACGTGGGACGGCGTCGCCTCCATCCTCATCGGCCTGCTGCTGCTCGTGGTCGCCACGGTGCTCGCGCGCGCCAACGTGTCGCTGCTGGTCGGCCGCGCGGTGCCGCGCCGGATGCACAACCAGATCGCCGACGACCTGGCCTCGCTCGACGTCGTGACCGCCGTGCCGACCCTGCTGACCATGCAGCTCGGGCCCGGCGAGATCCTCGTCGCGGCGAAGGTCGACTTCGAGGACCACATCACCGGCGGCCAGATCGAGGAGGCCTCCGACGAGGCCGAACGGCGGCTGCGGGCCCGCTACCCGGGCATCCGGTACGTCTTCCTCGACCCGACGCGCGGGCGTGCGGGCCTCAACCACCGCGACGGCGGGGTGGACATATAGGGTCGCCGCCATGGTGCGCTGGCGGTCAGGAACGGTTTCTTCGGTACGGCGACAGTGGCGCGGAGCCGTCGAGCTCGAGGTCGCCACCGACGACGGCCCGCTGAAGGCGCTCGCGTACCCGGATCTGACCGGAGCCCCGGAACCCGGCGACCGCGTCCTGCTCAACGTGGGCGCGCTGGTCATGGGCCTGGGCACGGGCGGGTACGCGCTGGTCGTGGCCCTGCCCGACCGGCTGCCCCCGGACCCCGCCGACGACGGCACCACCCGCGACGCCGGCCACCTGGTCAAGGCCCGTTACACGCCGCTGCAGACCATCCGGCTCGGCGTCGACGAGGAGGCCTCCCCGCACCGCGCGGTGATGGCCTCGGCCGAGACCCTCGACGACATGCCCGTGGTCACCGCGGACCTGCACTCCGCGCTGCCCGCGATCCTCGCCGGCATCCACGCCGACCGGCCCGACGCACGCGTCGCGTACGTGATGACCGACGGCGGCGCACTCCCCGCCTGGTTCTCCCGCACCCTCGACGGCCTCCGCGACCACCTCGCCGGCACGGTCACCACCGGCCAGGCGTTCGGCGGCGACCTGGAGGCGAGCACCGTCCACACCGGGCTGCTCGCGGCCCGGCACGTCCTCGACGCCGACGTGACGATCGTCGCGCAGGGCCCCGGCAACCTCGGCACGGGCACGACCTGGGGCTTCTCCGGCGTGGCCCTCGGCGAGGCGGTCAACGCCGTCGTCGCGCTCGGCGGCCGCCCCGTGGGCTCGCTGCGCATCTCCGACGGCGACGCCCGGCCCCGCCACCGCGGCCTGTCCCACCACAGCCTCACCGCGTACGGGAAAGTGGCGCTCGTGCCCGCCGACCTGCCGGTCCCCGACGACCTGGCGGCCGACCTGGCGAAGGAGGTCACCGACGCGCTCGCGCCGCTGACGACGCTGCACCGGATCGTGGAGGTCGCGACGCACGGCCTCGACGCGGCGCTGCTGGACAGCCCGGTGAAGCTGTCGACCATGGGCCGCGGCCTGGCCGAGGACCACGCCTACTTCGTCACGGCGGCCGTGGCCGGCCGGCACGCGGCGTCCCTGCTGGCACCCTGACCGTGGCCCGCCCTCCCCCGCGCCCGCCGGTCTTCGGCGAGTGGCGCGGTGGCGCGCCTTCGGCCCGCGGCGCGGTGGCGCGGTGGCGCGGTGGCGCGGTGGCGCGGTGGCGCGGTGGCGCGGTGGCGCGCCTTCGGCCCGCGGCGCGGTCGCGGCGCTGCTTCCCGCGCCCGGCGGCCCGGCCCCGCGGTCAGGACGAGAAGATCAGCCAGGCCCAGGCCAGCAGCATCGCGGCGACACCCACCGCCATCACCCACGTAGGGACCAGGTGGTCGCCCTTGCGGTTGCGGGCGAGCTCGCTGCGGAGCCGCTCACGGCGGCGCTCGGCGCGCGCCCGCAGGATGTCGTCGAGGCTGCGCGCGTTCTTCTCCGGGAGCGGCTGCTGGCCGGGCTCGTGCGTCGTCATGGCCCGACCAGCCTAACCCCTCGTCACATGCTGGCGATGAGCCGCTCGACCCGTTCGTCGTACGCCCGGAACGGGTCCTTGCACAGCACCGTGCGCTGCGCCTGGTCGTTGAGCTTGAGGTGCACCCAGTCGACGGTGAAGTCGCGCCGCTTCTCCTGGGCGTGCCGGATGAACTCGCCGCGCAGCCGGGCCCGGGTGGTCTGCGGCGGCGTCTCCTTCGCCTCGAAGATCTCGAGGTCGTTGGAGATGCGGTCGACCTGCTTGCGCTTCTCCATCAGCGCGTACAGGCCGCGGCCGCGGCGCACGTCGTGGTACGCCAGGTCCAGCTGGGCGATCCGCGGGTGCGACATCGGGATCTCGTGCTTGGCCTGGTACCGCTCGATCAGCTTGTACTTCGACACCCAGTCGATCTCGCGCGACACCGGGTCGAGGTCGCCGCTCTCGATCGCCGACAGCACCCGCCCCCACAGCTCGACGACCCGCTTGGCGGTCTGGTCACCGCCGCGCCGCTCGACGAACTCGGTGGCCTTGGCGAGATACTCCTGCTGGATCTCGAGGGCGCTGACCTCCTTGTTGTTCGCCAGCCGGATCTTGCGGCGGCCGGTGACGTCGTGGCTGACCTCCCGGATCGCCCGGATCGGGTTCTCCAGCGACAGGTCGCGCATCACCACGCCGGCCTCGATCATCCGCAGCACGATGTCGGCGCTGCCGACCTTGAGCAGCGTGGTGACCTCGTTCATGTTCGAGTCGCCGACGATGACGTGCAGCCGCCGGTAGCGCTCCGCGTCGGCGTGCGGCTCGTCGCGGGTGTTGATGATGGGCCGGCTGCGGGTGGTGGCGCTGGAGACGCCTTCCCAGATGTGCTCGGCGCGCTGCGAGAGGCAGAACACCGCACCCCGCGGCGTCTGCAGGACCTTGCCCGCGCCGCAGATCAGCTGCCGGGTGACCAGGAACGGGATGAGGACGTCGGCGAGGCGGCCGAACTCGCCGTGACGGGACACGAGATAGTTCTCGTGGCACCCGTACGAGTTCCCGGCCGAGTCGGTGTTGTTCTTGAACAGGTAGATCTCCCCGGCGATCCCCTCGTCGTGCAGCCGCTTCTCGGCGTCGACCAGCAGGCCTTCCAGGATGCGCTCACCGGCGCGATCGTGGGCGACGAGATCGGTGACGCTGTCGCACTCGGGGGTCGCGTACTCGGGGTGGGAACCGACGTCGAGGTAGAGGCGGGCGCCGTTGCGGAGAAAGACGTTGCTGCTGCGTCCCCAGGACACCACTCGGCGGAACAGGTAGCGGGCCACCTCGTCCGGAGACAGCCGCCGCTGCCCCCGGTAGGTGCACGTGACTCCGTACTCGGTTTCGAGGCCGAAAATTCGCCGTTCCATGACGAAACACTAGCCGCAGAACGGCATTGAACGGCAGTGACAACGCGCCCTTTCACCGCAGCACTGCGTGGTCTTCCCAGGCCACAGGCCCCCGACCTGCGGATACACTGCCGACTTGATGAATCTTCTGATCACCGGCGGCGCCGGCTTCATCGGGTCCAGCTTCACCCGCGGCGTGCTCCGCGACGAACTGCCGGGCTTGGAGGGCGCGCGGGTCACGGTCCTCGACAAGCTCACGTACGCCGGGAACTTCGCCAACCTCGGTCCCGTCGCGGAGAGCAAACGCCTCGACTTCGTCCCCGGCGACATCTGCGACGCGGCCCTCGTCGACTCGGTGCTGAGAAAACACGACCACGTCGTCCACTTCGCGGCGGAATCGCACGTCGACCGCTCGATCCAGGAGGCGGCGGAGTTCGCCACGACCAACGTGGTCGGCACCCAGGTCCTGCTCGACGCGGCACTGCGGCACGGCGTGCAGAAGTTCCTGCACGTCTCCACGGACGAGGTCTACGGCTCGATCGAGTCGGGCTCCTGGACGGAAACGGCGCCGCTGGCCCCCAACTCCCCGTACGCGGCGACCAAGGCCGGCTCGGACCTCGTGGCGCTCGCCTACCACCGGACGCACGGTCTCCCGGTGACGGTGACACGGTGCGCCAACAACTACGGCCCGTACCAGCACCCGGAGAAACTGATCCCCCGCTTCGTGACGAACCTGCTGGAAGGCCGCCCGGTCCCCCTCTACGGCGACGGCGGCCAGGTCCGCGACTGGATCCACGTCGCCGACCACTGCCGCGGCACGGCCCTGGTCCTGCAGCAGGGGCGACCCGGCGAGATCTACCACATCGGCGGCAACGAGGAACTGACCAACCGAGACCTGACAGAGCTGCTCCTGGAGGCCTGCGGCGCCGGCTGGGACCAGGTCCACCACGTCGAGGACCGCAAGGGCCACGACCGCCGGTACGCCCTCGACGACACCCGCATCCGCGAGGAACTCGGCTACCGCCCGCAGGTCGACTTCCGCGAGGGGCTGGCCGAGACGGTCCAGTGGTACCGCGACAACCCGGACTGGTGGCGGCCCCTGGTCATCGACTGACCACCCCGCTCCCCGTGGCCGGCGGCGTGGTGGCCCAGCACTCGGGCCTTCTGACCACCGAGCGCACGCGCCAGCGAGACCGGCCCGCCGGCAACCCGGTCCTTCCCGGCCACCGAGCGCACCCGGGCAACCAGGCAACCCGCCGGACACGCGGCCCGCCAGTCGGCCAGGCCCACCGGACAACCGGCCCGGCCGCACCAGCGCCCCCGGCCCTTCCGGCCGCCGAGCGCACCCGGCCCGCCAGCCGACCAGACCCACCGGCCCGCCGAACACCCGGCCCGCCAGACACCTGGCCCGCCAGACACCCGGCCCACCAGCCGGACAGACCCACCGGACAGCCGGCCGGCTCGCGGGTGCGTCACTCGCCGGCGACGCACCCGGAGCGTCGCCCGTCAGGACTTGTCGTCGCCCTCTTCCGGCACGCCTTCCGTGTCCACCGACGCGGCCGACACGGTCGGCTTCTCCTCGGCCGGGGCGGGCGGCGCGGAGTCGCCCTGGGCGGTGGCCGATTCGTCCGCCGGCTGGTCCTTGCCGCCGGCCAGCAGGGACTCCAGCGCAGCGCCGCTGATGCGGCGGAACGTGCGGCCCTTGCGGCGCCGGTCCAGAACCGCGACCTCGAGACGGGAAGCGTCCAGCTCACGCTCGGCGCCGTTCTCGCCGCCGACCGAGCCGAGGCCCTTGACCGCCAGCGCGAGCGCGGTGGGCAGGTCCGCGGTGACGTCGTGACGTTCCTTGAGGACGGTGGAGATGGCCTCGGCCGAGCCGCCCATCGCCATGAAACCGGGCTCGTCCATCACCGAGCCGTCGTACGTGATCCGGTACAGCTCGTCCGTCTCGGGCGACGAGCCGACCTGCGCCACGCAGATCTCCACCTCGTACGGCTTCTGCGTCTCGGAGAAGATCGCGCCGAGCGTCTGCGTGTACGCGTTCGCCAGCGCGCGGCCCGTCACGTCCCGGCGGTCGAACTGCAGGCCGTTGATGTCCGCCATGCGCACGCCGGCGCGACGCAGGCTCTCGAACTCGTTGTAACGGCCGACGGCCGCGAAACCGATCCTGTCGTACAACTCGCTGATCTTGCGCAGCGAGGTGAGGTTCTCGGCGACCAGCAGGATGCCGCCCTCGTACGTGAGCACGACGGCGGAGCGGCCGCGGGCGATGCCCTTGCGGGCGTACTCCGAGCGGTCCCGCTGGACCTGCTCGGGTGAGGCGTAGAACTGCATGGCCACGGGTGGCTACTCCTTCGATGACCGGATGTCGTGGACCGGGGGTCGGCCGCCCCGGCGGGCGTGCCGACGACGGGAGGGTGCGGCGGAACCGCGCGGCTCAGCCGCCCGGGTTCTCCATCCGTCCGGCGACCACTGCCTCGGCCACCGCGGTGATCTCGGCGTCGGTGAGCCGGTGCGTGCCCTCCGCCGTCGCCGTCATCACCACCGGGTAGATCTTGCGGGTCACGTCGGGGCCGCCGGTCGCCGTGTCGTCGTCCGCGGCGTCGTACAGCGCCTCGACGGCGAGCCGGATGGCGTCCTGCGTGCCGACACCGGCGCGGTACTTCTTCTTCAGAGCGGACTTGGCGAACAGCGAGCCCGAGCCGATCGCGTCGAAGCCGGTCTCCTCGTAGAGCCCGCCCGCGACGTCGAAGCTGAAGATGCGCCCGGCGCGAGCCGGGTCGGCCGGCGCCAGGTCGTACCCGGCGAACAGCGGCACCACGGCCAGGCCCTGCATGGCCGCGCCGAGGTTGCCGCGCACCATCGAGGCCAGCCGGTTGGCCTTACCGTCGAGGGACAGCATCGTCCCCTCGATCTTCTCGTAGTGCTCCAGCTCCACCTGGAACAGCCGCATCAGCTCGATGCCGATACCCGCGGTGCCGGCGATGCCGATCAGCGAATACGCATCCGCCGGGTGCACCTTCTCGATGTCCCGGCTGGCGATGAGGTTGCCCATGGTGGCACGCCGGTCCCCGGCCATCACGACACCCTCGGCGGTGGCGATGGCGACGATCGTGGTGGCGTGCGGCGCGATGTCGGCCGACAGCCCCGGCGGCAGCGGCCGGCGTCCCGGCAGCAACTCGGGGGCGGCCTGGGTCAGGAACTGCGTGAAGGATGACGTCCCCGCGTTGGTGAACACATCTGGAAGACGCCCGGATGGATCAAAGCCCGCTGCCACGTGGTTCCTTTCAGATATGCGATCGCGTCGGCCAGGAGCACCGGGTCGTCCCGGAACTGCCCCAGACCGCCGTTGCAGTTGAAGCACAATATCCCGCGCACCTCGCCGGTGCGATGATCGTGGTCGAGGTGTTGAGGATCGTCTCCGCCACAGATCGCACAGACACCCCCCCTGCGCGGCCAGCAGCCCGTCGAACTCAAGCTGCCCGATCCCATACCGCCGCAGGTGATACTCCCGCGAGCCGCCGTAGAGGCGGGTTCTCGACTCCTTGCCACGCGTGTTGTGGCATGGCTTGCAGTAGCTCGCGTAGCCGGTGCTGTCGGCACGGTTGCGGGGGAAGTCGCCCAAGGGCTTGACGAGGCCGCAATCGGGGCACGCCCGGTAGCCTTCTGCCACGGCACGGACCGGGCGCACATCTCGACCGTGCCGTGCCCGCATGCTCTTGGCATAACTGACGCGGGACCTAACGTTGAAGCAGTCCTTGCAGTAGCTTCCGCGCCCGCTCGGACGCTTGCTATTCGCGCAGAACTGCTCCAACGGCTTCCACTCGCCACAGTCACGGCAAATCCGCTGGCCCTCACGATCGTCGGACTTCCGCGGCATGTCCGGTTTGCCCTTTAAGTGCTATTCTCCGCCTTTTTGTACATAGCCTCTGACGAATTCCTCGGCGTTCTCCTCGAGGACCGAGTCGATTTCGTCGAGCAGGTCGTCGACGTCCTCGGTGATCTCGGCGTGCCGCTCGGCTACCTCCGGGTTGGCCTCGGTGGTGACGTCCTCGATCTCCTCGTCGCGCTTTCCCTTGCCGGACTGCGACTGACCGCCGGTGTCTCGCGTTGCCATCCCTGTCCCCCTTCAAGACCCAACTGGTTCGGGTTGGGAAAAACCTACCTCGCGGGTACGACGAAAAGGCCTGCGCGGTCGCGTGTTTCGCTGCCGGCGAAGCCTCGCGAGGTCGCTCAGCGGCTCGTGATCACCTCGAGCAGGTCCTTGGCCGTGTCGCACTTGTCGAACAGGGCCCCGACGTGCTTCTTGGTGCCCCGCTCGGGTTCCATCATCGGGACCCGGACGAGGGACTCGCGGCCGACGTCGAAGATGACCGAGTCCCAGCTGGCCGCGACCACTTCGGACGCGTACCGGGCGAGGCACTGGCCGCGGAAGTACGCCCGGGTGTCCTCGGGCGGCTCCACCATCGCGCGACGGGTCTCCTCGGCGTCGAGGAGGGTCTTCATCGAGCCTCGGGCCACCAGGCGGTGGTAGAGGCCCTTCTCCGGCCGGACGTCGGAGTACTGCAGGTCGACGAGCTGCAGCTTGGGGGACGACCAGGCGAGGTTCTCACGTTCCCGGTAGCCCTCGAGCAGGCGCAGCTTGGCGACCCAGTCGAGCTGGTCGGAGCAGGACATCGGGTCGTCGCCGAGCTTGGTGAGGATCTCCTCCCAGCGGCGCAGGACGTCGGCGGTCTGCTCGTCGACGTCGTCGCCGTAGCGTTCGTCCACGAAGGCCTTGGCGCGCTCGTAGTACGCCCACTGCAGGTCGAGCGCGGTGAGCCGGCGGCCGTCACGCAGGCGCATGAGGTGCTTGAGCGAGGGGTCATGGCTGACCGCCTTGAGCTCGGAGACCGGGTCGGCCACGCCGAGGTCGCCGCTGAAGACCTTCTCCTCGATCATGTTGAGGATCAGGGCGGTCGTGCCCATCTTCAGGTACGTGGAGATCTCGGAGAGGTTCGCGTCGCCGATGATGACGTGCAGGCGGCGGTATTTGTCGGCGTCCGAGTGGGGCTCGTCGCGGGTGTTGATGATCGGCCGCTTGAGGGTGGTCTCGAGGCCGACCTCCACCTCGAAGAAGTCGGCGCGCGAGGAGATCTGGAAGCCGGAGCCGGAGCCGTCCTGCCCGATGCCGACGCGGCCGGCGCCGACGACGATCTGCCGGGTGACGAAGAACGGTGTCAGGTGGGCGACGATGTCCGCGAACGGGGTCTGCCGGCGCATGAGGTAGTTCTCGTGCGAGCCGTACGAGGCGCCCTTGTTGTCGGTGTTGTTCTTGTAGAGCTGGATGCGGTGGGTGCCGGGGATGGTCGCGGCGCGCCGGGAGGCCTCCGCCATGACGCGCTCGCCGGCCTTGTCCCAGCGGACGATGTCGAGGGGGTTGGTGCATTCGGGGGTGCTGTACTCGGGGTGGGCGTGGTCGACGTAGAGCCGGGCGCCGTTGGTCAGTATCACGTTGGCGAGGCCGAGATCCTCGTCGGCGAGGGCATCCGCCGGGTCGTAGGCGGCCCCGGAATACGTGAAGCCGCGGGCGTCGCGCAGCGGCGACTCCTCCTCGTAGTCCCAGCGGGCGCGGCCACCCCGGTTGAGCTCGGGCCGGGCGCCGTAGGCGTTGACGACCTGGGAGGACGTGACCATCGGGTTGGCGCCGGGCTGCCCGGGCACGGAAATGCCGTACTCGACCTCGGTGCCCATAATCCGCCGAACGCTCATGCGACCACTCCGCCCGCTGTGCTGCCGTTGCCCATGTATCGAGCCTAGACGCTCCGGTATCGGTTATCGCCCCGGGCCGTGCCGGGGAAAGCACTCTGAGTAGAGACAGCACGGGCGGAGGGAGAGCCCTCCGCCCGTGCCGTGGGTTGCTCGCTACAGGTATTGACCGGTGTTGCTGGCCGTCTCGATGGAGCGGCCGGCCTCGGCGCCCTTGCCGCCGGAGACGAGCGTACGGATGTAGACGATCCGCTCGCCCTTCTTGCCGGAGATGCGGGCCCAGTCGTCGGGGTTGGTGGTGTTGGGCAGGTCCTCGTTCTCGCGGAACTCGTCGACACAGCTGTCGAGCAGGTGCTGCAGGCGCAGCCCCTTCTTGCCGGAGGTGAGGAACTCCTTGATGGCCATCTTCTTGCCGCGGTCGACGATGTTCTGGATCATCGCGCCCGAGTTGAAGTCCTTGAAGTACAGGACTTCCTTGTCACCGTTGGCGTAGGTGACCTCGAGGAAGCGGTTCTCCTCGGTCTCCGTGTACATCCGGAGCACGACCGCCTCGATCATGGCCGCGACCGTCACGTCGGCGTCGCCGCCGTGCTCGGCCAGGTCGTCCTCGCTGAGCGGCAGGCCGGGGAGGATGTACTTGGCGAAGATGTCCTTCGCCGCCTCCGCGTCCGGGCGCTCGATCTTGATCTTCACGTCGAGGCGGCCGGGCCGCAGGATGGCCGGGTCGATCATGTCTTCCCGGTTGGAGGCGCCGATGACGATGACGTTCTCCAGGCCCTCGACGCCGTCGATTTCGCTGAGCAGCTGCGGGACGATGGTGTTCTCGACGTCGGAGGAGACGCCGGAGCCACGGGTCCGGAAGATGGAGTCCATCTCGTCGAAGAAGACGATGACCGGCGTGCCCTCGCCGGCCTTCTCCCGGGCCCGCTGGAAGACCAGGCGGATGTGCCGCTCGGTCTCACCCACGTACTTGTTGAGCAGCTCGGGACCCTTGATGTTGAGGAAGTAGCTGGTGTGCTTCTCCTCGCCGCGCCGCTCGGCGATCTTCTTCGCCAGCGAGTTGGCGACCGCCTTGGCGATCAGGGTCTTGCCGCAGCCGGGCGGGCCGTAGAGCAGGATGCCCTTCGGCGGGCGCAGCTGGTGCTCGCGGAACAGGTCGGCGTGCAGGAACGGCAGCTCCACCGCGTCGCGGATCTGCTCGATCTGCGAGTGCAGACCGCCGATGTCGGAGTAGTCGACGTCGGGCACTTCCTCCAGGACGAGCTCTTCGACCTCGCTCTTCGGGATGCGCTCGTACGCGTACGCCGAGCGCGGCTCGATCATGAGCGAGTCGCCGGCCCGCAGCGCGGACACCTGCAGTGAATCGGCCAGGTGGACGATCCGTTCCTCGTCGGCGTGCGAGACGACCAGGGCGCGGTCGCCCGGGGCGCCGCCGGGACCGGCGAGGACCTCCTTGAGCAGGACGACCTCGCCGACCCGCTCGTAGCCGAACGCGTCGACCACGTTGAGCGCGTCGTTGAGCAGGACCTCCTGTCCCCGGTTGAGCTCCTCGACCTCGAGGCTCGGGGACACGGCGACACGGAGCTTGCGGCCACCGGTGAAGACATCGACGGTGCCGTCCTCGTGGGCGGCCAGGAATACGCCGTAGCCGCTGGGCGGCTGGGCGAGGCGGTCAATCTCTTCCTTGAGAGTGACGATCTGAGCCCGGGCTTCCTTGAGGGTCGCCACGAGCCGGTCGTTGTTCTCGGTCAGCCGGGCGAGCTGCGCCTGCGTTGCCGCGAGCCGCTCCTCGAGCTGCCGGACGTGTCGGGGGCTTTCGGTCAACTTGCGCCGAACCAGAGCGAGTTCCTCCTGCAGGAACGCAACCTGGCTGGAGAGATCGTTGGCCTCTTTCTCCCAACGTGCGGCGCGGTGATCCGCCTCGTCGCTGCGTGCCACGTCCCACCTCCCCGGGGGCTCGAACGTTCTGAGACAACACTAACCGCTGCGGGCCGGATTTCGACCCATGCAACACCCTCGTCACTGAACCTTGATCGATTCGGTCAGGTGGGCGCGCCGGGTGGTCAGGGGGTTCGGGTACCGTCGGACCGGGCTATTTCTGGGAGGTGTGCGGTGTCCGTGGAGACCGGGACTGACGAACTGCAGGTCTGGGTGGATCAGGATCTGTGCACCGGTGACGGGCTCTGCGTGCAGTACGCGCCGGAGGTCTTCGAGTTCGACGTCGACGGCTTGGCGTACGTGAAGGACAGCACCGGTGAGCTGCTGCAGGACCCCGGAGTGCGCACCGGCGTGCCGGCGCGGCTGCGGCTGGAAGTGATCGACGCGGCGAAGGAGTGCCCGGGCGATTGCATCCACGTGGTGCGCAGTTCCGACGACGTCGAGGTCGCCGGCCCGGACGCCGACTGATCGGTTTCGGCAGGGCCGGCGCGGGCCGCGCGGCCGTCCGCTGTGACAGCGGGAAATGTCACAGTGTCGGACGGCCGACCAAAGATGCGACTATTCGGGAAAAGTCCTCCAACCGGGCGATTTGCCCCGGACCGCCGTCGTCGAGCGTCTTGCCGAAGCGCAGCGCGTCGTGCCGCAGCGCGGTCCGGCCCTCCTCCTCGGCCATGCCGGGCGGCGGCACCGCGTCGTCGACCGAGCTCAGCAGCAGGTAGACGTCGATGCTGTCGACCCGCGCCTGGCCGCTGGAGGTGCGCGTCAGCCGCCGCCGGCACCCGACCTCGGTGACCGTGGACAGCGGCACCACGCGCAGCGACGAGGTCATCGACCCGACCGGGCCGTCACCGGGCGCCACGTCCTCGCCGTGCCACAGCACCAGCCGGCTGCCGTCGCAGATGACGACCTCCTGCCACACGCCGTTGACCTCGTTGACGAAGCGCTCCAGCGTGAAACACAGCACCGACGCCCCGCGCAGCACCCCGAAGAGCGCGTCCAGCGCCACCTCGGGGTCCCGCAGGTAGGCCCGGGCGGCCGAGTCGAGGTCCTCGTACGGCGACCAGTCCGGGAAGACCGCCGGCATCTCGTTGCTGCCCCCGAACGGCGGAGAACTCATCGCGCCCACCGGTTCCCTCCCAAGCCCCATCAAATCCGCGACGGAAACTACCGGATCCGCGGCGGCCCGTCACACCCCGGTATCGTCGCCCGTCTCCGCGCGCTCGGCGGCGAGGGCGGCCTGAGCGGCCCTGCGCAGCGCGTACGCCTCGGCGCCCTTGCTGGGTTTGCGCCGGCGCGGCGGGGCGGTGACGCCGGGCGCGAGCTTACGGGCCGACACCAGGAACGCGGTGTGCGCGATCATCCGGTGGTCCGGACGCACGGCCAGGCCCTCGGCGTGCCAGTCCCGGACGAGCGACTCCCATGCCCGCGGCTCGGTCCACCCGCCGCGCTCACGCAACGCCTCGACCAGCTCGGACAACTGCGGCGTCGTGGCCACGTACCCGATGAAGACCCCGCCGGGCACGAGCGCCTTCTCGACCATGTCGAGGGCCTCCCACGGGGTGAGCATGTCGAGGATGATGCGGTCGAAACCGGTCTCGGTGGCGCCGGCCACATCACCGTGGTGCAGGTGCCAGGCCGGGTGCGGGCCGCCGAAGAACGACTCGACGTTCTTGCGGGCGATCGCGGCGAAGTCCTCGCGCAGCTCGTACGAGTGCAGCTCACCGCTGCCCCCGACGGCCCGCAGCAGCGAACAAGTGAGCGCGCCGGAGCCGACGCCGGCCTCCAGAACCTTCGCGCCGGGGAAGATGTCGCCCATGGCGACGATCTGCGCCGCGTCCTTCGGGTAGATGACCTGGGCGCCGCGCGGCATCGACAGCACGTAGTCCGACAACAGCGGGCGCAGCGCCAGGTATGCGGTGCCGCCGCTCGAGGTGACGACGCTGCCGTCGGGCAGCCCGATCAGCGAGTCGTGCTCCAGCGCGCCGCGGTGGGTGTGGAAGGCCTTGCCCGGCTCCAGGACGATCGTGTGCATGCGGTTCTTGGGATCGGTGAGCTGCACCCGGTCGCCCGCACGGAACGGCCCCCGGTGCGCGGGCACGGGGTCGGCGGCCACGGTGGTCTCTTGAACGGTCACGGATCCCTCTCTCGTCTGCTACCTCGCGGCGGTGCGGCGGACCGCGCGGCGCGGCTCCAGCAGCTCGGCCAGATCCGCGACGTGCAGCACGCCGACGACATCCTCGCCTGCGGTCACCACGTACTGTGCACCCGGGTGTGCCTGCACGGCCCGGACCACCTGCTCGCCGGTGAGACCGACGCGCATCGCCGGCAGCCGCGCCAGGTCGCGCGAGACGGTGTCGACGGAGACCCACGGCCGCCGCTCGGCCGGCACGGCCGCCGCGGCGGCGGCATCCACCACCGCGACGACGCGCCCGCTGGAATCGGCCACGGCAAGGCCCTTGCGCTCCAGCTCCGACGCATCGGCGCGGCGTTGTGCCTCCGCGATCGACGTTCCCGACGGTACGGCGAACAGCGGCCGCGCGAGGGTCGCCAGGTCGACCAGGGGGAACCGCCGCGTCATCCGCGCGAGCCGGATCGACTGCCCGGCGCCCTGCCACAACGTGAAGACCACCAGCAGGATGAACATGAGGCCGAACAGCGTCAGCAGGTTCAGCCGGTACAGGGTGAATGCCACACTTCCGGTCACCAGCGCGATGCCCCGGCCGGCCCAGCCCGCGACCTCCGTGGCCCGGTTCCGATCCTTGAGCAGCGCCCACATCCCCGCGCGCAACGCCCGCCCGCCGTCGAGCGGCAGGCCGGGCAGCACGTTGAAGACCGCCACGATGACGTTGCTCGCGGCCAGCTGGAAGGCGATCTGCCCGGCAACCGTACGGTCGGGCAGCGCGAACGCGGCGGCGGTGGCGAGCCCGCCCAGGACCAGGGACACGGCAGGACCGGCCAGCGAGACGAGGGCGTCCACGCGCGGGTTCGGGGCGTCGCGATCCATCTCGGTCCAGCCGCCGAGCAGTTCGAGGGTGATACCGCGCACACCGATCCCGTACCGCCGGGCGGTCACGGCGTGGCCGAGCTCGTGCAGCAGCACCGAACCCATCAGGCACACCACGAAACCCAGGCCCACCGCGTACGCGAAGGGCGCGGCCAGGCCCAGTTCGCTCTCCGCGTACCCGCCGTAGACGACCGTGACCAGCACAGCCAGCAGCAACATCGACGCGTTGACGTAGATCGGCACGCCCAGGACACGGCCGACCACCCGTCCACCGCGCCGCCGGGCCGGACGGGTCTGCCGCGAGCTGTCGTCCACGGCACCGATGCTACGGACCGAGCCTGAGAGCCCCGTACGGCCGCGGCCCGCCCGGTGCCCGGCGGGTGACCCCCGGCTCGCGGGTTTCGTCGTACCCCTCCCCTAGCCTTATCCGCATGACGGCAGAAACGGTCCTTTCCCCCGCCGGCGCCACATCCCCGGGCGCCGACCGGGAGCGCCACCCCGGCCCGTCGCTGTCGCCGTCGCGCGCGGCCGACTTCAAGACGTGCCCCCTGCTGTTCCGCTTCCGCACGATCGACCGCCTGCCGGAGCAGCCCAGCCGCGACCAGCTGCGCGGCACCCTCGTGCACGCGGTCCTGGAGCGCCTGTTCGACCTGCCGGCGCCCGACCGCACACCGGAGGCCGCGGCGGCGCTGGTGGCGCCGCAGTGGGAGCGGCTGGTGCAGCAGGAGCCGGAGGTGGCCCGGCTCTTCGAGGCGCCGGGGGACGTCCCGGCGCCGGTCGCGGTCGAGGACCACCCGCTCCCGGCGCCTTCCGGGACGGTCTCCCCGGCACCGCAGGGGACGCCCTCACCGGCGCCTTCCGGGTCGCTTTCCCCGGCGCCTCCGGGGATTGCCGCCGCGGAGCCTTCGCGGATTGCCGCCGCGGAGGCGGAGGCCCTGCCGGGCATGCCGCAGGGACGGCCCGCCGACGAGCGCGCCCGGCTCGAGGCGTTCCTGGCCGGCGCGGGCGAGCTGCTCGACGGCTACTTCGCCGTGGAGGATCCGCGGCGCCTGGAGCCCGCCGAGCGCGAGTCCCTGGTCTCCACGCTCGTCGACGAGGACCTGCTGATCCGCGGCTACATCGACCGCCTCGACGTCTCCCCCGCCGGCGACCTGCGCGTGGTCGACTACAAGACCGGCGGCGCCCCCCGCGAGGCGTTCGAGGGCCGGGCACTGTTCCAGCTCAAGTTCTACGCGCTGGTGCTGTGGCGCACCCGCGGCGTCGTGCCCCGGGTCCTGCGCCTGCTGTATCTCAAGGACGCGGAGATCTGCGACTACAGCCCGGACGCCGAGGAGCTGGAACGCTTCGAACGCACCCTGGTCGCGCTGTCCCAGGCGATCGAGCGCGCCAAGCAGGACCGCGACTTCCGGCCGAAACCGAGCCGGCTGTGCGGCTGGTGCAGCCACCAGCAGTTCTGCCCGGAGTTCGGCGGCACCCCGCCGCCCTACCCGGAGCCGGCACCCCCGGTCACAGACCAGCCCGCGGCAGCCGCCGCCGATCCGGTCCCAGCGACAGCCCCCGCCGCCGCTCCTGCGCCGCCCGCGAGCTCCGGCGAGGCGGTGTCAACCGAGGCCGGGCCGGCGCTGCCCCGGCAGCCCTGAGGCAACCGACGGCCGCCCTGCGCCACGACGGCCGCCGCGAGAGCAGTGACGCCGCCCTGCGCCGACGACGGCCGCCGTGAGCCCGCTGAAGGCCACCTCAAGCCATTCGATCGCGGCAGGAAGACCGACGACGGCCGCCGGGACGGCTACAAGGCACGACGATCGCTTAGGGTGAGCGCCGGAGCCGGACACGGGTGGGGAGGCAGAGCGGTGCCGCAGGGCAACGGGCACGACATCGGTCCCGCACCTGTGCCGGACGGCCATCGCGCCGCACCCACGCCGGACGGCCACCACGCCGCACCCACACCTGACGGCCACCGCGCCGCACCCACGCCCGACAGCCACCACGCCGCACCCACACCTGACGGCCACCACGCCGCACCCACACCTGACGGCCACCACGCCGCGCCCACACCTGACGGCCACCACGCCACGCCCACACCTGACGGCCACCACGCCACGCCCACGCCCACGCCGACGCCGGACCGCCACCGCGCCGCACCCACGCCGGACGGCCGCCACGCCGGGACCGTCCGTACCGTGCGGGTGTTGCTCGCTGACGAGCAGCCCATGTTGCGGGCCGGGCTGCGGATGGCGCTGGCCGGGGCCGACGGGCTCGCCGTGGTCGGGGAGGCCGGGGACGGGGCCGAGGCCGTCGACCTGGCGCGCCGGCTGCTCCCCGATGTCGTGGTCATGGATCTGCGGCTGCCGCGGGTCGACGGGCTGGCCGCCGCCCGGCGCATCACCGGGTCGGGGCTGCCGGTGCGGGTGCTGGTGCTGACCGCGGACGACGCGGACGAGCAGGTGGTGAGCGCCGTCGCGGCGGGGGCTTCGGGGTATCTGTGCAAGGATGCCGGGGCCGATGAGCTGGTGGCGGCGATCCGTACGGTGGCGGCCGGGGGTGCGGTCGTCGCCCCGCGGATCCTCGACCGGTTGCTGGTGCGGCTGGCCGAGCTGCTGCCCGTCGCCGAGGCCACGGCCGCCGCGCCCGCGCTGGACGCGCTCACCGAGCGGGAGCGTGAGGTGCTGGTGCACGTCGCCCGGGGCCATTCCAACGCCGAGATCGCGCGGGCGTTGTCGGTCAGCGAGACGACCGTGAAGACCCACGTCGGGCATGTGCTCACGAAGCTTCGGCTGCGGGACCGGGTGCAGGCGGTCGTGCTGGCGTACGAGACGGGCCTGGTCCGTCCCGGCGGCTGAGCCGGCGGCGGAGGGACGAGCGCGCCGGGTCGGGGTCAACCCTGAGATCACGTAGGTGACGTCCCCGGGCGAAATCTCCGCGTCGCGCTCCGCCGTCAGGCGGACGCCCGGGCCGGTCCCGGCCGGAAGACTGAGCGGGCCGGCCGGGCGCTGCCGCCCGGCCGGACCATCCGGCCGGCGACTGCGCACGTCCGGCCGCACCATCGCGACCGGTCCCGCATCGCGACCGGCCGCACCATCCCGGCCGCTCGGTGAGAGCGACCGGTTCAGCACCGGCGGGCCGCACCACGCCCGGCGGACCATTCCCGCGGGCCGCGTCCCGCATGACATACGACACACAGGGGGCGACAGTGACTGCGACGAATGCCGGTGAACCGGTGGCCGCACGGGCCGGCGAGGTCTGGAAGGTCTACGGCTCGGGCGAGGCGCGAGTCACCGCTCTGCGGGGCGTGAGCGCCGAGTTCGGGCGGGGCCGGTTCACGGCGATCATGGGGCCGTCGGGCAGCGGCAAGTCCACGCTCATGCACTGCCTGGCCGGTCTGGACACTGTGGACCGCGGCACCGTGCACGTGGGCGACACCGAGCTCAGCAAGCTCGGCGACAAGGCGTTGACGCGGCTGCGCCGGGACCGGATCGGGTTCATCTTCCAGCAGTTCAACCTGCTGCCGACGCTGAGCGCGCAGGAGAACATCCGGCTGCCGCTGGACATCGCCGGGCGCAAGCCGGACCAGCAGTGGTGGGACATCGTCATCGACACCGTCGGGCTGCGCGACCGGCTGAGCCACCGGCCCAGCCAGCTCTCCGGCGGTCAGCAGCAGCGGGTCGCGTGCGCGCGGGCGCTGGTCGGCCGGCCGGACGTGATCTTCGCCGACGAGCCGACCGGCAACCTGGACTCGCGGTCCGGCGCCGAGGTGCTGTCGTTCCTGCGGGCCAGCGTGCGCGAGCACCACCAGACGATCATCATGGTGACCCACGATCCGGTGGCCGCGAGCTACGCCGACCGCGTCGTCTTCCTGGCCGACGGGCAGATCGTCGACGAGCTGGCCGCGCCGACCGCCGAGACCGTGCTGGACACGATGAAGCGGCTCGACACGCACGCCGAGCCGGTGATGCTCTGATGCTGCGCGCCACCCTCAAGAGCCTGCTGGCGCGCAAGCTGCGGCTGATCCTTTCCGGGCTCGCCGTCGTGCTCGGCGTCATGTTCGTCGCGGGCGCGTTCGTGGTGACCGACACGCTGAGCCGCTCGTTCGACGCGGTGTTCGCCAGCGCGTACTCGACCACCGACGTCGGCGTGACGGCGCGGCCGAAGGTCGAGGTGTCGGAGATGGAGGGCGAGCAGGTCGCCGCTCCGCTTCCCGCCGGCGTGCTGGGCACGATCAAGACCGTTCCGGGGGTACGCGAGGCAGCCGGGCTGGTGGAGGCCGACGGCGCCCGCGTGATCGGCAGCGACGGCAAGGTGCTGACCTCGATGGGTCCGCCGCGGCTGGGCGTGGCCTGGACCGGCGAGGACGACCTGGTGCGGCTCCGCGCGGGCTGCGGCCCGTCCGCCCCGGACGAGATCGCGGTCAACGCGACCGTGGCCGAGGCCGCGGGCCTGAAGGTCGGCGACAAGGTCGGTGTGCTGACGCTGCAACCGAAGAAGCAGTTCACGCTTGTCGGCGTGTACGGCTACAGCGGCGACCGGGACAGCCTCGGCGGCGTGCAGGAGGTCGCGTTCACCGAGCCGGTCGCGCAGAAGCTGATGCTGGGCAAGACGGGGGTCTACAGCTCGGTGCGCGTACGCGCCGCCGCCGACGTGACACCGGAGGCTCTGCGGGACCGGATCACCGCCACGCTCGGCTCCGCGTACGTGGTCAAGACCGGCGACCAGCTGGCCGAGGACAACGCCGCCGATCTGCAGGAGGGCCTGAGCTTTTTCAGTCAGATCCTGCTCGGGTTCGCGGGCGTCGCGCTGTTCGTCGGCGTCTTTCTGATCCTCAACACGTTCTCGATCATCGTGGCGCAGCGCACCCGTGAGCTCGCCCTGCTGCGGGCGATGGGTGCGAGCCGCCGGCAGGTGATCACTTCCGTCCTGGTGGAGGCGGTCGCGATCGGCCTGGTCGCGGCGGTGCTCGGGCTCGCCGCGGGGGTCGGGGCCGGCGCGGGGCTCGCGTACCTGTTCGGCTCGTTCGCCGGCGGCGGCCTGGACCTGGCCCCGGTCGGCGTGCCGATGACCGCGGTGATCAGCTCGTTCGCCGTCGGCCTGATCGTCACCGTGGTGGCCGCGGTACTGCCGGCGCTGCGCGCGGCCCGCATCGCGCCCATCGCCGCCATGCAGGACGTCGCCACGCCCGACCGGCCGCTGACCCGGATCAGCGTGGCGGGCGGCGCGGTCACGGCCGCCGGCGCCGCCGCGCTGGGCGTCGGGCTGTTCGCCGACGCCGGCGACGCCGGCCTGTGGCTGATCCTCGGCGGCGTCCTGGTGTCGTTCATCGGGGTGGCGCTGCTGACCCCGCTGATCAGCCGCCCCGTGGTGTCCCTGCTCGGCCGGCTGTTCTCCTGGTCGCTGCCGGGCCGGCTGGGCCGGCTCAACTCGGGCCGCAACCCGCGCCGCACGGCGATCACCGCGGCCGCCCTCATGGTGGGCATCGCCCTGGTCACCGGGGTCACCGTGGTGATGGACTCGGCCAAGAGCAGCCTCAAGGCCGAGGCCGGGCGGGTGCTCAAGGCCCAGATCATGATCAGCGGGGATCAGAACGGTCCGAGGCCACCGACGTACGACCCGGCCGTCGTGCGCGAGGCCGCGGCGATCCCGGGGGTACGGGCGGCAGCCGGCCTCTGGAACGACCAGGTCCTCATCAACGGCGAGAAACAGTGGGTGAACGCGACCGACGACCTCGCGCAGCTCGCCCAGACGTACGGGGGCACCGCCGCCCTGCCGGCCCTGCGCGACGACCAGATGGTGGTCAGCGCCCCGGAGGCCGCCGAGCGGGGCTGGCAGGTCGGCACGCGGGTCACCGTGCAGCCGTCGCGCGGCGAAGCCCGCGACTACACGGTCGTGGCCACGTACCCGGAGGACTCCCTGCCCGGCAGCATCCTGCTGCCGGCGGCGGTGACGAAGGACTTCGGCATCCCGCAGCCGATGCTGGGCTTCGTGCGCCTCGCCGACGGCGTACCCGTGTCGGCGGTGTTGCCGCAGATCAAGGCCCTGTTGGCGGACAGCCCGGAGGTGTCGGCCACGGACGCCGCCGCGTTCGTCGACCAGCAGGCGGCCACGTTCGACACGCTCATCACCATGATCCAGGTCCTGCTGGCGCTGGCCATCCTCATCGCCGTCCTCGGCGTGGTCAACACGCTGGCGCTGTCGGTCCTGGAACGCACCCGTGAACTCGGCCTGCTGCGTGCGGTGGGCCTCGGCCGGGCGCAGACCATGCGCATGGTGACGGTCGAAGCCGTGGTGATCTCGGTCTTCGGCGCGCTGCTCGGCGTGACGGTGGGCGCGGGCATGGGCACGGCGGTCACCCGCGCGCTGGAGAACGACGGCATCACCGAACTGGTGCTGCCCTGGTCCCGGATGGGCACGTACCTGGTGTTCGCGGCGCTGGTCGGCGTCATCGCGGCGGTCCTGCCGGCGATCCGCGCGGCGCGACTGAACGTGCTCGGCGCCATCGCGCACGACTGACGGCGGGGTCCCGCGCCGGTCGCACCGACCGGCGCGGGCCGCCGTTCCTCGCCGCTTGTACGCGGTTCGCCCGCTGCGGCGTCTTGGGCCGGATTGTCTCTCCGCCACCAGGCTTCTCCGAATCGTGGCCTGGTTCCGCAGGTTCGGGCGTCGCCCGGGTCCCGCACCTTCGGGCGTCGCCCGGGTCCCGCACCTTCGGGGCGTGGCCCGGGTCCCGCACCTTCGGGGCGTGGCCTGAGCTCCGCAGCTGCGGAACTCAGGCGGTGACGCGGGCCAGCAGCGCTCCCAGGTACGACGGGTCGACGCCGACCAGGGTCTCGCGCAGGTGGACGCCGTCGGTCGGGGGCAGCTCCAGCTCAGCCGGCACGGCCAGCACGGCGGCTCCCGAGGCGATCGCGCTCGCCATGCCAGTGGGCGAGTCCTCGATCGCCACGCAGTCGGCGATCGGCACGCCCAGCAGCTCGGCGGCGGTCCGGTACGGCGCCGGGTCGGGCTTGGGCGCCGGCACCTCGTCACCGCAGACGACCACGTCGAAATTCTCCCGGCCCAGCGTGTCCAGCGCCACCTCGACCAGCCGGCGTCCGGTGGAGGTCACCAGCGCGGTCGGCAGCCCCGCGGCGCGGACCGCCAGCAGCAGCTCCATCGCGCCGGGACGCCACACGAGCCCCTCGGCGAACAGCTCCTCGACGCGGTGCTCGAGCCAGGCGACGTCGGCGGCCTCGTCCCGGTGGGGCTGACCCAGGTCGTCGCGCAGGATCCGCATGGACGTGGCCATGCTGCTGCCGATCATCGCCAGCCGGGCGGACTCGGAGAGCTTCCCGCCGGCATGCGCCGCGAGCTCGTGCAACGCGACGTCCCAGACCTTCTCGCTGTCGACCAGCGTGCCGTCCATGTCGAAGAGCACCGCAGCCGGATGTCGTGATGTCAGAACAGGCCTCCCACGCCGCTGAACCGTACCCCGCCCATTCTTGCCTGCGACCGGCCCCGGCGCGGCCCGGTGTGACGACCATGACGGTCGCGCTCGCCAGCAGGCCAGGACGGCGGCTGCCCGCGCTGGCCGGCCACGACGGGGCCCGCTGTGGCGGTCACCCTCGCCGGCAGGCCACGACGGGGCCCGCTGTGGCGGTCACCCTCGCCGGCAGGCCACGACGGGGCCCGCTGTGGCGGTCGCCCTCGCCGGGCAGGCCGCGACGTGCCCGGCGACGCCGGCCGCTGCGGCGGCCGGCGCAAGTGCGGGCGCGAGGTTACGACAGTTTGCAGGGGTCGAGCGAGCGGCGGTACCCGTTGCTGAACGCGGCGGTGCGCTGCCGGGCGGTCCCGTGCGCACCCTCGGCGAACCACGGCTGGCCCGGGTCGTCGCCCACCGCTTCCAGCCCCGCTGCCAGCTCGTCCAGGTCGCCGTCCTCCAGGCGCAGGCGTCCGGCCTTCTGCATGTCACCGATGTACGCGCCGGCCATGCAGTCGGCCTGCAGCTCCTGCTCGATCGTGAACTGCTTCTGGATGCCGAGGCGGCGCTGGATCGCGTGGGCGTACTCGTGGCCGAGAAGATAGAAGATGAACGCGTCACCGATCTGACGGAATGCCGCGAACGCCCAGTTGGCGTCGTACGCGATGAAGTCCCCCGCCGAGCAGTACGCCGCGTTGTTGAGCCCGAGCGCCTGCCCTCCGCACGCGACCTGCTTCCTCGCCCCGTACGGAATCAGCTCGGCGATCGGCTGGAAGTCCAGGCCGGAGCGGTCGAACTGCTTCTCCCAGTACTCCTCGGCGATCTCGCGCGCGTCGCCGACGTCGCCCTGGAACTCTTCGACGGTGTCCGTACCGTCGATGTCGGGGTCCGCGGCCGTGTCCGCCGTCTTGGTGGCGGCGGGTTTCCTCTGACCGGCGGGCGCACCTTGCCCGCCGGGCGCCTGCGGTGCGGCCACACAGCCCAGGGCGATCGCGGCCGCCGCGGCGAGCGCCGGCAGCACGAGACGGTTGCGGCGCGGCACCGGCATGCGAGGTCCTCCGAGGGCAGCAGTGGATTACCTCCACGATACGGACGCGAGCATGGTGCCGGATCAAGCGGTGTGGCGGTGGCCACCTGTGGACAACCGGGCGCGTCCCCGCCGGCGGGCGTAGCTTGCGAAGGGACTCCGGGACGGCCGCCGAGGCCGCCCGGCACGACCGCCGGATCCGGGCGCGGGAAGGGAATATCCGCATGAAGCAGGTTTCACTGGGCGGGCTCGACGTGTCCCGCATCGGCCTCGGGTGCATGGGCATGTCGGCGTTCTACACGGGCCGCGGCAGCGACGACGCCGAATCGATCCGCACGATCCACCGGGCCGTCGAGCTCGGCGTCACGTTCTTCGACACGGCCGAGATCTACGGTCCGTACACGAACGAGGAACTCGTCGGCCGGGCCCTGGCCGGGCGCCGCGACCAGGTCGTCATCGCCAGCAAATTCGGGTTGCTCTCGCACCGCGGCGGCGACGGCGGCCGCACCCTCGACGGTCACCCCGACAACGTGCGCGCGGCCGTCGAGGGCTCGCTCAAGCGGCTGGGCACCGACCACATCGATCTGTACTACCAGCACCGGATGGACCCGAAGGTGCCGGTCGAGGACACCGTCGGCGCGCTGGCCGACCTGGTGCAGGCCGGGAAGATCCGCCACATCGGCCTGTCCGAGGCGGCTCCCGAGACGATCCGCCGGGCCCACACCGTGCACCCGATCACGGCGGTGCAGTCGGAATACTCACTGTGGACGCGCGACCCCGAGACGGAGGTGCTGCCGACGCTGCGCGCTTTGGGCATCGGCTTCGTGCCGTATTCGCCCCTGGGCCGCGGCTTCCTCACCGGTGCCATCCGCTCCCCGGAAGACTTCGACGCGGACGACTTCCGCCGCAACAACCCCCGCTTCCAGGGCGACAACTTCCAGCAGAACCTCCGCATCGTCGACGAGGTGCAGGCGGTGGCCACCGAAGCGGGCGCGACGCCGGCCCAGGTCGCGCTGGCATGGGTGCTCGCGCAGGGCGACGACCTGGCGCCGATCCCGGGCACCAAGCGGGTCGCCCGCCTCGAGGAGAACGTCGCCGCGGACGGGTTGCACCTGAGCGCGGACCAGATCGACCGGCTGAGCGCGATCCGCCCGGCGGCCGGCGACCGGTACGCAGACATGAGCGAGGTGGGGCGCTGAGATCTCGTCGCTGACGCGAACGGCTACGTCGCGGATCGGGGTCTGCAGAGGCGTCACCGCGGCGGCCCATTCACCGCCGGTCCGCCCTATGCGAGTGCCGGGAGGGCAGACCGGATCGGTGCGGCCGGGCACGCTGCACCTGAAGCGGCGGAGCGCCCTGGCAGGACAGGAGCATGATGGGCGCGTGCGGATCGAGGACGTCACCCCGGAGACGATGCGGCCCGTGCGGCGGCCGTGGCTGGTGCAGAGCTGGCACGACCTGACCTTCCTGCACTGGGCCGTGCCGCCCGCCACGGTGGCGCCGTTCCTTCCGCGTGGCACGGTTCCCGACACGCTGGACGGCGTCACCTATGTGGGGCTGATCGGGTTCCGGATGGTGAAGCTGGGGCCGGGGCGCGGGCCGGGGATTCCGTACCTGGGGACGTTCTGCGAGACGAATGTGCGGCTGTACAGCGTCGACGCGCAGGGGCGGCGGGCGGTGGTGTTCCTGTCGCTGGATGCCGCGCGGTTGCTGCCCGTGCTGACTGCGCAGGCGCTGCTGCGGCTGCCGTACAAATGGTCGCGGATGTCGCTGGAGAAGCACGACGGTGTGCTGCGTTACGTCAGCACTCGGCGGTGGCCCGGGCCGCGCGGGGCCAAGACGGCCATGTCCGTACGGGTCGGAGCACCCGTTCCGGACCCCACGCCGATGGAGCACTTCATGACCGCCCGGTGGGGCCTGCACACCCGGGCCTGGGGCCGTACGGTGCATCTCCCGAACGAGCACCCCCGCTGGCCGCTGTTCCGCGCGGAGCTGCTCGACCTCGACGACGGCCTGCTCCCGGCCGCGGGCCTGCCGGTGTCGGGGCCGCCGGTCAGCGTGCTCTACTCCCCCGGCGTCCCGGTCACCTTCGGCGGCCCCGGCGTGGCGGCGGACTGACCGGCCCCGCCGGCGCGCGTGAACCGACCGGCCCGGCCGAGCCCCACAGCGCAGGACGACCTCCCAACACCCGCCAGGGCGTCGCACACGACCGCGGCGACGGCGCGTCGGACGCCGGCCCAGACCGACCGTCACCCGGGCCCACGCCCGAAGCCGGACGCCGTCGCGCAACGCCCGGCCCGACGCCGTCGCGCAACGCCCGGCCGGACGCCGACCAGACCGACCGACGCGCAATGCCCGGCGCAACCGCCACCCGCTGGACACCGGCGAGACCGACCGACGCGCGGCTCCTGGGCAGAGACCGCCACCCGGCACGACTCCGGCCGGACCGACCGATGCCCGGCCCCGGAGCGACCGTCACCCGGGCCCGGAGCGACCGACCCCCGGCCTCTGGAGCGACCGTCACCCGGGCCGACGCGGAAGCCGGACGCCGTCGCGCAGAATCCGGCCTGCGCGGCCCCGAGCCGCTACGCCAGGATCTTGTCGAGCTTGGTGAAGGAGCTGGTCCAGCCCTCGCGGGCCATGCCCTCCATCTCCCGGGTGTACGGGCCCTGCGTGATCACGATGCGCGTGCCGCCGTCCGGCTCGTCGTGGAACTCGATGCGCATGCGCATCTTGCCGGCCGGGAAGCCCGGGATGCCGGAGGTGTCCTCCTCGCCGACGAGGAGTTCGTTCTCGACGACCTCGGTGAAGGTCGCGTTGACCGGTGAGGCCATCGCCGGGTCGTCGTCGTTGACCATGGTGAAGCGCTGGTGGCCGCCCGTGCGGGCGTCGATGTCGACGGTGTCGCGCGGCACCGACCAGCCCACCGGGCCGAACCACTGGCTGAGCTGGTCGGGGTCGACGAAGGCTCGGTAGACCATGGGCCGGGGCGCGGCGAAGGTGCGGGTGATGACCAGGTCGGTGGTGTCGCTCATCGTTCGGTCTCCTCTGTGGGTGCTGACTGTTGAAGGCGGCGCAGGTGGGCGTCCAGACGCGTGAGGTTCTCGTCCCAGAAACGCCGGTAGCGCTCCATCCAGGCGGCGGCCTCCCGCAGGGGCTCGGCCTGCAGGCTGCTGGAGCGCCACTGGGCGCTGCGGCTCCGGGTGATCAGCCCGGCGTTCTCCAGGACTTTCAGGTGCCGGGAGATGGCCGGGAGGCTGATCTCGAAGGGCTCGGCGAGCTGGGTCACGGTCGCGTCCCCCTCGGCCAGCCGGGCCAGGATCGCCCGCCGGGTGGGGTCGGCGAGGGCCGCGAAGATCACGCTGAGCCGGTCGTCCGACACTGTACTTAACACCTCCGTTAATTAACGGCTATGTTAAACATAGGGTGGCCCGGAGGTGTCGTCAAGCAGGTGGAAGGTCAAACGCGGGCGGGGATGCGCCGGTGCAGCTCGGCGAGGAGGACGTCCGGGCCCGGCGACATGAGGCCGACGTCGATCACATACGCGATGCCGGCGTCACGGCGTACGGTCCGGGGCCGCCGGCCCGGTCCCGGCAGTTCGGTGACCTCAGCCGCCGCGACCGGGGTGACGACGAGTTCCGTGAAGGGTCCCCGGCGACGCAGCGCGACCGAGGCGACCGACGACCACGGCAGGTGCACCCCGCGCCGGCCCGTGGCCGCGAATTCCAGGCCGCGCACGGAGCTCTTGAGCCATCCCAGCCGGTTCCAGGCGACCAGGATGACGAGGCCGGCCACGGCGACGGGCACGATGAGCAGGCTCTCCGCGATCGTCACGAGGTCGGCGGGGGTCGGCCGCGCGCCCAGCGCCAGCGAGACCAGCAGGGACAGCCCGCGGGCCACGAGGAACACCAGCGCGACCACCCACAGCATGGTCACGAACACCATGGCGCGCGGCTGGAAGAACGTGGTCGCGTCCTCCCCGATCTCCAACGGATGGTCCTGCACGGTGCCCATTATGCCCGCTTTAAACCACGGGTACGCCGATTCGCCGGGTCGGCCGCCACCCCGGAGCCGTCCGGGGTGGCCCGGTCACGACGGACGCCACTCCCCCGGTGGGATGCGGGGAACCGGGTCGGGACCGGGCACAGAACCGCCGGCGGGTCCAGAACCGGTTGCAGGCCCAGCAGCGGGACCGGGTAAAGGACCGGCCGAAGACGGGAGGCCGGGGACAGGGGCGGCACCCGGGAAGGGGGCGGGGCCGGCGGCCGGGACAGCGCCGGGAAGCGGGGGCGCGCCGGCCGGGACCCGCCCGGTCAGCAGGTCCGCCACCCGGTACAGCGGCCCGATCTGCTGCGGGATCGTGTCCGGGTCCCGGAGCCGGCCGGGGACGGCCGCCAGCAGGTCGGTGCCCTGCAGCGTCCAGGCCGGCACGGCGCCGGCCACGTGGGCCGCCAGCAGGTGCGGGCTCAGCGGGTACGGCGACGCGCCCGGTTCGCCGACCACCTGGAACTGCTTGTCGAACTGCTCGTGGCCCAGGGCCGTGCCCGTGCCGAACAGCGCGCGGCCCCACCGGGAGAGGGTGCCGCGGGGCTGGATGCCGAGGTACGGCGACGGCCGGTCCAGGTGGACGACGAGCACCGTGTAGTGGTGGGTCGTCGACTGGGTGCCGTGCGTGGTGCCGCCCTGGCCGTCCGACGTGGTCGTCGAGGTCGTCTCGGTGTACGAGTAGTCGGCGACGCTGGCCCGGCGGCCCCACAGCGCCCCGGTCAGGGCGAGGGTCACGCCGCGGCGGTTGCGGCCGGGCAGGCGGGCGCTCCAGTCGACGGCGGGGTTCGGGACGAGCGTCCAGCCGTGGGTGGCCGCCCAGCGGTGCAGCGCGTCACGGCGGTCGCGTTCGCGGCGGCGGCCGAGCACGGCGGCGACCACCACCAGGGCGACGACGGCCGCCATGCAGGCGAGCATCCCGCCGACGATCACGACTGCCTCCATGGCCGCTCAGGATGCCATGCGTACGCCATCGAAGGCGCACCCGGGCGCGGCGGACAGCGGCACAGAGACGACGACGGCCGCCCGCGGGGCGGGCGGCCGTCGCTGCAGGCGGGCGTTACTGCCGGGCGGGCACCGTGGGCAGCGTGACCGTGTCCGCGCCGAGCTGCTCGGCGTCGACGACCTGCTCGACCGCTTCCATGCCGGCCGCCGCCGCCACCGCTTCGGCCTGGGCCTCGGAGGTCACGCCGATCTTCGCCAGCTGGCGGGTGTAGCTGTGGGTCGCCGTCCACAGCTTGTAGATGAGCAGGAGCTCGAAGGCCGTCAGGAGCACGGCGGACAGGATCGTCACCGGGATGATCTGGTTGGTCAGCGGGCCGACGATGAAGACGAACATCTGGAATTCGATGCCGCTGAACACATGCGCGCGGATCCGCTGGCGGACCAGCATGTTGCGGACGCGGACGAAGGCGCTGAACTTGCTGCGGAAGTCGCCGTACACGTCGACCACCGGACGCTCGGCGCCCTTGCCGTCGACGGCCGTGGCGGTGCCGACGGCCGCGCCGATCGGGTGCTCCGCGTCGGTCTCCTCGACGAACATCGGGGGCGCCGCGCCCTCGCCCTGGGCCGCCTCCAGGTGGCGGCGCATGTCGTTCTTGACCTTGCCCATCTGCAGGGCGTTCAGGTAGCGGAACATGTCCAGGAAGATGATCACGCCCGCCATCCACAGGTAGTGGATGTCGTCGGTCTTCGCGTACATGCCGCCCATGAGCGCGACGCCGCAGACCAGCACGCGGAGGCGGTCGAAGACGTAGTCGAGCCACGAGCCGAAGACCGAGCCGGTGCCCTTGAGCCGGGCGATCTTGCCGTCCATGCAGTCGAGCACGAAGCTCAGGTGGAAGACGATCGCGCCGGCCACCAGCCACGGGTAGTCGGCCTGGGCGAAGCAGGCGGCGGCGATCAGACCGAGCACGAACGCGCCCATGGTCAGCAGATTCGGCGTGATCCAGCGGACCGGGGCGACGAGCCACACCAGCCGCGACGCCAGCGGATCGACCAGCCAGACGGTCCACCACGCGTCGCGATCCTTGTAGGTGCGGGTGCGGATCTCGTCGAGCGAGAAGCGCTGTGCCATGCCACAACTCCACCATGGTGATGATTGCGTGAATAGTGAGACGCGCGGACCTTACAGGAGATCGATTCGCAGCATAGAACCCAGGCCAAGAATCTGGACAAAGGGCGAAATGATCGACCCTCGCGACCCAGTGATCATGAACTCCGGGGTAACGGAACCGCCGGGGCGAGACGGACGACGGCCAGGCCGCACGGTGTCACCACCCGGCCACGTTCCCAGTGGCACCGATCACCTCGCACGGCGCCGCAAGCCGCCGCCACCCGAGCGGGCGACGGCCGTGTTGGCCGCCGGCCGGTGGCGTGCCAGGATGCCCTGAGTCCGACAGACCGGGGGTACGGGTGGACGCCGAGCACGTGGCGGGCGATCTGGAGACGGTGCTGCTGACCGAGGAGCAGATCCTCTCCCGGGTGGCCGCCCTGGCGCGGGAGATCGGCGCGGACTACGCCGGCCGGGACCTCGTGCTGGTCGGCGTGCTGGGCGGCGCCGCAACGTTCACCGTGGACCTCGCCCGCGCCCTGGACAGCTCGGTGGAGATCGGCTGGATGGCGATGCGCTCGTACACCACGGGCAAGCGCAGCTCGGGCTCCGTACGCCTGCTCAAGGATCTTGATCTGGACATCGAGGGCCGCGACGTCGTCATCGTCGAGACCGTGATCGACACGGGGCTGACCATGTCCTGGCTGATCTCCAGCCTCCAGCAACGCCGGCCCGCCTCCGTCGCCGTCTGCGCGCTGCTGCGCAAGCCACACAGCCCGGCGTTCGACGTTCCCGCGTACGTCGGTTTCGACGTGGAGCCGGGGCTGATCGTCGGCTACGGCCTCGACTACCGCGGCCGCTACCGGAACCTTCGCTGCGCTGCCGTGCTCGCGGCGCACGCGGTGCGGCAGGACCGCCCGTGCCGGTGACGAACCCCTGGCTGGCCGGCCCCTCCCCCACCGGGCGGCTACCGCGCGAGCGCCTCGAGGAACGCATCCTCCATCTGCTGTCCACCCACAACATGTGCGTGCTCGCGACCACCGGGCCGGACGGCGCGCTGGCCACGCCGGTGCGCTACTTCCACCTCGGTTTCACCGTGATGTTCACCGCCGCCGCCGGCACACCGAAGCTGCGCAACATCGCCGCGGACCCGCGCGTGTCCCTCGGCGTCTTCGCGCCCCTGGTCGGTCAGGCCAGCAGCCGCGGCGCCCAGATCTTCGGCAGGGCCCGGGTCCTGACGCCGGATGACGCCGGTTACGCCGAGCACTGGCCCGCCGTACGGTGGGAGTCCGACCACGTTGAACGCTCCCGCGACCTGGACGAACCGCCGCACGGCCCGCTCGTCGTGGTCCCGGCCGACCGGATCGTCTACACCGAGCACTGGCTGCGCCGCGACGGGTACGCGCCCCGCCAGTTCTGGAAGGCGTAGGCCCGGCGCAGCGGTGCAGGGCGCGGCCCTGCGCGGCGGCCCCGGCGCGGCCGCCGGGTGCTATTCCGTGCGGGCACGTAGGCTCGACAGTACTCAGGTACGAAAGGTTGGCACCGTGACAGAGTTCGACGGCCTCCCCCTGCTGCGCTCCCCCGTGGCGATCGCCGCCTTCGAAGGGTGGAACGACGCCGCCGACGCGTCGACGGCCGCGGTGGAGCACCTGGAGCAGGTGTGGCAGGCCCGGGAGATCACCACCATCGACCCGGAGGAGTTCTACGACTTCCAGGTCAGCAGGCCGACCACGACGATGAGCGAGGGCCAGACGCGGCGCATCGAGTGGCCCACCACGCGGTTCAGCGTGGCGAGCCCGCCCGGCACCGAGCGCGACGTCGTGCTGATCCGCGGCATCGAGCCCAGCATGAAGTGGCGCACCTTCTGCGAGCAGATCCTCGAGGTCTGCCACAGCCTCGAGGTGGACCGCATCCTGCTGCTCGGCGCGCTGCTCGCCGACGTGCCGTACACGCGGCCGCTACCGATCAGCGGCACCGCCTCCGAGGAGTCGGTCGCCGAGAAGTACAAGGTCGTGCCGACCCGGTACGAGGGACCCACCGGCATCGTGGGTGTCCTGCAGGAGGCGGCCGGCCGCGCGGACGTGGAGGCGATGTCCTTCTGGGTCCACGTGCCGCACTATGCGAACAATCCGCCGTGCCCGAAGGCGACGCTCTCGCTGCTGAGCCGTCTGGAGGACGTGCTGGACCTGCCCGTGCCGGTGGCCGACCTCGCGCAGGAGGCCGACGAGTGGGAGAAGCGGGTCCGCGCCGCGGCGGAGCAGGACGCGGAGCTCGGCGAGTACGTGCGCGAGCTCGAGGAACGCGTCGGCGACGAGGGCATCAAGCCGCTCACCGGCGACGAGATCGCCAGCGAGTTCGAGAAGTACCTGCGCCGCCGGGGCGGCTCAGCCGGCCCGACCGCCGGCTCCTGGTGACGGGAGCCGGCCCCGGACGATTCCCGGGGCCGGCTCCCGCGGAGCAGTGATTACCGCCAGAAGGTGGCCACCGCGGCGTTGACCAGGGTCAGCGCGATGATCCCGATGAAGTGTCCGCTCGCGACGGCCTCCCGCCGCTTGCGCCACGGGATGAACACCATGACGAAGATCGCCACGGCGATCACGAGCTTCACCGCGAGCTTGGCCGGCTCCGGCTCGTTGTCCCCGCCCCCGCGCAGCGGCGCCGCGAGCGCCAGCCCGGTCACCACCTGGATCACCGAGCCCCACAGCATGGCCGGGTTGATCCGCAGCTTGCCGGAAATGTACTGGGCGATGGCACCGCCGAGCAGCAGCGCGAACCCGATGAGGTGCGCGTAGCGCAGGATCAACCGCAAAGCCTCCATGGCCGCACAGCCTAGAGGTCCTCTCTCCCGACGACTTCCCCAGGTCCTCCCGGCGTGTCGGGGCGACCCGGCACACCCCCCGTACGGCATCCTAGGAACCTAGGGTCTGGAGGTCGGAGCATGACGATCAACCCCGGCGCCGCCGAGTTCCCGCACCGGCAGATCGCCGCGCAGCTCAAGGAGCGGATCCGGCGCGGCGACTGGCAACCCGGCGAGCGCCTGCCGTCGATCCCGGCGATGGCCGAGATGTTCGGCGTCGCCAAGCAGACCGTGCAGCGCACGGTCGACCAGCTGCGCGTCGAGGGCATCCTCATCACCAAGCCGGGCTCCGGCACGTACGTCCGCGGCACCCGGCGCCGGCTCAACCGCCTCTCCCGCGGCCGGTACGGCGTGCACCGCGGCTACCACGCCGACCTGGCCGCCCGCTACCGCCAGCAGCTGACCGGGGTGGGCCGCGACGCCGCGCCGCCCGAGGTGGCGGACGCGTTCGGGGTCCGCGACGGCACCGAGATGCTGGTCCGCCGGCACGTCGTCCGCGCCGACGACGCGACGGTCGAGGTGGGCGCGTCGTGGTTTCGGGTGACCGACGCCACCGGCACCTCCCTGGAGCGCGCCGAGGCCTTCGGACGCCCGCTCTACCAGGAGGCCGAGGAGGCGATCGGGCGGCGCTACACCTCGGCGACGGACACGATCAGCGCCCGGCAACCGAGCCGCGAGGAAGCGGAGATCCTGCAGATCCGGCCCGACACGCCGGTGCTGCACCTGCTGCACGTGGCCTTCGACGAGAATCGCAAGCCCATCGAGGTCGCGCAGGCCACCTGGCCCGGACCGATGACCACGCTGACCGAGGAGTACCGCATTCCCGCGCCCACGCCGGACCCGGATCCGGACCCCGGGCTCACCCTCGCCTGACGACGGGGGGCGCACCCCGGCGCGCCGCCGGGAGGCCGCACCGTGCGCCCTTCTCGGTGGCCAGCACGTTCTCCTCCAGGCGCAGCAGGCTGGCCAGGGCGGCCTCCTGCTCGGACGGGCTCATGTCCCCGACGGTCAACTCCTCCAGCTGCGCCCAGATCCGCTCGACGCCGTCCCGCAGCGCGTCACCCGCCGGTGTGGACTCCACCAGCGTCGCCCGGCGGTCCGTCGGATCCGGCCGGCGACGGACATGCCCGGCGGCCTCGAGCCGCTGGACGATACGGGTCGTGCCCGCCGAGTCGGTGCCGAGCTCGGCGGCGAGATCGGACTGCCGCTGGGGCCCGGACTCCCACAGCCGCATGAGCAGCAGTTCCTGGCTGGGGTGCAGGCCGAGCTCGCGCAGCAGCCGCCCGGCGAGCAGCTGGTGAATCCGGGCGAGCCGCGCAATGGCGTGGCTGACCGGTCCGCCGGGCAGCGCCTCCGGAGCGAGGTTCATGCAGCTCAGCCTAGCTCCGCCGACAGTGGTGTTCGTCACTGCCGCGCCCGGAAACAAACGACCGCTGCCCGAACTTTCCTGTCCTGGACAGCAAAATAACTGTCGAGGACAGGAGTTTGTGATGGCAACCGCATTCGACGGGGCTCAGCTCGGCCGGTACACCACCCGCAACCGCGTGGTCATGGCCCCCATGACGAGAAGCCGGGCGTACGGCGAGGGCGCCAGCCCCACCGAGCTCATGGCCGAGTACTACGGTCAGCGCGCGAGCGCCGGCCTGATCATCACCGAGGGCACCCAGCCGTCCGCCGTGGGACAGGGCTACCTGAACACCCCCGGGCTGCACACCGCCACCCAGGTCGAGGCCTGGAAGCCGGTCACCGCCGCGGTGCACGAGCGCGGCGGCCTGATCTTCGCCCAGCTCATGCACGCCGGCCGGATCGGGCACCCGAGCCTGCACGGCGCGCACCCGGTCGGCGCCTCTCCGGTCGCCGCCGCCGGGCAGGTCTTCACCGCCGACGGCCCGCAGGACCTCGTGACGCCGGAACCCCTCGACGACGCCGCGATCCGCGCCACCATCACCGACTTCGCCGACGCCGCCCGCAACGCGATCGAGGCCGGCTTCGACGGTGTCGAGCTGCACGGTGCGAACGGCTACCTGCTGCACCAGTTCCTCTCCACCAACGCCAACGTGCGTACGGACGAGTGGGGCGGCACGGTCGAGGGTCGCATCCGGCTGGTCGTCGAGGTCGCCCGGGCCGTCGCCGCTGCGATCGGCGCGGACCGCGTGGGGCTGCGGATCTCCCCGTCGAACCCGTTCAACGACATCGTCGAGGACGGCCACCGCGAGACGTATCTCGCGCTGGTCGACGCGCTGAACCCGCTGGGGCTGGCGTACCTGCACGTCGGCGAGGGGCCGGACACGGAGTTCACGCCGCAGCTGCGCGCCCGGTGGAACGGGCCGCTGATCCTCAACCCGTACACGCCGGGCGCGTGGACCGGGCCCGAGGCCCTGAAGCTCGTCGAGAACGGCGAGGCCGACCTGGTCTCGTACGGCGCGCTGTTCCTGGCCAACCCCGACCTGCCGGAGCGCCTCGCTGCGGGCGGGCCGTTCAACACCCCCGACTACGGCAAGGCGTACGGCGGCGACCACACCGGCTACACCGACTACCCGGCGCTGACCGCGGCGGCCTGATCCACCGGCGTCCGGCGGTCCCCCGGGGCCGCCGGGGCGCCCAGCCGCCGCGCGAGCAGCACGAACGCCACGCCGAGCAGCAGCGGGCCGGCCACCCCGGCCGGTCCGCCGGCCAGCACGAGGAACGCGGCCACCCCGGCGACGGTCAGCGCCGGCACCCACTTGCCGGTCACCCCGTCGGCAGCCGCGCCCACCGTCACGGCGATCAACCCGAGCAGGCTCAGCGCCATCCCCGGCAGCGCCCAGCCGAAGGCCAGCAGCGGGTAGCCGCCCATCGTCTCCGCCACCCTGTCGGCCGCGGCGGCGCCGAGCACCTGACGGGCCGCGAGGTCCGCCGTGTCGCCGACCATCAGCGCGCTGAAGTGCAGCAGGGCCACGACCGTCACCCCGGCCGCCACCCGGGTGAACCGGCGCCCGCGCGATGCCACGACGAGCACCGCGGGCACGAACAGCAGCCAGCCCAGGTGCAGCAGCAACGCGCTGACCTGCAGCACGGCGGGACGGTCCGGGGTGGCGGCCGGCGCGGTCAGCATCCCGAGGGCGAACGCCGCGGGTGCCGCGTACAGGCAGAGGGTGGAGAGCCGGCGGCGGAACGCGCCGAAGACGTCGGCCTCGCCGGTCCCCGACCGGCGGGTGATCAGCTGCCACCCGGCGGCGCCGTACGCGCCGACCAGGACCACCGGGCCGAGCAGGTTCACGGGTACGGGCGAGATCGCGAAGAGGAAGTACAGCACCGTCCCGAGCAGCGCGGCCCCCGCCGTCCACCACGAGATCACCCGGCCGCGCGCCGCCGCGACGGGTACGAGCACCAGCGACAGCGCCCAGCCCATCAGGCCCGGCCACTGCCAGCCGGCCATGGTCGGCGTCTGCTCCTCGAACCTCGTGTTCACCGCCGCGGCCTGCGCGTCCGGCAGGTTCTGCTCCAGCGCCAGGATGAAGAAGTCGATCACCATCAGCGCCGAGAACGTCGCCAGCCCCAGCACCACCGCGACCCAGGCGATGCGGGCGAGCACGGCGCCGCGCGTACGGATCGGCGCGAGCAGGCCCAGCATTCCGGGTACGAACAGCACCCAAGCCCAGTGCAGCAGCAGCGAATGCCACTGCGTCGCGTCCGGATGGGCGCGGTAGATGCCGTGCACCTCGCCGGTGCCGAGCGCCGGGTCCACCCCGGTCGCCACGGCCAGAGCGATCGGAGCCGTCACCAGAGCGACGGCGGCCGCCTTACGCCACATCGTGGCCTCCTCGTGTTGCGTGGATGTCGGCCGCTGACGCTACGAACGGCGTGGCCTGCAGTAACCCGTACCGGGACGGAACCCGGGTCCGCCTGCGGGAGGACCGGCAATCCCCCGCGCGACGGTCTCGCGGGCGCGGCCGCGCCCGTACGGTCGAACAGTGATCCGCAAGCCACGCCCGCTCGACCTCGCGCTCGGCGCCGGGTTCGCCGCGTTCGCCCTGACCGAGGAGTACGTCGTCCGGATGCCGGGGCGCTGGTGGCCGTACGCGCTGACCCTGTGCGCGGCGCTGGTCGTCATCCGGCGGGCGGTGCCGCTGCTCGCGATGGCGGTGAACAGCGTGGCGGCGTGCTCGCTGTTCTACGACGACACCCCGGTCAGCTACCGGCTGTGGCAGCTCGTGGCGATGATGATCTCGGCGTACACGGTGGGGCAGCTCTTCCCGGCCCCGCAGGCCGGCCGCCGCGACCGGCTGCGCGGCGCCGCCGGAGCCGGTCTGGTCCTGCTCACCGCGCTGCTGTACTGGGAGAACGACCGCACCGACCCGATGGCCGCGGTCTTCTTCACCACAGCGCCGTACGCCCTCGGCGCGGTGGTCGCCGCCCAGGCCCGCCGCCTCGCCGACACCGCGGCGGTGCGCGCCTCCATCCGCGAGCAACAGGCCCGCGAGGCGGTGATGGAGGAACGCGTCCGCATCGCCCGCGAACTGCACGACATGGTCGCGCACAGCGTGACGGTGATGGTCATCCAGGCGGGCGCGCTGCGGCGCAGACTCGACGCGGGCCTCGGCGTCGACCCGCAGGTCCTGCACGGCATCGAGGAAGCCGGCCGCGAGGCGGTGGGCGAGCTGCGCCGCACCCTCGGCCTGCTGCGCGGCGACCGGGCCGAGACGGCCCCGCCGGCCGGCCTCGACCGGCTCGACGACCTGGCCGGCCAGGTCCGGGAGGCGGGCCTCAAGGTCACGGTCGACCGTACGGGGGCCCCGGCGCCGTTGCCGCCGGCGGTGGACCTGTCGGCGTACCGGATCATCCAGGAGGCCCTCACCAACGCCCTCAAACACGCCGGCGCGACGACCGCGACGGTGATGATCGCGCCGGAAGCCGGCGGGGTCCGGCTCACGGTGTCGAACGACGGCCCGGTCGTGCCGCCGCCGACGGCGGGGAACGGGCAGGGGTTGATCGGGATGCGCGAGCGGGTGGCCTTGTTCGGGGGTACGTTGGCCGCCGGGCCTCGGGAAGGGGGCGGGTTCGCGGTGCAGGCGTGGCTGCCGGCGTTGCCGGGAACGGCATCGACCTCGGCCGGAACTCTCTCACCGGGGGTGACGGGGTGATCTCCGTGGTCATCGCCGACGATCAGCGGATGGTGCGCGCCGGCCTGCGGATGGTCATCGAGACCGAGCCGGACCTGCGGGTCGTCGGCGAGGCGGGCGACGGCGTGGAGGCGGTCGCGCTCGCCCGGCGGCTGCGTCCCGACGTGGTGCTGATGGACATCGCGATGCCCCGCCAGGACGGCCTCACCGCTACCCGTGCGCTGCTCGCCGCCCCGAACCCGCCGCGGATCATCGTGCTGACGACGTTCGACACCGACGAGAACCTCTACCGGGCGTTGCAGGCCGGGGCGAGCGGGTTCCTGCTCAAGGTGTCGTCCCCGGAACATCTGATCACGGCCGTACGGGTCGTCGCGGCCGGCGAGGCGCTGCTCGACCCGGCGGTGACGACCCGGGTGATCTCGGCGTTCGCGGGCCAGCCGGGGCCCGCCGCGCCGCCCGAGCTGGGCACGCTCACACCGCGGGAGACCGACGTGCTGCGCCTGCTGGCCCGCGGTCAGTCGAACGCGGAGATCGCGGCGGAGCTGGCGGTCGGCGAGGCGACCGTGAAGACGCACGTCGCGCGGGTGCTGATGAAACTGGGGCTGCGGGACCGGGTGCAGGCCGTGGTGTACGCCTACGAATCCGGGCTCGTCCGCGCGGGCCGCTGAGCCCCACCGGGCCGGCCGGACTGAAGCAGGCCGCCGAGCCCGACGCGCCAAGGCCGAGCCCGACGCCAGGCCGACCGGGACGCTGAGCCCGAGCGGGACGCTGAGCCCGAGCGGGACACCGAGGCGTGGGCTAGACGCCGAGGTGCCCCTCCGCAGCGTGCTTCTACAGGCGGATGCCGAGCAGCGCGTCAACCGTGCGGGACATCAGCTCCGGGGCTTCCGCGTCGTCGCCGGTGCCGGAGAGGGCCGCTTCTGCCCACGCGTCGACCAGGGCGAGCGCCGCGGGGGTGTCGAGGTCGTTGTGCAGGGCCTCGCGGACCGCTGCGAGCAGGCCTCGGCCCGAGGGGCCCGACGGGGCGGCCGCCGCGGAGCGCCAGCGGGCGAGGCGCTGCTGACCGGTCTTGAGGACGTCGTCGGTCCATTGGCGGTCGCTGCGGTAGTGGTCGGCGATCAGGCCGAGGCGGACCGCCATGGGGTCGACGCCGTCGCCGCGCAGGCGGGAGACGAAGACGAGGTTGCCCTTGGACTTGGACATCTTCTCGCCGTCGAGGCCGATCATGCCGGCGTGCACGTAGTGGGCGGCGAACGGGGCGCGGCCGGTCAGGCGTTCCGCGTGGGCGGCGGAGCACTCGTGGTGGGGGTAGAGCAGGTCGTTGCCGCCACCCTGGACGTCGATGGTGTCGCCGAGCAGGCCGAGGGCGATGGTCGCGCACTCGATGTGCCAGCCGGGGCGGCCGGGACCGAGCTCGCCGCCCTCCCAGGCCGGCTCGCCGTCGCGGGCACCGCGCCACAGCAGCGGGTCGAGCGGGTCGCGCTTGCCCGCGCGGTCGGGGTCGCCGCCGCGCTCGGCCGACAGCACGAGCATCTCGTCGCGGGACAGGCCGGACTCGTAGCCGAACGAGGGTGCCGCGGCGATCGAGAAGTAGACGTCGCCGGTGCCGTCGTCCAGCGTGTAGGCCGAGCCGTCGGCGAGCAGCTCCCGCACGTGCGCGGCGATCGCCGGGATGGACTCGACCGCGCCGACGTAATGGGCCGGCGGGATGATCCGCAGCGCCTCCATGTCCTCGCGGAACAGGGCGGTCTCGCGCATCGCGAGGACGACCCAGTCCTCACCGTCGCGGTTGGCCCGCTCCAGCAGGGGGTCGTCGATGTCGGTGACGTTCTGCACGTAGCGCACGTCGAGGCCGGCGTCGCGCCAGGCGCGCTGCACCAGGTCGAACGTGATCATCGTGGCGGCGTGCCCGAGGTGGGTCGCGTCGTACGGCGTGATGCCGCAGACGTACATGGTCGCGGTGCCGTCCGGCGTGGTGGGTGCCACCCGGCGGCGGGCGGTGTCGAACAGGGCCGGCGGAGCGGCGTCTCCCGGCAGGGTCGGCACGTCGTGCCCGGTCCATGCGTCCATGGTCACCGAGCCTATCCAGACCCACCGACACTTTCGCCGGGGGCGT
The DNA here is from genome assembly GCF_040677315.1 of Actinoplanes sp. NPDC049316. NCBI lineage: Bacteria > Bacillati > Actinomycetota > Actinomycetes > Micromonosporales > Micromonosporaceae > Actinoplanes > Actinoplanes sp. NPDC049316. The sequence continues at coordinate 76,559 of NZ_JBFAQM010000029.1, read as the reverse complement.
GAGTAAAGACTCAAGAAGACGAGGAAGCGGGCTCAGACGGGTGGCCAGGGCACCGCGGGCCAGTCCTGCGGCGGCTTGGGGAACCGCCCCGCGCGCAGCAGCCGCCGCACCCGCAGGCGGGCGTGCTGCACCTCCGACATCGTGAGGTGCTCCTCGAGCTTCTCCCCCAGCTCCCCGTCGAGCTCAGCGCCCAGCCGGGTCAGCACCTCCACGCATTCGGCCGGCAGCTGCTTGCCCGTCCAGCCCCACAGCACCGTGCGGAGCTTGTTCTCCACGTGGAAGGAGACGCCGTGGTCGACGCCGTGGATGCGGCCGTCGGCGGCGTACAGGACGTGGCCGCCCTTGCGGTCGGCGTTGTTGATGACCGCGTCGAGCACGGCGAGGCGGGCCAGGCGGGGGTCGTCGGCGTGGGCCAGCGCGTACGCGTCGCCGTCCTCGTCACGCGCCGAGGCGACCGGGAACCAGCCCGCGGGCACGTCGTACGCCGGGACGAAGCCGATCAGCGTCTCGGCGTCCTCCGGCTCGTCGATCCACAGCTGGCAGGCGCCCGGGCCGAGCGGGCCGTCCCGCAGGATCGTGGGCGGCACGAGGCCCCAGCCGGTGGCCTGCGAGACCAGGAACGCGGAGACCTCCCGGCCGGCGAGGGTGCCGTCCGGGAAGTCCCAGAGCGGGCGCTCGCCGCGGACCGGCTTGTAGACGCAGCGCCGGGTCACGCCGTCGAGCGTGATCCCGGCCCGCAGCGTGGTGTTCGAGGCGTCGACGAGCCGGCCCTCGAGCTCCATCGTCCCGCGGTGGAGCAGCTCCAGGGCGTCGCCCTCGGCGAGCACGGATGCCGGCTCCGTCGTCACCGGTGGTAGCCGTTGTGCCGGGGACAGAGATGGCCGGCCGGATCCAGCGGCTGGCCGCACAGCGGGCACGGCGGGCGCCCGGCGGCGACCACACGGCGGGCGCGGTCGATGAACGCGCGGGTCGCCTCGGGGGTGAGCCGGACGCGCAGCCGGTCGAGGTCGTCGTCGGGCTCGTCGTCCTCGTCGTCGTCGACCGCGGCGTCGTCGTCCTCCTCTTCGGCGCCGAGCTCGACCTCGGCGTCGGCCTCGCCCGCCTCGATGGCCTCGATGACGACCGTGGTGGTGTCGACGTCGAAGGCGAGGCCGAGCGTGCCGACCCGGAACTCCTCGTCCACCGGGGTGTCGAGGGGCTCGTTGTCGTTGACGGCGAGCGGGGACGGTTCGGGCAGCTCGACGCCGAAGCGGCGGCCGGCCTCGGTGAGCAGCTCCTCGAGCTTCTCGGCGAGCAGCGACACCTGGACCTTCTCCAGCGCCACGCTGACCACCCGCCCGCCGCCGCGGGCCTGGAGGAAGAATGTCCGGTCGCCCGGCTCGCCCACCGTCCCGGCGACGAACCGCTCCGGCGGCTCGAAGGCATGCACCTGGTGGGTCATGGCAACGACCCTATCCGCCCGCGCGCACGAGCGCGCGGCGCACCGGCCCGGTTCGCCGAGGGCGCAATGCGAGCCCCCGTCGCCGTAACACGCTGGTCACGCCGCGTACCCATGGGTTCACACGCCGGCGCCGGCGCCACCGCCCACCGCGGCGTCGGACTGCGCCGCCGGGTCCGCCGCCTGCCCGTCCTCCTTCTTCGCCGGGATCAGGCCGGCCAGGTCGGCCGTGTCGTTGAGGCGGACGACGAAGGGCCGGGTCGGCGTGTAGCGGATCACACTGATCGAGGCGGGGTCCGCGACGAGGCGCTGGAACTCGTCCAGGTGCAGACCCATGGCGTCGGCGACGATGGCCTTGATGATGTCGCCGTGGCTGCACGCCACCCAGAGCGCGTCGGCGCCGTGCTCGGCGCTCACCTTGGCGTCCCAGCGGCGGATGGTGGCGACCGCCCGCGCCGACATGGCCGCCATCGCCTCGCCGTTGGGGAACACCACGGCGCTCGGGTGCTGCTGCACGACGGGCCACAGCGGGTCCTTGGCCAGCTCCTTGAGCGGCCGGCCCTCCCAGTCGCCGTACCCGCACTCGGTCAGGCCGTCGTCCACCGCCGGGACCACGTCCGGGAGCGCGAGCTCGACGGTCTGCCGGCAGCGGACAAGCGGGCTGCTGACGACGGTCGCCAGCGGCAGCGCGCGCAGCCGCTCCCCGGCGCGCCGGGCCTGGTCGCGGCCGGTGTCGTCGAGCTCGACGGGCCGGCGACCGGCGAGCTCGCCGGTCGCGTTGGAGGTGGTCCGCCCGTGGCGGAGCAGCAGGACGGTCGCCACGGCTACTCGGCCACGCCGGACGCCTCGTAAGCCTCCGCGACCGCGCGCAGCGTGGCGATGCCGCTCTCCAGGTCACCCACGTACGGGCTCACCGACAGCGTGCCGACGCCCGCCGCCGCGTACTCGCGGATGCGCTCCACGATCCGCTCCTTCGGCCCGACCATGGACGTACGGTCGATGAAGTCCTGCGGCACCGCCGCGGCCGCGTCCCGCACCTTGCGGTCCAGGTAGAGGTCCTGGACCTGCTTGGCCTCGTCCGGGTAGCCCATCCGGACCGCGAGCTGGTTGTAGAAGTTCTGCTCGCGGCTGCCCATGCCGCCCACGTAGAGCGCCGCGTACGGCCGGATCAGGTCCGCGCACGCGGCCACGTCGTCGCCGATCGCGACGGGCACGGCCGGGCACACGTCGAAGCCGGCGAGGCCGGCTCCGGACTTCGCGCGGCCCCGCTCGATGTGCTGCAGCTGCTCGGCCGCCGCGTCCGGCGCGTAGAAGATCGCCAGCCAGCCGTCGGCGATCTCGCCGGCCAGCTCCAGGTTCTTCGGCCCGACGGCCGCGAGATAGATGGGTACGGCATCCCGGGGCGGATGGAAGCCCAGCCGCAGCGCCTTCCCGGCTCCGCCCGGAAGCGGGAGCCGGTAGTGCTCGCCCTCGTAGGCCACGGGCTTGCGCGCGATCGCGAGCTTGACGATGTCGACGTACTCCCGGGTGCGGGCGAGCGGCTTGGCGAAGCGCACCCCGTGCCAGCCCTCGGAGACCTGCGGGCCGGAGACGCCCAGCCCGAGCCGGAACCGGCCGCCGGAGAGCGTGTCGATGGTGGCGGCCGTCATCGCGGTCATCGCCGGGCTGCGGGCCGGGATCTGCATCACGGCGGCGCCCAGGTCGATGTGCCGGGTCTGGCCCGCCATCCACGCGAGCATGCTGGGCGAGTCGGAGCCGTACGCCTCCGCCGCCCACACCACCGAATAGCCGAGCCGATCCGCCTCCTGGGCCATCGCCAGGTGATCGGCGGGGGTGGTCCACGAGGTCTGGTATCCGAGGCTGAGTCCGAGCCGCACGGGTCCTCCCGTTCCTGCTGGCAGGGCCGCGATGCCCCGCGCTACGAAGCCTAGGCGACCACGCTGAGTGATCTTCGGGCCCTCGGGTCGCGTACCCGACGGTTCTGCGGCACTGTTGAGCTCTCGACAGCGTTCCGCCGGTGGTCCCCTCTGAATAAGGTTCACCCATGCAACAGCGACCGCTCGGCCGAAGCGGGCTGGCGGTCTCGCGGCTCGCGCTCGGCACCATGACCTGGGGACGTGACACCGACCCCGACGACGCGGCCGCGCAGCTGAAGCTCTTCCTGGACGCGGGCGGCACGCTGATCGACACCGCCGACGTGTACGGCGACGGCGACGCCGAAGCGGTGATCGGCTCGCTGCTGGATCACCTCGTGCCCCGCGACGACGTGCTCATCGCCACGAAAGCGGGGCTGGGGCATTCGTCACACCGGCGCCGCGACAGCTCGCGCGGGCACCTTCTGCGGACGCTCGACGCCTCCCTGCGCCGGCTCGGCACCGACTACGTCGACTTGTGGCAGCTGCACGGCTACGACCCGCAGACTCCGCTCGAGGAGACGCTGTCGGCGCTGGACCACGCGGTCAACAGCGGACGGGTGCGCTACGTCGGCGTGTCCAACTTCGCCGGCTGGCAGACCGCGCAGGTCGCCATGTGGCAGCGGGCTTATCCGGCGCGTGCGCCGATCGTGGCGACCCAGATGGAGTATTCGCTGCTGGAGCGCGGGATCGAACGCGAGGTGATGCCCGCGGCGGCGGCCCTGGGCATCGGCGTGCTGCCCTGGTCGCCGCTGGGCCGCGGCGTGCTCACGGGCAAGTACCGCAACGGCCGCCCGCTGGACTCGCGCGCGGCCACGGAGCACCTCGCGCCGTTCGTGCGGACGTACCTGGAGCCTCGCAGCTCCAGCATCGTCGAGGCGGTGGTGACGGCGGCGGCCGGCCTCGGCGTCGAGCCGCTGGAGGTGGCCCTCGCCTGGATCCGCGACCGCCCGGGCGTGGCGGCCCCGATCCTGGGTGCGCGCACGGCGGGCCAGCTCCAGGGCGCGCTGCTCAGCGAGGAGCTCACCCTGCCGGCCGAGATAGCCCGGGCGCTCGACGACGTGTCGGCGGTCCCGCTCGGCTATCCGGAACGCGAGGGGCTGACCGGCCCGGGGGCTGGTGGGACGCCCGAACCCGGCGCATATTAGGACCCATGGACTACGAGTACGCGCCGCTGCGGTTGCCGTCGAATGTCGATCGCCTGACCGCTGCGGCGCAGCTGGCCATCCAGGCAGAGTTCTCCGGCTGGGAGCTGGCCCGCGTGCAGCTCTTCCGCGACGGGACCCGCCAGGTGATGCTCCGCCGCAAGGTGGGGACCACCGGGCAGCCGGGCATCTCCATATAACCGAAGAGGACCGACCCCATCGCCCGCCTTCGACGGGCGATCACTACGTCCTGGCCAAGCCCCCGCGCACGAGGGCCGCCGCGGCCAAGCCAGCGGTGCAGTCTGCTGTGACCGCGACAAAACGCGCGGCGCAGGGCGGTGCGACCGCGACCAAACGCGCGGCACAGGGCGGTGCGACCGCGACCAAACGCGCGGCACAGGGCGGTGCGACCGCGACCAAACGCGCGGCGCAGGGCGGTGCGACCGCGACCAAAGTCGCACTGCGCCCCGCCGGTGTCGAGGGCGCCGAAACGGACGAGGCGAAGCCGTGGTTCGTTTCGGTGCCCTCGACACCGGCTTTTGAGGGGGCGCAGTGCCCGCCGGAGCGAAGCGGAGGCCAGCAGCACAGCCGTGGTTCGTTTCGGTGCCCTCGACACCGGCTCCTCCGGGGGCGCAGTGCCCGCCGGAGCGAAGCGGAGGCCAGCAGCACAGCCAGATTAGTGGTTGTGGCCGGCGTGGTCGTCTTCCTCGTCCGGGAGGAACGGGTGCTCGTCGAGGCGTCCGACCAGCATGTCGTCCGGTCCCGGGGTGAACGGCCCGGTGCCGTCCTCGTCCGCGTACGCCTCGAGGTCGAGCGGCTCGCGGACCTCGGAGACCGTCAGCAGGCCGTCGAGCGGTTCGAGCTCCGGCACGTCGAGCGACGACAGCGAGCCGTCCCCGGCCTGCAGCAGCTCCAGGACCGCCTCGCCGACCGACTCGATGGGCTCGGCCTCCTCGTCCTCGGGGACCAGGCCACGGCGGGCGTTGTCGGCCACGCGCAGCAGGGCGGTGACGCTCGGGACGCGGTAGTCGCGGCGCTGGCGGACCGAGATGATCTGGGGGTGGGGGTCGCTCCCGGCGCCGCCGAGGCCGTCGGCGGCGGCGTTGAAGCGGGCGGCCGCCTCGTCGGGGTCGATCGATTCGACGTCCCAGGGCGTGACCTCGCCGAACAGGTCGAGCAGCTGCTCGTCGTAGGCGAAGGAAGCGTTGTTGAGGTCGACGTAGGCCTGCCACACGTCGTCGTCGTCGACCCGGCCCTGGGCGGCCTTGACCGCCGCCAGGTGGGCTTTGGCGGCCGCCACGACCCGGTCGAGGGCGGCGTCCAGCTCCGCGTACTGGTCGGTCATGGTGTGAAAAGTCCTCTCATCAACGGCGTCGTTGTCGGGACGTCAGCTCGCCTTGAGCAGCCGGTCGAGCACACGCACGCCGAACTGTAGTCCTTCGACCGGTACGCGCTCGTCGACGCCGTGGAACAAAGCCGAGAAGTTCAGGTCGGCGGGCAGTTTGAGCGGCGCGAACCCGAAGCAGCGGATGCCGAGCGTGCTGAACGCCTTGGCGTCGGTGCCGCCGGAGAGCATGTACGGCACCGCGCGGGCCCCCGGGTCCTCGGCGCGCAGCGCGGAGGCCATGGCGTCGACCAGCGCGCCGTCGAAGCCGGTCTCGAGCGCGGCCTGCTGCTGCAGGTGCTCGATCTCGATGTCCGGGCCGACCACGTCGCGCAGCTGCTCGAGGAAGAGCTCGGCCTGCCCGGGCAGCGTACGGCAGTCGATGGTCGCCGACGCCTTGCCGGGGATGACGTTGTCCTTGTAGCCGGCTTCGAGGCGGGTGGGGTTGGCCGTGTTGCGCACGGTGGCGCCGATGAGGTTGGCGATCGGGCCGAGCTTGGCGATGGCGAGCTCCGGCTCCGCGGGGTCGATCTCGATGCCGAGCGCCTCGGACACCTGCTCGAGGAAGGCCTGCACGGTCGGGGTGACGACCATCGGGAACTTGTGCCGGCCCACCGCGGCGACGGCCTCGGCGAGGGCCGTGACGGCGTTGTCGTCGTGCACGAAGGAGCCGTGGCCGGGGCGGCCGCGGGCGTGCAGGCGGAGCCAGTCGATGCCCTTCTCGGCGGTCTCGACGAGGTAGAGCCGCAGGTCGTCGTTGATCGTGTACGAGAAGCCGCCCACCTCGCCGATCGCCTCGGTGCATCCCTCGAGCAGGTCGGCGTGCTCGCGGACGAGGTAGCGCGAGCCGTACTCCATGCCGGCTTCCTCGTCGGCGGTGAAGGCCAGGACGATGTCGCGGGGCGGGACCACGCCGGTGCGTTTCCAGTCCCGCACGACGGCGAGCATCATCGCGTCGAAGTCCTTCATGTCGATCGCGCCGCGGCCCCACAGGTAGCCGTCCTTCTCCTCGCCGGAGAACGGCGGGACGGACCATTCGCTCGCGTCGGCGGGAACCACGTCGAGGTGGCCGTGCACGAGCAGCGCGCCGCGGGACGGGTCGCTGCCGGGGATGCGGGCGACGAGGTTGGCGCGCTTCGGCGCGGACTCGTGCAGCTCGACGTCGATGCCGGCCTCGGTGAGCTGCTGCGCCACGTACTCGGCGGCGGCGCGCTCACCCACGGTGGTCCGGGGATCGCCGGTGTTGCTGGTGTCGATCCGGAGCAGGTCGCGGCAGATTCCCACGACCTCGTCGGCGGCGGTGACTGGTTCCATCCGCCCTTCTTACCAGGTGGGGACGGCCGGCGTTTGGCGGGAGATCAGGTCCGGGTAAGACGGGGCCGTGTCCGTGCATCTGCCTCCCCTGCCGCCGGTCGGTGGCGAGACGACCGGCCCGAACGTCGCCGACGTGATCACCCGTGAGCACCGCGAGCTGCTGGCGCTCTGCGACGAGCTGGCCGCCGCCGACACCGGCGCCGCCCGCGCCCGTACGCTCACCCAGGTCGTCGTGGCCGCCGTGTCCCGGCATCTGTCCGCCGAGGAGCAGTACGTCTATCCCGCCGTACGGGCCGTGGTCTTCGACGGCGACGACCTCGTGGAGCGGGAGGTCGCCGAGGACCGGGCCATGCTGGAGGCGCTGCGCCTGCTCGAGGCCGCGCCCGAGGAGGAGCGCGCCGAGCGGGCCGCGGACGTGCGGCGCCGCCTCAGCCGGCACACGGATGCGGCCGCCGGGGAGTTGCTGCCGCTGCTGGTGCGCATGGCCTCGGTGGAGGAGCTGATCCGGCTGGGGAACCGGGTGGAGACGGCGAAGGAGGCCGCGCCGACCCGCCCGCATCCGGGGACCCCGGCGACGCCGCCGTGGAACAAGGTCGTGGATCCCGCCGTGGCCATCGTGGACAAGGTGCGGGACGTGGTGGGCCGGCGGACGACGTATCCGAAAGATCTGTGACCTTACTGATAGTGCTAGATCGCGCACGAAGGGTTCCGGTACGGGCGTACGGGTTAGCGGGTTTGGTCCGTTTGTTTAACCCGTTTGTCACAACTGGAGGATCTTTGGCTGCCCGAAGGTCTAGCCGATATCGCGCGAACGTCCTACCGTCACGCTATGAACCTGGAGCTGCGGCATCTCAAGGTGGTCTGTGCCATCGCGGAGACGGGCAGCGTGACGAAGGCGGCGTCGCTGCTCGGGCTCGCCCAGCCGGCCCTCACGGCGCAGCTGCAACGCATCGAGCGGACCCTCGGCGGGCCGCTCTTCGAACGCGACCGGCGCGGCGCCCGGCCGACCGCCCTCGGTGAGCTGGTCCTCTCCCGCGCCCGGGTCCTGCTGCCGGCGATGAAAGGCCTGCAGGACGAGGCGGCCCGGCTGGCCGGCGCCGGCTCCGACGACACCATGAGCCGGTACCGGATCGGCTCCATCGGCGGCCCGATCATCGGCGGCATGGTGCACCGGCTCTCCGAGGCCCAGCCGGACGCGCAGATCAGCACTCATGCCTCGTACTACGTGGAAGAGCTGGCCACCATGGTGCTGGCCGGCAAGCTGGACTACGCGCAAGTCGGGGTCTGCGGCGACGCGCTGCCCTCGGCGGAGTACGGCCTCGTCTGGCAGACCATCGCGATCGACGGCGTATGCGTGCTCATGCCGGAGAACCACCCGGCGGCCAAGGGCGTCGACGTGGACCTCGCCGACCTGGCCGAGGAGCAGTGGGTGGCCGGCACCGGCGACGGCTGCTTCGGCGACTGCTTCGCCGCGGCGTGCGCGCGCGCCGGGTTCACGCCGCGGCGGATGCTGGAGACCGACATCCGCGGCTGTGTGGACATGGTGGAGTCCGGGCTGGCCCTGGCGCTGTGCCAGCCGACGTTCCGGCCGCCGGGCGGCCTGACCCACGTCCCCATCCAGGGCGCGCCACTGCGCTGGCGGCAGGTCCTCGGGTGGCACCCGGACAGCCCGGCCGCGCGGGTGGCGCCCCGGCTGATCGGCATGGCGAGCGAGGCGTACCAGGAGGCGGCGGCCCGCAACCCGCTCTACGTCGAATGGCTGGAGAACTATCCCCAGCTCGGCGTGCAACAGCTCACAGCGGCATGAGAAAGCCCCGGCACTTCGACGAAGTGCCGGGGCTTTCCCGTCAGGCCGTCAGACGGCGGCCGGTGACGGCGAGCCGACCTCGAAGGTCAGCCGGTCGTCCTCGACGCCGACGTGAACCGTCTGGCCCGGGGTCAGATCGGCCCCGAGCAGCATCCGCGACAGCCGGTTGTCCAGCTCGCGCTGGATCGTGCGGCGCAGCGGCCGGGCGCCGTACTCGGGCTGGAAGCCGCGGCCGGCCAGCCAGTCGATCGCGGCCGGGGTGAGCTCCAGGCCGACGTCCTGCGCGTGCAGGCGGCGCCGGGTCTCCTCCAGCAGCATCTCGGTGATCCGCCGCAGCTGCTCGGTCTCGAGCTGCCGGAAGATGATGATCTCGTCGATCCGGTTGATGAACTCGGGGCGGAACTGCTCGCGCAGCCGGCGGTCCAGCCGCTCGCGCAGGTCGCGGTCCTCGCTCACGCCGCCGTCCGCGGCGCCGAAGCCGAGCGTGCGCCTGGTGCCGTTGATGATCTCCGACCCGATGTTGCTGGTCATGATCAGGACGGTGTTCTTGAAGCTCACCGTCCGGCCCTGGCTGTCGGTCAGCCGCCCGTCGTCGAGCACCTGCAGCAGGATGTTGAAGACGTCCGGGTGGGCCTTCTCGATCTCGTCCAGCAGCACCACGGAGTACGGCCGCCGCCGTACCGCCTCGGTCAGCTGCCCGGCCTCGTCGTAGCCGACGTAGCCGGGAGGGGCGCCGACGAGCCGGGAGACGGTGTGCCGCTCCTGGAACTCGCTCATGTCGAGGCGGATCATCCGGTCCGACTCGCCGAACAACGCCTCGGCGAGCGACCGGGCCAGCTCGGTCTTGCCGACGCCGGTCGGGCCGAGGAACAGGAAACTGCCCACCGGCCGGTCCGGGTCGCCGAGCCCCGCGCGGGAGCGCCGTACGGCCTCGGCCACCGCGGCGACGGCCTCCTCCTGGCCGACCACGCGGTCGTGCAGGTGTGCCTCGAGGCGCAGCAGCCGCTCGCGCTCCTCCTCGGTGAGCTGCGCGACCGGGATGCCGGTGGCCCGCGAGACGACCTCGGCGATGTCCTCCGGGGTCACCTGCGGCACGCCGTCGGCGCCCGCGCCGGCCTGCTCCATCCGCTGCTTGATCGCGTTGATCTCGTCGCGCAGCTGGGAGGCCTTCTCGTAGTTCTCCGCCGCCACCGCCTGGTCGCGGTCACGGGTGAGCTGCTCGAGGCGGCGCTCCTGCTCGCGGACGTCCGCGGCGGGCGTCTTGACGCGCAGCCGTACCCGGGCACCGGCCTGGTCGATCAGGTCGATCGCCTTGTCCGGCAGGAACCGGTCGGTGATGTAGCGGTCCGACAGCTCCGCGGCGGCGTCCAGCGCCTCGTCGGTGATGCGGACCTGGTGATGCGCCTCGTAGTTGTCGCGCAACCCGCGCAGGATCGCGATCGTGTCCTCGACGCTCGGCTCGCCGACCAGGACGGGCTGGAAGCGGCGGGCCAGGGCCGCGTCCTTCTCGATGTGCCGGCGGTACTCGTCCAGAGTGGTCGCACCGACCACCCGCAGCCGGCCGCGGGCCAGCGCGGGCTTGAGCATGTTGCTCGCGTCCATGCCGCCGCCGTCGCCGCCACCACCGCCGGCGCCGACGAGCGTGTGGATCTCGTCGAGGAACACGATGAGGCCGTCGCCGCTCTGCTGGATCTCGTCGATGACCTTGCGCAGCCGCTCCTCGAAGTCGCCGCGGTAGCGGGTGCCCGCGACCAGGCCGGCCAGGTCGAGCTGGATGACGCGCTTGCCGGCCAGGGTCTGCGGGACGTCACCGTCCACGATGCGCTGGGCCAGGCCCTCCACGACGGCGGTCTTGCCGACGCCGGCCTCGCCGATCAGCACCGGGTTGTTCTTGGTACGCCGTGACAGCACCTCGACGGCCTGCTCGATCTCGGTGGCGCGCCCGACGACCGGGTCGATCTCGCCGCGCCGGGCGAGCTCGGTGAGGTCCACACCGTACTGCTCGAGGGTGGGGGTGTTCGTGCTGCCGCCCTGGCCGCCGCCGGCCGCCGGGGGCTCCGGCTGCTGCAGGCTGCGCGGGTCGACCCGGTCGGCCAGCAGGCGTCCGGCGGTGGAGTCGGGGTTGAGGCCCAGCGCCATGAGGATGTGCTCGGGGCCGACGTACGACGCGCCGACCGCGCGGGAGAGCTGCAGGCTGTCCAGCAGCGCGCGCTTGGCGGCGGGGGTCAGCGCGAGGTGCTCGGGCAGCTCACCGCCGGCGGCACGGGACGCCCCGCCGAGCTCGGCGAGCAGCGCCTCCGGGTCCGCACCGGCGCGGCGCAGCAGCGCCTTCTGCGGCTCCTGCTGCAGCGCGCCCCACAGCAGGTGGTCGGTGTCGAGGTCGGCGATGCCCACCCCGGCGGGAGCCACCTCGGCGGCCCGGCGCGCCGCGTCCGACAGAACCTCGCGGGCGTCGGCGCTCATGTACTTCGTGATGTCGATCCGCTGGGCGGACCGCCGAGGACCTGCCGTGCCGAAGAAACGGGCGAACAGGTCGTCCCAGTCGCCGGGGCCGGTCGGCCCCAGGGGTCCGATACTCATATGTCTTCTCTCTCCTGCGTGTCTCGAGGACTTCGGTCACGCCGAGGGTTCAACGCCCTGAACGATCGTTCAATTCCGGGCGGTGTGAGACGCTGCTGACATGGCCGAACCGCTGCTGGTCGTGGACGCCGCCAACGTCGTCGGCTCGAAGCCGGACGGGTGGTGGCGTGACCGCGCGGGCGCCGCGGCCCGCCTGCGTGATGCGCTCGTACCGATCAACGCCGATGGCCTGCCGGACCTTCCCGGACCGGTCGAGGTCGTGCTGGTCGTGGAGGGTCGCGCTCGTCACACCGAGCCGGTCCCGGGGGTACGGGTCGAGTCCGCGCCCGGCTCCGGCGACGACGAGATCGTGGCCGTGGTGGCCCGCGAGGGCGCCGGCCGGCGGGTCGTCGTGGTGACCGCCGACCGCGGGCTGCGCGATCGGGTGACCGCGCTGGGCGCCGAGGTACGCGGCCCCTCCAGCGTCCCGCGCTGAATCGGGCACTCGGGCACGACCGTCTCATCGGGGACGACTATTCTTGGCGCGTACAGGGTGCCGATCAACCGGGAGGCTGCACGAGTGGCCAGCGTCGCCGAGGTCAGAGCGGCCGTGGACGCCGCGCTCCAACAGGTCACCGAGGGTCAGGCGGCCATCCAGGCGGCCCGGGAGAAACTCGGCGAGGCCCAGCAGAGCCTGGCGGCCGCGCTGGACGGCTCGGCCAACGAGGCCGTCGGCGCCGCGCACGCCTCCCTGTCGCAGGCCGACCAGCAGCTCGAGGAGTGCCTCGGCGCGACGCTGCTGGCGGTCGAGCAGGCGCAGACCTACACGGCGACGCTCTGACGCGATGTCGCTGCTGCAGGAACTCGGCGCCCAGCTCCGCGCCACCTCCGAGGAGCTGCCCACCGGCCTCGTGACGGTGGCGATGGAACGGCTGCGCAGCGCCACCGAGCTGCTCAACTGGGTGCGCCAGACCTCGGTCGACCCGATGGGCGTACCGCAGCTCGGCAACGCGACCGAGCACGCCGAGCACGCCGCGGCCGCGCTGCGCCTGGCCCAGGACGCGATCGAGGCCTACCTGGCAGCGCTGGGCCTGGCCGGGCAGACCGGCACTGCGCCGGACACCGGCTACAAAGCCGGCCTGCAGCCGAAGGAGCAGCCCACGGCCCGCGACGACCAGGCGCCGCCGGCGCCGGAGAAGCTCGGCCCATGGTGGCAGGAGCGGGTGGCCGAGCTGACCGGCGAGGCGCCGCCCCCGGCGAAGGAGGGCGCCGCCGGGCCCGCCGACACGGCCGAGCTGCTGCGCCGGGTCGCCGCCGGGGTCCGCTCCGGCGACCGCGCCCGGCTCGGCCGCGACCTGCACGGCGTCAACGCCGCCACCGGGCTCGGCCTGTCCGCGGCCAGCTCGCCGGTGCTGCGCAAGCTCGCCGGTGACCTGCTCGGGCACGAACCGCGGCCCGAGGATCTCCCCCGGCTGCGCAACGCGGCGGGCGGGCGGGTGCGCTCGCTGCTGCCCGGCACACCGCCGGCCCTGCTGGACACGATGCTGGCCCGCATCTGCCGCGCACCCGCCAAGGAGGAGCAGCCCGCGCATCCCGCCGACTCGGCGGTCACCGCGGGCGTCCTGACCGGCGTCCTGCTCGCCCGGCTCGGCCGCGACCCGGCCACGCTGGACCCGCGCGCGCCGGAACCCGTACGGCCCAGTGGCGCCGATGCCTGACTCGACCGCGCAGCAGGTCGTCGAGGTCCGCGCCGCGCTGTCGCACGCGCTGGGCGCCGCCACCGGCGCGCTCGAGGCCGCCGAGGCCGAGCACGAGGCGGCCGTGACGCGCCGGGCCCGGATCGTGGCGGCCGCCAAGGAACGCCGCCGGCGCCTCGCCCACGAACGCGACAAGCGCCTGCTGCAGATCGACGAGCAGCACGAACGCGACCTGGCGGAGCTCGCCGGGGCGGCCGCCGAGACGGCGCGCCTCGCTGCTCCCGGCGCCGCCGGCACGCCGTGGTCACGCTGGCGGCCCACCCCGGCGGACTCCTCGGCGCCCGCGCCCGACCTGCGCGTGGGGCAGCTGCTGCTGCCGTACGACGGGGAGGTGCCCGCGCTGGTGCCGCTGCTCGACCGCGGGCACGTGGTGGTGCGCGGCGACGACGCGACGGGCGACGACGTGGTGGCCGGGCTGCTGCTGCGCGCCGTCGGCAGCGTGGAGCCGGGCCGGATCACGCTGACCGGGTACGACCCGGAGCAGCTGGGCGGCGGGCTGGCCGGCTTCGCCCCGCTCGCACCCGCCGGGGTGCTGCAGTTCGTCGGTCCGGGCGGGCTCGGCGCTCTGCTCGACGAGCTCGTGGACCACGTCCGGCGGATCAACGAGACCGTGCTGGCCGGCGAGCACTCCTCGCTGCGCGAGCTGGCGGCCGCCACCGGGCGCCGGCCGGAGCCGTGGCGGGTCGCGATCCTGCTCGGCGCGGGGCGCCCGGATGAGCTGTCGCGGCACGAGCGCAGCCAGCTCGACCGTTTGCTGCGCACCGGGGCCGCGTGCGGGGTGCACCTGATCGTTCGCGGCCTGCCGGTCGACGGGGGCGCCGGCGTGGAGGTCGTCGAGGCGGTGCCCGGCGACGACGCCCGGCTGAGCGGGTGCGGTGCTCTGCCCGTACGCCTGGATCCAGGACCGCCGCCCGCGGTCGTGACACGCACCTGCCGGCAGATCGCCGACGCCGTGGCCGCGGGCCCCGCCCCGGTGGCGCTCGACAGCCTGCTGCCCGAGCAGGAGTGGCAGCAGAGCTCCGCGCGGGCGCTGACCGCCCCGCTCGGCGACAGCCCGCAGGGCGCCCCGGTGCACGTGACGCTGTCGGACTACCCACCGCACGCGCTCATCGCCGGCCCGTCGGGCACCGGCAAGACCAACCTCATCTACGCCTGGATGGGCGCGCTCGCCGCCCGCTACTCCCCCGCCGAGCTGGCGTTCTACCTGCTCGACTTCAAGGAGGGCGTGTCGTTCGCCCGGTTCGCGCCGGGCCGCCGCGACCCCAGCTGGCTGCCGCACGTGCGGCTGGTCGGGGTCAACGTGAACACCGACCGCGAGTTCGGCCTCGCGCTGCTGCGCTTCCTCGGCGCCGAGCTGCGCAGCCGGGCCGACGCGGCGAAGCGGCACGAGGTGACCAACCTGGCCGAGCTGCGCGCCGAGGACCCGGAGGGCTCGTGGCCGCGGATCGTGGCCGTGGTCGACGAGTTCCAGGTGCTGCTCGCCGGGCGTGACGCGGTCGCCGCCGAGGCCGTCGACCTGCTGGAGGACCTGGCCCGCCGGGGCCGCTCCCAGGGCATCCACCTGGTGCTGGCCAGCCAGGACGTGTCCGGCATCGAGGCGCTGTGGGGACGCCCGGCGCTGGTGGCCCAGTTCTCGCTGCGCATCGCCCTGCCCCGGGCCCGGCGGGTGCTGGCGGAGACCAACACCGCCGCCGACGTGCTGCCCCGCTATCACGCCGTGGTCAACGCGGACTCGGGCGCGGTCGAGGCCAACCGGGTCGTCCGGGTCCCCGACGCCGGCAACCGGGAGCGGTGGAGCGCGCTGCAGCACCGGCTGTGGCGCCGCCGCCCGCCGGAGCTCGCGCCGCCGCGGCTCTTCGACGGCGACGCGATCCCGCGCCTCGACGACAGTCCGGACTTCCGCGCCATCGCGGCCGCCGGCACCGTCGCCGCGCCGGTGGTGCTGCTCGGCGAGACGATCGACGTGGCCGCCCGCTCGGCGCGCACGGTGCTGCGCCGGGCGCCGGGCCGCAACCTCGCGATCATGGGTACGCGCGTCGACGAGGCGTGCGCGGTGCTGCACACCGTGGCCCGCTCACTGGCCGCGCAGTTCGAGCCGGGCGCGGCCCAGTTCGCCGTGGCCTGCCTGGACACCGACGCGGGCACCGCGGTGGAGGCGCTCAAGGGCGTGCTGCCGCCGGAGACCGGCTACTACGACGCCGACACGGTGGAGTTCCTCTTCGAGGACGCCGCGATCCGCGCGACCGAGGGGACCGCGGCCGACCGCCCGCTCTTCCTCCTGCTGTACGCGGTGGACGCGGCGCCCGGGCGCAACCACGAGCTGCTGCGCCGGATCCTGCGCCAGGGTCCCGAGCGCCGGGTGCACGTGATCGGCTGGTGGCGCGGGGCGTCGCTGCTGCGCGACACCCTCGGCGGGCCGAGCTCGCGCACGGATGTGATCGGCGCGTGGGTCGCCTTGGACGTGCACGGCAGCGAGCTGTCGCCGTACTACCCCGGGCACGGATCGCCGACCTGGTATCCGAGGCCGTGGCGGGCCCTGCACTTCGACCGCTCGGTGCACCGCGGCGCCGAGGTCATCATCCCCTACGGACCCTCATGACCACTCCCGACGCTGACGGCACGCTCGAGCGCCGTACCCCCGACTACCGCAGCGTGCTGCGCAAGCTGACCAACCTGGACCAGGAGGCGGCCGCGCACCGCGCGGAGGCGCACACCTGGCACGACACCCGGGCCAGGGAGGCCGACGAGGCCGTGCGCGCGGCCGACCAGCGCATCCGTGCGGCGCAGGCGGCGGTACACGCCGCGCAACGGCACCGCGACGAGGTCGACGCGCAGGTCGCCGGGTTGTGGGCCGAGTTCGCGCACAAGGTGGGCCGCATCGCCGACCGGTTCGGCCACGCTCCCCAGCCGACGGTGCCCCGCCAGCGGGACCGGGACGCGGAGGACTATTTGCAGGAGGCGGCAGCCACCGCGGCGTGGACACCACCGGCCAAGCCGCTCAAGGGCGCCACCCTGCTGTACGTGGGCCTCGGCGCGCTCGGCGGGGCGCTGGGCCTGGCGGCGTGGTCGCTGCTGCGCTGGGCGGGCCGGGAGAGCGGCGGCGATCTCGCGGTTGGGCTGCCCGTGGTGGCGCTGATCGTCGCCCTGCTCGGGCCGATCCTCGCCGTGATCACGGCGAAGCGGGTGGCGGACCGCAGCGGCAACCCGCTCGACGCCTCCGCGGTCGCCACCGTCCTCATCGCCGCGCTGATCACCGCGGGGCTGATCCTCGCCGTGGTGCGCAACAACGCGCCCGGCGGCTGAGCCACCCGGCTCAGGCGGGAACCAGCACCGCCTCCCGCAGCAGGCGGCGGGCCAGGACGAGCCGGTCGGCGTCGTCGTCGAGCGCGGGCAGGTCGCCCACCCGGTGGATGCCGCCGTCGAGCGCCGTACGTACCGCTTGCTCGCAGAACGCGGGGAACCGCAGCGTGCGGTCCAGGAGCTGAAGAACCACGTGCTCCGGGCCGTCGGCGTGCAGGCTCCAGCGCAGCCCGTGGCGTACGGCCACCCGGTCGCCGGCGGTCAGCCGCTCGGCGAAGTCCAGCTGGGCGAGCGGGCGTACCGGTTCGGGGCGCTGCGCCGGCCAGGCCCGGGCCCGCAGCCGTTCGGCCACCTCGGCCGGGTCCGCGGTCAGCAGCCAGTCGCGCAGGGCGGCCACCGTGCCGGTCAGTTCGGCGGCCACCTGGTCCGGGTCGGCCACGTCCATCCCGTACGGCAGGGTCGCGCGCAGCCGCGGGTCCTGGGCGGCGAGGTGGAGCAGCTCCTCGACGAGCGCGTACCGGGTCAGGGCCCGTACCCCGAAGGTCAGGTGCAGCGACCGCTCCCCCTGCGCCTCGGCCGAGTGCAGCCAGCCGCGCGGCAGGTAGAGGGCGTCGCCCGGGGCGAGCACCACGTCGAGCGTGGCGGGCCCGTCGGCGACGGCGCCCACCTCGTCGGCCCGGCCGCCCCAGGTCTGGCGTTCGAGGGGCTCGGGCAGCACCGGCTCGTGCACCCGCCAGCGCTTGGTCCCGTCGACCTGCAGCACGAACACGTCGTGGGTGTCGTAGTGGGTGGCGAAGCCCTTGTTGCCGGCCGGGGTCAGATACGCGTTGACCTGCAGCGGCTGGCGCAGCTCCGCGCCGAGGCGGCGGGCGTACTCGATGAGCGGCGGCCAGATGCGGTGCAACCCCTGCAGCACGAGGGTGGCGCCGTCGGCGTACAGGCGCATGACCTTGTCATCGACGACCTGGTCGCCGATCTCGGCGCCGGCCCCGCCGGAGCCGGTGAAGGCCGAGGCGGGCAGCACGGTGCCCTGGTTGGCGACCCGCAGGAACGGCGTCCGCAGGCCGCGCTCGCTGAGCAGTTCGTCGACGGCGTCCGGGGACAGCAGGTCGAGGAAGCCGCTGGGACCGGCGAGCTCGTCGGCGCGGGTGAGCAGGGGCTGACGCCCCCAGTACGCCTCCGCGAACTTCGCCGGGTCGACGGCGACGGCCCGGGACAGGGCCGGGCGGCGGTCGGTGCCGCCCGGCGCAGGGTACGTCATCGCGGCAGACCTCAGGAGGCGCTGCCGTCGGCGCCGCCGTCGTGGCCGCCCGGGTTGGCGCCGCCGTCCGCGGGGCCCTCACCCGAGGCGCTGCCGTCGGCGCCGCCGTCGTGGCCGCCGGGGTTGGCGCCGCCGTCGGCCAGGCCCTCACCCGAGGCGCTGCCGTCGGCGCCGCCGTCGTGACCGCCCGGGTTCGCGCCGCCGTCCGCGGGGCCCTCGCCGCCGGCGCCGCCGTCCGCGCCGCCGTCCTGGCCGCCCGGGTTGGCGCCGCCGTCGGCCACACCCCCGCCGGAGACGCCGCTGCCGCCGGTGATGTCGTCGTCGCTGAGTCGCATGGTGGTTCCCCTTCGTCGGTGGAAGGTTCCCCCGGTACCCGGTTTCGATCACCCCTAATCTGGCAACCCTGGCGGTGTGCTGGTGATGGGCACCTCAGGCTGGCAGTACAAGGACTGGCGACCCCCGAAGGGCGGCGACAGCTCGCGGCCGTACCTGTATCCGGAAGGGCTGCCGCAGCGGCTCTGGCTGGAGCACTTCGCCGGCGTGTTCGCGACCGTGGAGATCAACAATGCCTTCTACCGGCTGCCTGAGCGCGACACGTTCGCTCAGTGGCGGGAGCGTACGCCGGAGGACTTCTGCTTCGCGGTGAAGATGAGCCGTTACCTCACCCACATCAAGCGGCTGAAGGAGCCCGAGGAGCCGGTGGCCCGCTTCCTGGGCCGCGCCGAGGCGCTGGGCGACAAGCTCGGCCCCGTGCTGCTCCAGCTGCCGCCGACGCTGAAGGTGGACGTGCCCGCGCTCGACCGAACGCTGTCGTTGTTCCCGCGCGAGGTCAAGGTGGCGGTCGAGCCGCGGCACGACAGCTGGTGGACCGACGAGGTGCGCGACGTGCTCAAGGGCCACAACGCGGCGCTGTCCTGGGCGGACCGCAAGGGCCGGCCGGTGACCCCGCTGTGGCTCACCGCGGACTTCGGCTACCTGCGGATGCACGAGGGACGGGCGCAGCCGTGGCCGCACTACGGGCGCGCGTCGCTGTCCGCCTGGCTGGACCGGCTGCCGGACGTGCCGACGTACGTCTACTTCAACAACGACCCGGGCGGCGCGGCAGTGACCGACGCCATCGCCATGGCCGCGCAGGCCCGCCGCCGCGGGTGGCCGGTGACGCGGACGCCGTAGGCTGGCACCAATGGACGTCGAGCTGAACGGGCGGGTGCCCGGCGTCGCCGAGCTGCATCGGCTGATCGCGACCAACTACGGGCACTACACGTCGCTGCAGGTCCGCGACGGGCGGGTGCGCGGCCTCGCGCTGCACCTGGCGCGGCTCGCGGACGGCGCCGAGGAGCTCTTCGGGCACCGCGTCGGCGTCGAGGAGGAGCACCGCCTGCTCGGCCTGATCCGGCACGCGCTCGGCCGTACGCGGGACGCCTCCGTCCGGGTGACGCTGGTGCCCGGGCCGGGTGGCGACGAGGGGCCGCCCGACGTGCTCGTGACCGTTTCCGATCCCGCGCCCGATCCGGCGGGGCCGCCGCTGCGGGTGCAGACGGTCACGTACGAGCGGGATCTGCCCGAGCACAAGCACCGCGGCACGTTCATGCTCGACTACCACGTCCGGGAGGCGCGCCTGGCCGGCTTCGACGACCGCCTCTTCGTGGGCCGCGACGGCAAGGTCCGCGAAGGCACGTCCTGGAACGTCGCGTTGTGGGACGGCGAGCAGGTCGTCTGGCCGGTCGCGCCGGTCATGCGGGGCATCACCATGGTGCTGCTGCAGATCGCCATGACGATGAACGGCACGCCGTGGACGCTGCGCCCGGTCGACGGCGCGGACCTCGCGTCCTTCGCGGGCGCCGCGGCGGTGAGCTCGGCCGGAATCCGGGCGATCGGCAGCATCGACGAGTTGCCGCTGGCGGACGCGCCGCTGGTGAAGGTGCTCGCCGAGACCTGGGCCGAGGTGCCCTGGGACGAGCTTTAGTCGTCCTCGCCCAGCAAGCCGATCAGCGTGGTCGCGTTGCGCTGGGCGTAGTCGGAGTAGCAATTGTTGAGAAAGACCTGGGTCTTCACGGTCTCCTCGGCGAGCGTGCGCAGCTTCGGCGCCCACTCGCGCAGCTCCTTGTCGGAGTAGTCGTAGCCGAACTTCTCGTGGATGTCCTTGCTGGTCCACTTGTCGCTGTGACCGTGAAAACGGACGACGGCCAGGTCGGCGGTCGCGGCCACGATGGGCGGCACGGACGACTTGTGGCCCTGCGGCATGTCGACACAGACCAGCGGCAGCTCGTGCCTGCGCAGGAACTGCAGCGTCTCCTCGGCGTTGTCGCCGTCGAACCAGGACGCGTTGCGGAACTCGAAGACCGGGCGCAGCGGCTTGCAGCGGGCCGCGACCTCGCGCAGATAGTCCTTGTTCGACCGGCGGATTCCCCACCACGGCGGGAACTGGAACAGCAGCGCCCCGAGCTTGCCGGCCTCGACCAGCGGGTCCAGCGCAGCGAGGAAGCGGGTCCAGACCTCCTCGTACGCCTGCGGCGGCAGGTCCTGCGGGTAGACGTTCTTCTTGTCCGTCTCTGGGCGCAGGTCCTTGTAGATCGCCGAGACCTTGGTGGGGTGGCCGGTCAGCATGCTGAAGGCCTTGATGTTGAAGGTGAAGCCGTCCGGGGTGCGCTGCGCCCACAGCTTCGTGGTCTGCTCGTTCGGCGGCCCGTAGTACGTCGAGTCGACCTCGACCACGGGGAACTGCTTCGCGTAGTAGGCGAGGCGCTTCTCCGCGGTGTCGGCGGACTTCGGGTACCACCCCGATTCGAGCAGCGTCTTGTCGGTCCACGAGGCCGTGCCGACCTGGATCTCACCCATGAGCTCAAGCTAGCGCCGATACGAGCGGTCCGCCGCCTTCGCGAGGAGGGCGGCGGACCGGATCGGCGTCGTGGTCAGCCCGCGCGACGCTCGCGGTTGGCCTTGCAGTGCACGCACGTGGTGGCCGACGGGAACACCTCGAGCCGCTCGACCGGGATCGGGTTGTGGCAGCTCTCGCAGTTGCCGTACGTGCCCTCGTCGAGGCGCTGCATGGCGATCTCCGCCTGCGTGCGCCGGTCGAGCAGAGTGCGCAGCAGCGACGTCGCCGCGTCGCGCTCGGCGGTCTTGGACCCGCTGTCGGCCTGGTCGTCGCCGGCCGCGTCACCGATCTCGACGAGCCGCAGCCGCTGGTTCTCGGCGACGGCTTCCTCGTACTCGGTGTTGAGATCGTCGTACCGGGCCTTCAGCAGCTCCCGGATCTGCGAGATCTCCTGCGGCGAGCGCCCCTTGGCGGTGTCGGCACCTTTACCCGTGATGACCGCGCTGTTGACGAGCATGTGCTCCCCCTGCCCTTCCCTCTGCCCCTGCCGGTGGACTCCCCCGCGCCGGCCCGTGGTGTTGCCACCGTCGGGGTCGGCTGATACCCACCGCCGAAGATCCGAAACTCGGATCCCCGCAAAAAAGTAACCGCAGCATAACTGTCAGTGGTCTCCTTCGCTACGGACTGCGCCAACATGCTGACGCGTCGCAGCTCACAAGCGGGTTGAGGCGGATTCACTCACGCTCGATGACCACCGCGGGACGCCGCGGATCATTGAGGCGGACCACGACGTCGGCGAATGCGGCCGGGTCCACCTCGGTGCCGTAGCGGGCGTACGCGGGCAGCGTCCAGAGCTCGGCGGGATCGGTCCGGCGGCGCAGGGCACCGGCCGACAGTTCGAGATGGACGGTGACGTCGAAGGGCAGGCCGGCGCCGAGCAGCAGCGGACCGTTCACGATCACCACGGCGTTCGGGGGCAGCTCCCGGTACGGCTCGCGGGCCGCCCGGTCGACGCGGGCGTCCCAGAGGCGGGTGACGATCCGCCCGTCGCCGCCCGGGCCGGCCGGGTCGAGCACCTCGCGGCGCAACCCGGCCTCGTCCAGCCAGCCGGTGTAGAACGACTCCGGGTTGGTGCGGCCGAACTCCAGCCGCACGGAGGCGGGGCGCAGGAAGTCAGCGGCGTCGATGCGCACCGCCGGGCGGCTGCGCACCCGCAACGGGTCGACGAGGGCGTCCGCGAGGGCCCCTGGGGCCGCCGCCCCGGCCCCGTCGATCGCCACCCGCAGCCGGGCACCGGGCGCCTCGGCGGCGAGGCGGTCGGCGAGCTCCTCGACCAGGACCTCGGTCGAGACGGGACGCACGCGCACCCGACGAGTGTAGGCGCGCCCGCGCCGGCACGGCCGCCGCGGGCAGCGCCCCGGCCGCCCCTACTCGTGCGGGAGGACGATGATGCGGGCCTCGTCGGACAGGCGGTAGCCGACGCCGTACACGGTCGTGATCAGCGGCAGGTGCGAGCCCATCTTCACGCGCAGCCGGCGGACGTGGACGTCCACCGTGCGCTCGCCGGTGTGCTCGTAGCCCCAGACCGCGTTGAGCAGCTGGGTGCGGCTGAAGACGCGGCGCGGGTGGTCGGCGAGGAACAGCAGCAGATCGAACTCGAGCCGGGTCAGCGGGAGCAGCTTGCCGTCGAGCATCACCTGGCGTGAGGCCGTCAGCAGGCGCACCTCGACGCCGCCCTCGGCGGGCTCGGCCACGGGCGGCAGTGCCGGCTCGGGCTCCGGCTGCTCCAGGGCCACCGAGCCCTGGCCGGCCTCGACGAGCTCGCGGACCGCCTCGATCAGGCGGTGCGCCTGCGGCGGCAGCGTGTCGCCGGTGAGGGGAATGTTCAGGGTCACGGTGAGGGCCGTGGGCGGGGCGGATGCGGCCGCCGGACGCCGGATGGCGGCCACCCGGCCCGACCCCGTCGCGTGTCGTCCCGTACGCCCCGGCAGGGCGGTGACCGGCATGAAGCCTCCCGCGTCAAAGAATGGAAACACCGCACAGTACAACGGCGATCGAATTAATGCACGCTTAAACCGCGGTCGATATTTCCGGGATGGCGGCCGACGGGTCAAGGCGGCAACCACACTGTGGGATACTTGTTCCATAACCGTTGGATGCATCGTGTTTTTCAGCACAGGGAATGCGATTACCACACCCCGCGGTTAACGGCGGGCGTCCGTTTCTTGCAGATGTGAATAAACGACGGTTCGCCGAGGTTACGGCGGGGGCAGCCGCCAGCCGGGCACCGAGGGCCAGCGTACGGTCAGCACGACGGTCTCCACGTCCCCGGCCTGCCAGGAATGGTCTTGGCCCGGCCCCCAGACCACGTAGTCCCCCGGCTCGCTCAACACCACTGTGCGATCGCGCAACTCGATGTGGAACACGCCACGGATCAGCACCAGCAACGCGGTACGGATCTCCTGGGTCGCCCACGCCGCCCGGCGCTCACCCGGCGGGTGGACCCCCCACTTCACCTCCACCGCGTCGCTGTGCAGCAGCTCGCCCTTGGGCATGAAATGGCCCAGCAGCCAGCCCTGGTTCCGCACGCCGTCCTCGCCGGCGCGACCGGCGTAGACGCCGTCGGTCACCCGCTCACCCCCTCGCAAATGCGGGCGACATTAGCACCCGTACGCTGGCGGTATGGCCGAGGAATTGGACGCCGAAACGATCGCGTTCGCGCACCGGATGTTCGACCTGGCGCGCACCGGCGGGGCGGAACAGCTCGCGGGCCAGCTCGGCCACGGCCTGCCCGCCGACCTGACCAACGACAAGGGCGACACGCTGCTGATCCTGGCGGCGTACCACAACCACCCGGACGCCGTCGCGACGCTGCTGCGGCACGGCGCCGACCCGGGTCGCGTCAACGATCGCGGGCAGACCGCGCTGGCCGCCGCGGTGTTCCGCAAGAACGCCGAGACCGTGCGGATGCTCCTGGACGCGGGCGCCGACCCCGACGGCGGTGCGCCCAGCGCGCGGGAGACCGCCGCGTTCTTCGACCTGCCGGAGATGACGGCGCTGCTGAACGGTGAGTGAGATGAGCCTCGCCGGCGACATGGCCGGAGCCGCCCGCGACCTGCTGGCCGGGCATCCGGCGGCGGGCGTCGCGTTCGGTGACCGGCACCGGCGCTGGATCGAGTACCGGCCGCAGCCGCGTCCCGGCGCCTCCCTCGGCGAGCTGACGCCCGGCCCGCGCAAGGCCGCTCACCGGCTGCTCGCCACCGGGCTGAGCCCTGCCGCGTTCGCACAGGCGATGGCGGTGATCGCGCTGGAGGAGGTGCTGGACCGCCGCGAGGGCGGGCGGCGCGGCCGGCACAGCGAGGACTACCGGGTGATCGTCTTCGGCGTGCCCGGCGACGACGCCTGGGCGTGGCGCTTCGAAGGTCACCACCTGTCCGTCAGCATGACCGTCGCCGGCGGGCGGGTCTCCCCCGCGCCGGTGTTCCTCGGCGCCGATCCGGCCCGTGTGGACGCGCTGGGGCGGCCCGTGCTGCGGCCGCTGGGCGTCGAGGAGGACCTCGGGCGCGAGCTGCTGCTCTCGCTGTCGGCGCAGGCACGCCGTGTTGCGGTTGTGGGGGACGTCGCGCCGTACGACATCCGCACGGCGACCCATCCCCGCAGCGCGCCCATCGCACCCGCGGGCGTGGCCCGCGCGGATCTGCGGCCCGGCGAGCGTGCGCTGCTCGACCAGCTGGTGGCCCTCTACCTGGGCCGGCTTCCCGACGAGCTGGCGGCGGCGCTGGACCCGGCGGGCGGGCCGGTGCACTTCGCGTGGGAGGGCGCGGCGCAGCCGGGCACGCGGCACTACTACCGGATCCAGGCCGACGACCTGGTCATCGAGTTCGACAACACGACCGACGACGGCAACCACGCGCACACGGTGCTGCGGCGGCCGCTCGGCGAGTTCGGCGGCGACATCCTGGCGGAACACCTTTCGGCGGGTCTTCATTAGGTTTTCCGCCGCGGGTGGGATCAGCGCCGTCACACCGCGGCTGAGCGGCACCGGGCCGCCCAGCCGCGGACGGTTCAGCTGCCGCCGGAGGTGAGGCGGCGGCCGACGGCCGCGATGAGCCGGTCCAGTTCGGAGCCGAACGGGTTGTCGTGCACGAGGTATGTCCACGTGGCGCTCGGGCGGACCATCTCCGCGCGGTCCGGCTGCCAGCCGTCGGAGAGGTCGACCTCCTCGAACGTCTCGATGGTGCGGCGCTCGATCTCGGTGAACACCTTCTGGAAGGCCGGCACGGCGAAGCGGTGGAACTCGTCGAGCGGGTCCAGCTTGCCCAGCGCCCGCAGGTGGACACCCTCGCGGACCTCGGAGAGCTCGGCCAGGTGCTCGGCCCAGAGCCGGTCGAGGTGATACAGCGCGATCGAACGGGCCGCGTCGGAGAGCACGTCCTCGTCGATCGACTTGGCCTTCTCCGGCGACCTCTCCAGCAGCATGATCGCGGCGACCTCGCTGGTCAGCAGCCGCTCGCGCCGCTCGGCGAGGGCCAGGCGCTGCTGCTCGATGACCACGCTGTAGCGCCAGGTGTTGCGGTGGATCTCGTGGTTGACGCCCTCGGCGACGCGCTGGGCGTGCTCGACGGCGTACTCGACCTGGTCGTCGTGCACGACGCCGTCCATGTCCATCCGCGGCGACGACGGCAGGATGTCGCCGGCGTGCCGGGTGACCAGGTCGTCCTCGAGGCTGACGAAGAACACCGAGCCGCCGGGGTCGCCCTGCCGGCCGGCGCGGCCGCGCAGCTGGTCGTCGACGCGGCGGCTGTCGTGCCGGCCGCTGCCGATGACGTAGAGGCCGCCCAGCTCGACGACGCGGTCGCGGTCCTTCTCGTCGCTGCCGCCGAGGCGGATGTCGACGCCGCGGCCGGCCATCTGGGTGGAGACGGTGACCGCGCCGAGCGCGCCCGCCTCCGCGATGATCGCGGCCTCCTCGTCGTCATTCTTGGCGTTGAGCACGTTGCTCGGCACGCCCGCCGCCGCGAGCTGCTTGGCCAGCAGCTCGGAGGCCTTGACGTCGAGGGTGCCGATCAGCACCGGCCGGCCCTTCTCGTGGGCGATCTTGATCTCCTCGACCAGCGCCTCGTCGCGCATGTCGTGCGCGGAGTAGATGCGGTCCGGCTCGTCCTCGCGGATGTTCGGCGTGTTGGACGGGATGACCGCGACCTCGAGCTTGAAGTACTCGCGCAGCTGCTCGCCGACGTGCACGGCGGTGGCCGTCATGCCGCACACGGTCTTGTAGAGCGCGATGTACGCCTGCACGGTGATCGTGTCGAGCACCTCGCCCTCGGCGGTGGCGTGCAGGCCCTCCTTGGCCTCGACAGCCGCCTGGAGGCCGTCTGGCCAGCGGCGGCGCTGGGCGACGCGGCCGCGCATCTCGTCGATCAGCTCGACCGTGCCGTCGCGGACGATGTAGTCGACGTCGCGGCGCAGCAGGGCGCGGGCGTGCAGCGCGACGTTCACCGCCGAGAGCTGGGCGACGTGCTCGTCGGCGTACAGGTCGATGCCCATCTTCTCCTCGAGGGCCTTGAGGCCCGCGTCGGTGAAGGCGACGCTGCGGCCGTCGTCGGCCACCTCGTAGTGCTTGCCCGCGCGCAGATCGCGAACCAGCTCGGCGGCCTCGTGCACCGGGTCGCTCTCGCTGGTGACGCTGCCGGCCAGGACCATGGGTACGCGCGCCTCGTCGATGAGGATCGAGTCGGCCTCGTCCACGATCGCGGTGGCCAGCTCGCGCTGCACCCGGTCCTCGACGTCGGTCACCAGCTGGTCGCGCAGGTAGTCGAAGCCGCCCTCGCTGACCGAGACGTACGTGACGTCGGCGGCGTACGCCTCGCGGCGCTCCTGCGGCGTGGACGCCTCGGTGACCCAGCCGACGCTCAGGCCGAGCAGCTTGTAGACGGGCTCCATCCAGGTGGCGTCGCGGCGGGCGAGGTAGTCGTTGACCGTGAGGACGTGCACCGGCCCGTTGCCGAGGCGGACGTGGCCGTACGCGGCGACCGTGGCGGTCAGCGTCTTACCCTCACCGGTGGCCATCTCCGCCACCTTGCCGGAGAGCAGCGCCATCGCACCGAGCAGCTGCACGTCGTACGGCCGCTGCTCCAGCGCCCGCCGCGCGGCCTCGCGGCCGATGGCACAGATCTCCTCGTAGGTGTCCGCTTCCTGGGCCGCGGCGGTCAGCGCCTCGTCGTCGAGCTCACGCAGCGCCTCCTCACGGGCCTCGATGTCCGGCAACCTCTTCCGCAACGGCGCGAGGTCGACCGTGGTGCCCGGACGCTGCAGGAACTTGCGGAACCGGCTCTTCAGCCGCTGAGACACACCCATGGCGGGTTACGGTACTTCACTTTCCTGCGAGCGGGATGCCGACTCCCGCGCGTTCACGGATCCGGGACGAGCAATTGATGGGTCGCCAGCTCCCGGTAGAGCGGGCTGCCGGCGAGCAACTCCTCGTGGGTTCCGGTGGCGACGACGCGGCCCGCTTCGAGCACGACGATCAGGTCGCTGTCGACGACCGTGGAGAGCCGGTGCGCCACCACGATCAGCGTCCGCCGGATCGCCGCGGCGGCGATGGCCTCGCGCAGGGCGGCCTCGTTGCGGGCGTCGAGGTTGCTGGTGGGCTCGTCGAGCAGCAGGATCGGCGATTCCGCGAGCAGGCTGCGGGCGATCGCGAGGCGCTGCCGTTCGCCGCCGGAGAGCATGACGCCGCCCTCGCCCACCTGCACGTCCAGGCCTTCGGGCGTACGGGTGGCGAGCGCCTGCAGGTTGACCTCTTCGAGCGCGCGCCGCAGTCGTGCCTCCCCGGCGTCCGGCGCGGTCAGCAGCAGGTTGTCACGCAGCGTCCCGGCCAGCACCGGCGCCTCCTGCTCGACGTAGCCCAGCCGCCGGCGCAGCGCGTCCCGGGGCAGGGCACGCACGTCCGTGCCGTCGACCAGGAGCGCGCCGCCGGTCACCTCGTAGAACCGCTCGATGAGCGCCAGCAGCGTCGACTTGCCCGCCCCGGACGGGCCGACGAGCGCGACCCGTGAGCCGCGCGGGACGGAGAAGCTGACGCCGTGCAGGACCGGGCTGCCGCCCGGGTACGCGAACGTGACGTCCCGGAAGGTGACCGC
Source organism: Actinoplanes sp. NPDC049316 (assembly GCF_040677315.1). Lineage (NCBI taxonomy): Bacteria > Bacillati > Actinomycetota > Actinomycetes > Micromonosporales > Micromonosporaceae > Actinoplanes > Actinoplanes sp. NPDC049316. The sequence goes on along the minus strand of NZ_JBFAQM010000029.1, from coordinate 48,721 downwards.
GTCGGCGTCCGCACGGCTGACGCCCGGGCCGGCCGGCGCGTCGGCCGCCGTCTCCGCCGGCAGGCCCAGCACCTCCTCGATGCGCTGCAGGGCGCCGAGGCCGGTCTGCAGCCGGGTGTACGCGTTCAGCGCCTGGCCCAGCGGCACCACGAGGAAGAACAGGAAGAGGATGAACGCCACCAGGTCACCGACCGTGATGGCGCCCGCCGCGACCCGGGCCCCGCCGACGCCCAGGACGAGCAGGAACGCGCCCTGGGTGGCCGCCGCCGCGACCGGGCCGATCACGGTCTCCAGGCGGGCCACCCGCATGCCGGCCGCGTACGCCTCCTCGGCGCTGCGCGTCACGGCCCGGGTCTCCCGCTCCTCCGCGCCGCTCGCCCGGATGGTGCGTACCGCCGAGATGGCCCGCTCCACCGCCGAGGTCATCTCGCCGAGCCGCGCCTGCGCCTGCTCGGAGACGCCCCGTACGCGGCGGGAGACGACGAGCGCGACGGCCAGCCCCACGGCGAGGCCACCGGCGGCCACGGCCAGCAGCACCGGATCCAGCAGCGCCATCGCGATCGTCGCGCCGGCGACCATGACGACGCCGGTGACGAGCTCGAGCAGGCCGGAGGTGACGACGGCGCGCAGCAGCGTCGTGTCGGCGCCGACGCGGGACAACAGGTCACCGGTGCGGCGCCGGTCGTACTCGGCGATCGGCAGGCGCAGCAGGTGCCGGGCGAGCCGGCGCCGCGTGGTGAGCACGAGCCCCTCGGCGGTGCGCTGCAACAGGTAGTCGCGGGCCCCGCCGAGCGCGGCGCCGGTGAGCAGCAGGGTGACCAGGAGGGCGACCGCCGGGCCGGTCGGGCGCCCCGCCGAGACGGCGTCGAGCAGGTCGCGCACGAGCACCGGCTGTGCGAGCGAGGCGACCGCCGCCACCAGCGACAGGACGGCGACGATCAGGAGTGTCCCGCGGTGCCGGCGCAGGTACGGAAGCAGCGCGGCAGGACCCACCTTCCCGGCGACCATGCCCCGAAGCGTATCCATCACCCGCACGCGGCCGTTGCAGGTAGACACGGCGGCCGGGTTTGGGCGCCCGTACGGATGGGCACAGGGTGCGGACGACGCGACGGCCACGACGCGGCGCGGTACGCGGAGGGAGGCGGATGTCGAGCCAGCTGGTCTGCCGGCCCGAGCAGGAGCTCCCGGTCGCGATCCTGCGGGTCAGCGGGGTGCTCGACACGGTCACCGGCGACGCGCTCGAACAGGCCGTCTCCCGCTGCCTGTCGGCGCAACCGGAGGCGCTCCTCGTGGACGTGGCCGCCCTGGACGTCGCCGACCCGCTCGCCCTGGACGTGCTGAGCGCCGTGGTGTGCCGTACGGCCGAGTGGCCCGCCGCGCCGGTCATCCTGTGCGGCGCGGGGCCCGGCACCGCCCGCGCCATCGCGCAGTGGCCGGGCTGCGACGCCGTCGAGGTCGCCGACGACTGCGCCAAGGCCCTGGCCGGGCTGCACGACGAGCCGGAACCGCGGCGGATCCGGGTCCGGATGCGCCCGGTCCCCGACGCCTGCCGGCAGGTGCGCCAGCTCGTCGCGCAGACCTGCGCCGCGTGGCACCGCAAGGAGCTCGCCGCCACGGTCGGGCTGATCGCGACCGAGCTGGTGGCCAACGTGGTCCGGCACGCGCACACCACGATGGAGTTCACGCTGGGCCTGCGCGACGGGCGGGTCTGGCTGACCGTACGCGACGGCAGCCGGCTGCTGCCCCGGCCCAAGGAGCCCGGCGTCTCGGAGGCCGGCGGCCGCGGGCTGCAACTCGTCCGGGAGCTCACCGACGCCTGGGGGGTGCTGCCGGTGCCCGACGGCAAGGTGGTCTGGACACGGTTGACGGCGGGAGCGGCGTGACGAGCGAACACCGTGACGTGGTGGCTGTCGGCGCCTCCGCCGGCGGTGTGGAGGCCCTGCGCGCTCTCGTCGCCGGTCTGCCCTCCGACTACCCGGGCTCCCTGCTGGTCGTGCTCCACGTCCCGCGTGACGCGCCCAGCGCCCTGGCCGCGATCCTGTCGCGCTCCGGACCGCTCCCGGCGGCCCCCGCGGTCGACGGCGAGGAGCTGCGGTACGGCCGTATCTACGTCGCTCCGAACGATCATCACCTGCTGGTGCTCGAGGGCCGGATCCGGCTCACCCGCGGGCCGGCCGAGAACGGGCACCGGCCCGCGGTCGACCCGCTCTTCCGGTCCGTCGCGCGCGCCTTCGGTTCGCGGGCGATCGGGGTGGTCCTCTCCGGCTCCCGCGACGACGGCGCGGCGGGCCTGGCGAGCATCGCGGCGCACGGCGGGACGGCCGTCGTGCAGGATCCGGACGACGCGCTCTACCCCTGGATGCCGCGGGCGGCGATGACGCACGCGACGCCCGACCACATCGTGCCGGCCGCCGAGCTCGGCGGCCTGATCGCGGGGATCACCGCCATGGACCTACCCGAGCACCGCGCCGACCCCGCTCCCGACGACCTGCTCGACGCGGAGGTCGCCATCTCCGAGCTGGGACCGTCGACCACCGAGCGGCTCGACGCAACCCCGGCCGGCTTCGGCTGCCCCAGCTGTGGCGGCAGCCTGTTTCAGATCGGCGGACCGGTGCCGCGCTATCGCTGCCGGGTGGGTCATGCCTGGTCCGCCGAGAGCCTGCTCGACGAGCAGGCCATCGCCCTCGAAGGGGCGCTGTGGATGGCGTTGCGTGCCCTGGAGGAGAAGTCGGCCCTCAGCCGTCGCATGGCGGCGCGCTCCGGTCAGGACATGGCGGCCGCGCGTGACCGCTTTTCCGACATGGCCCACGACGCCGACGAGGCGGGCGCGGCGATCCGCCGGTTGATCGCCCGGATCGGCTCGGCCACGGCCCGTGGCGACACCACACCGGCGTCCTGAGCGGCCCTCGCCGCTGCGATACGGTCTGCTCGTGAGCCCGATCGACCCCGACTTCGAAGCGCTTCTCCTCTACCTCAAGGAGGCGCGCGGCTTCGACTTCACCGGGTACAAGCGGTCCAGCCTGATGCGCCGCGTCAACCGCCGCATGACTCAGGTGGAGGCGACCGGCTATCCGGACTACCTCGACTACCTCCAGGTGCATCCGGACGAGTTCACGGCACTGTTCAACACAATCCTGATCAACGTCACCGGCTTCTTCCGGGACGCCGAAGCGTGGGACTTCCTCAGCTCGGACGTCATCGAGCCGCTCGTGTCGACCCGGGCCGCCGACTCCCCCATCCGGGTGTGGTCCGCCGGCTGCGCCTCGGGCGAGGAGGCGTACACGCTGGCGATGGCGCTGTCGGAGGTCATGGGCGTCGAGGCCTTCCGCGACCGGGTCAAGATCTACGCCACTGATGTGGACGAGGAGCAGCTCGCGGAGGCCCGGCAGGCGACGTACGGCGAGCGGGAGATGCAGGCGGTGCCGCCGCAGCTCGTGGCGAAGTATTTCGAGGCCGCGGGCAACCGCTCCACATTCCGCAAAGACCTGCGGCGTTCGATCATCTTCGGCCGCAACGACCTGGTCCAGGACGCGCCCATCTCCCGGATAGACCTGCTGGCCTGCCGCAACACGCTGATGTACTTCAACGCCGAGACGCAGGCCAAGATCCTCTCCCGGTTCCACTTCGCCCTCAACGACGGCGGAATGCTGTTCCTCGGCAAGGCCGAGATGTTGCTCAGCCATGGCAACCTCTTCACGCCCATAGACCTCAAGCGCCGGGTCTTCCGCCGGGTGCCCCGGGTGATGCCCATCGCCGGCGCGGTTTTCGCCGAGCCCGTGCCCCCGCCCAGCGGCACCGTCCTGGGCCTGGACGCCCTGCGCAACGAGGCGTTCGCCGCCAGCCCGCTGGCCCAGCTGGGGCTGACCTCCGACGGCCTGGTCGCGCTGACCAACCGGGAGCTGGAGAAGCTGTTCGGGGTGTCCTCGCGGGACATCGGCCGGCCGTTCCGCGACCTCGAGCTCTCCTACCGGCCGGTGGAGCTGCGCCGCTACATCGAGCAGGCCCAGCTGGAGCGCCGCACGCTGCGGGTCCCCGACGTCGAGTACGGCCGCAACGGCGACGTCACCCACCTCGAGGTGCAGGTCACCCCGCTCACCGGCGGCGACGGCAGCCTGCTCGGCGTCAACCTGATCTTCCACGACGTGACCGCGGCACGGCGGCTGCGCGACGATCTCGAGCATGCCAACCAACAGCTGGAGGCGGCGTACGAGGAACTGCAGTCCACGAACGAGGAGCTCGAGACCACCAACGAGGAGCTCCAGTCGACGGTCGAGGAGCTGGAGACCACCAACGAGGAGCTCCAGTCGACCAACGAGGAACTGGAGACGATGAACGAGGAGCTCCAGTCCACCAACGACGAGCTGCAGAGCATCAACGACCAGCTCCGGGTCAGCACGACGCAACTCGACGAGGCGAACTCCTTCCTCGAGACCGTCCTGACCAGCCTCCGCGCCGGCGTCGCCGTGGTCGACCCGGACCTGCGGATCCGGATGTGGAACCGGCGGGCCGAGGATCTCTGGGGTCTGCGCTCCGAGGAAGTGGTCGGTGAGCACTTCCTCAACCTGGACATGGGGCTACCGTTCGAGCAGCTCCGGCCGCTGTTGCGCGGTGCGCTCAATGAGGACGGCACGGCCGGCGAGATCTCGGTGGACGCAATCAACCGGCGCGGGCGGTCCGTCGTGGTCCGCGTCGCCTGCGCCCCTCTGCGCGGTCAGGATGCGTCCCGCGGACCCGAGGGTGCCATCATCGTCATGGAGGCGGACGACGTCTGACGTTTCGTCCGGCAACTGCGGGGTATCCTGCGTCGTCGGTGGGCAGAAGGAGACGACGGTGGGCGTCGAAACGCTGGTGCAGGCGGACGTCGCGCGCCTGATCGCCCGAGTCTCCGGGGTTCTCGACCTGACGGACACCGCTCCGCTGCGCAACCGGCTCCTGAAATGCCTCGCCGAGCAGCCCGAAGCGCTGCTCGTCGACCTGGCTCAGCTGACCCTGCGCGAGCCGCTGGCCCTCGCGGTCTTCTCCGCGGTCGCCCGGCAGGCCGCACGCTGGCCCGCCATTCCGGTCGCGCTCTGCGCCCCGAGGCCGGAGATACGCAGATCCCTGGGCCTGGCGGCGTACCGGAATCTCCCCGTCTACGCCTCCGTGCAGGCGGCGCGGGACGGGCTGCCCGACCACCGCGAGACGCTGCGGGTGCTCACCGACGAGCTGCTGCCGATCACCGGAGCCGCACGCCAGGCGCGCAACGTGGCGACCGAGGCCTGCCTGCTGTGGGACCTGCCCGACCTGGTGGCGCCGGCCAGCCTGATCGCCAGCGAACTGGTCAGCAACGTGATCGACCACGCCGGCACGATGATGACGCTGCGGATGACGCTGCGCCGCCGCTACCTGCAGATCTCGGTCAGCGACGGCTCCAGCGAGGTGCCGGCCCTGCAGATCGCCGCGCCCGCGCACGCCTCCAACGGACGCGGGCTGATGCTCGTGGACGCGACCGCCCACGCCTGGGGCTGGCTGCCCTGCAACGGCGGCAAGGTGGTCTGGGCGTCGCTCCGCACCGCCTGACCACCTCCGGCCCGTTGTCTGCACCGGCCGGGAGCTCCGGCCGCCGGGCCGTCGCGGCCGCCGGTGGCGTTCTGAGCGGTCGCGGTCCGGCGGGCCGTTGTCAGCGCCGGCGGTCGCGCATGAGGTTCTGCAGGCCCGAGACGCCCAAGATCCGGGCCACGTACGGCTGCGCGCCCGCCAGCGTCAGCTCCGCCTCGGCCACGGACGCCGCGGAGGCGGCATCCACCAGGACTGCCACCCCGGCGGCGTCCACCAGCGGCACCGCGGTGAGATCGATGACCAGCTGCCGGCCCGCCAGTTGCGTGATGGCGTGCCGTACGGCCGCACGCAGCCGGTCGGCGGTGTCCCGGTCGACCTCGCCTCGCACCCGTACGGTCAGCACGGCGTCGTCGTGCTGCACGAAGACCTGCATGCCGTGCGGGTCCGCCGGGCCGTTCGCACCCTCCCAGCGCGGCAGGGTGTCGCTGAGCATCGCCTCGCGCAGCCACGCCAGCGACCGGCTGAGCAGCCGTGACACGTGCATCTGCGAGATGCCGAGCTCATCGGCGATCTGGGCCTGCGTACGGTTGCCGTAGAAACGCATGGCGAGCATCCGCCGCTCCCGGGCCGGCAGCCGCAGCAGCAGACCGGCGACGGTCAGCTTGTCGTCGACCATCTCCAGGTCGGTGTCCGTGTCGCCCAGCAGGTCACCGAACTCCGCCGCGCCGTCGCCACCCGCGGGCGCGTTCAGCGACGACGGCGAATACCCGGCGGCGGACTCCAGCGCCTCCAGCACGGCGGGCAGCGGCACGTCCAGGCGCGCGGCGATCTCCGCCGGGGTCGGCGTGCGCGACAGCTCGGTGGTCAGCACCATCGAGGCGTGCCCGACCTCCAGGCTCAGGTCCTGCACCCGCCGCGGCACGTGAACCCCCCACGTCCGGTCGCGGAAGTGCCGCTTGATCTCACCGGAGATCGTGATGACCGCGTACGCCGTGAAGGAACCGCGGGCGGGGTCGTACCGGTCGATCGCCTTCACCAGGCCCAGCCGGGCGACCTGCTCGAGGTCCTCCATGTTCTCGCCGCGCCCCCGGTAGCGGCGCGCCATACGACCGGCGAAGGGCAGGCAGATCCGCGTCAGATCGTCACGCAACGCCGCGCGGACCGAGTCGGAGGCGCCGGCGATGCGTGTGGCGTAATCCACGGCCGCGGCGTCGAGGTCCTCGAGGACGCGCGTCGATGAGTCGTCCCGTGCAGGCATGCTGCTCCCTCCGCCAGGGCGGCGCGCTCATGACCGCGGCGAAGCGGCCGGCTGCTCCAGCGATAGCGTCGTGCGGCCCGACCGTCGGCGACCTGCGTGCCGTCGGCGAGCCCCACGTCCGGCGAACCTCCTTGCCCCGGGGGCACCGGCCCAAACAACACATCGACCGGATCAGTGACGTTCAGTCTACGACCGCCGGTATGCCCCTCACTGCTGCGTTCGCGGAGGAAGTCCGCTCGGCGTGTCGTCGGCAGCGGGCTCCCCCACCTTCGGCTCGGCGATACGCGCCGGCGGCTCGGCGACACGGGCTGGCGGCTCGGCGACACGGGCCGGCGGCTCGGCGGCACGCGCCGGAGCAGAGCGGCCGGGCAGCCCGGACGGCGCTCCCTGCTCCGCCGCGCCCGGCTGCAGCGGGCGGTTCAGCTGGCCCATCTGCGGCGGCTCCAGCGGCGGCCGGTTCGGCCGCGACGCCGGCTGCCGGTGGGGATCCCCGGCCGGACCGGAACCGGAGGCGGGGCGGCCCAGACCCGACGGGGCCTCCGAACCCGGCGTCCGCCCTCCGAACCCGGACGGGGCCTGCGACCCGGAAGGGTTCTGCGGGCCGGGACCGGTCTGCGAGCCGGGACCGGTCTGCGAGCCCGGTGTGGCCTGCGAGCCCGGTGTGGCCTGCGAGCCGGGCGCGGCCTGCGAGCCCGGTGTGGCCTGCGAGCCCGGTGTGGCCTGCGAGCCCGGCGCGGCGTTGCCGAGGCCCGAGGGGGCTGCTGCCGGGCGGCCGAGGCCCGACGGGGCCGATGCCGAGTCGCCGGGGCCTGACGGGCCGGGCCCGGGGCTGCCGAGGCCCGGCGCGGTCCCTGCCGGGCGGCCGAGGCCCGACGGGGCGGCCGGCGGCTGGGCGGCCGGCGGCTGGGCGGCCGGCCGGCGCAGGAAGGCGGCGGAGACGTCGGGGCCTGCTTCGGGGCGGGGCGCCCCGGGACTTTGCTGGTCCTGACCGGCCGCGGGCTGAGGGCGGTCGGTCGGGACCGTCTGCGGCGGTTCGAGCGGCGGCCGGGCGGCGCTGGGCGCGGGCGCGGCGGCTGGGGCTTGGCCGGGGACCTCGGTGCGCTCCTGGGGAGCGGCCCACGTAGGTGCCGGCCAGTCCGAGTCAGCCGAACCGGATGCGGCCGAACCAGGCGCGGCCGCCGGCGCACCGGGCGCGGGCGCACCAGGCGCGGGCGCACCAGGCGCGGGCGCACCAGGCGCAAGCGCACCCGGCACAGGCGCACCAGGCGCAGACATCGCCTGATCGGAAGCGGGCGAGCCGACCCCGGGCGCGGCCGACGCCGAGCCCGCGCCGGCCGGCGCGGAATTGGCCGCGCCGGTGCTGCCCGCGGAGGGCGTGCGGGCGGGACCCGGTCCGGGCGCTGCCCCGGCAGCCGGCTCCGGCGGCCGGGCCGAGGGGGTGAACCGCGGCGCGTCCAGGGGACGGTTCTGCCGGGTGAACACCGGCGGGCCGAGCAGCAGCGGGTCCATGTCGGCGACGTCGCGGGCCGCGGGCGGGGACGACGGGCGCGCTGACCCGGCCGGTGGCATGCGGGGCTCGGCCGGGGCGGGCGTACGGAATTCCGCAGGCGCGGGACCGCCGATGCCAGGTCCTGCGCCGGCCGGGGCGGGCGGCCACCCGCCGGATGCGCCCGGAGGCTGGACGGCCGGAGACTGGGCGGCCGGAGACTGCGCGGCCGGAGACTGGACGGCCGGAGACTGGACGGCCGGAGACTGGGCGGCCGGAGGCTGGAAAGCCGGGCCGGGAACCCCGCCGGGCACTGCGGCCTGACCCGGCGCGTGCAGCGCCGCATCCGCCGGACGGCTCGCGGCATCCGGGACGTCCGGCACACGGGACTCGGTGGCCGGGACGTCCAAGCGGTGGGACTCGGTGGCCGGGACGTCCAAGGGGCGGGATGCCGAGTTTTCCGGGCCGGAGTGCACGTCCGTGGGCGACGGGGCAATCGGTCCCTGTGCCGGCGGTCCCGACGCCGGCGCGGTGAAGGACAGCCCGGTGGGCCGGTCCTCGCCGGGCCGCCCGGCCTGCGCCGAGAACGGGACGAAGCCCTCGGGGGCCGGGGCGGGGTCCGGGGTGGTCAGCCAGGCCGGCGCCGGCAGCGGCTCGGCGGGCGGGGTGAACGACGGTACGTCGTCGCCGGCCGGGGTCGGCGGCGGAAAGGCCGGTGCCGACGCCGCCGGGGTGAAGGCGGAGGCCACGGGCGGGGTCGACGGCGTCGCGACCGGGAGGCCCGATCCGGCGTCCAGCGGCACCGTCGACTGCTGGGTGCCGGACGCGGCGAGACCGAGCGGGGAGGCTCCCGGGCCGCCGCGGGCCGCCGCGACCAGGCCGGACGACTCGGCGAGGCCGGCCGCCTCGACGACCTCGGCCGCGGCCCGGCCGGCCGCGCAGGGCAGGGGTTCGCCGCAGACCGGGCAGACCGTCAGGCCGTCGTGCGGCCCGCGGCCGCCCGCGTGGGCCTGGACCATCTCCCAGGCCGTACGCGCGAGCACGCTCTGCGGGTTGATGTACTGCGTACCGATCCTGCCCATGCCGTTGCACCCCCGTAGCTCGCCTGTGACAGGCGCTCACGGTCCAGTTCACCGTGATCCGGGCGGCTCCGCGCCGCTTTCGCGCAATCGGTAGACGTACGGGTCGGTGCGGGTTTCCGTACGGGGTCGGCAGGGCAACCGCTGCGCATGAGTGTTGCGGCTGACGACCACGGGGCGACGATCATTCCGTACGAGGACGGTCCGTACCTGCTGCGCGGGGATTTCACGCTGCGCACCCCGGACGGCGAGGTCATCGAGCCGGGCCGCGGCACGGTCGCCCTGTGCCGCTGCGGCAAGTCCGCGATCAAGCCGTTCTGCGACGGCACGCACAAGGCCATCGGCTTCCGGGCCGGCACCCGGCGCGACTCCCCCGCTCCCCGCGACGCCTGACCGGCGGCCGGCCCAGGCCCACGGCCCGGCGGAGCGGCCCGGGGAAGGCCCCTCGGCCCGCGGAAGCAGAAGGGCCGCGATCACGTACGCAGGGACGACTCACCCGCCTCCCAGCGGGACAGGACGTACTCGGCCCAGCGGTCCTCCAGCGTCAGCACGCACCGGGCACCGAACAGCACGTCCGCGGCGAGTTCCGGTTCGGCCGCGCAGAACGAGCCACACATGTCGAAGGCGGCGATCTGCTCGTGCACCGCGTCCGCCTCGACGTGCTCGTCGTAGAAGCGGGTGGCCGCGGCGTCCCCGCCGAGGCGGCGCAGGGCGTTGCCGTACGAGCGGTTGGGGCCGGTCGAGGTCATCTCGTACGCGGCCAGGTGCCCCAGCAGCGCCCCGCGCAGCCGCCGGTGCAGCCCGAACAGCGACATGAGGTTGTTGTTCGCGAGGGTCTGCCAGGGCACCACGTCGACGTACGCGCCGTACGTGCTGTCGAGGCCGAGCGCCGTCATCGTGTCCTTGAACATCTCCTGGTGCATGCGGTGGGTGACGCCCCCGCCGTACTCGTCGATCTGGACCTCGATGAGGGCGGCCTTGGCCGGCCCGGCGAGCCGGGGGATCGCGAAGGTGTGCGGGTCCGCCTCGCGCAGGTGGTAGACGGAGCGGTGGGTGGCGAACTCCCGGAACTGTTCCCGCGTGGCACGCCCCCGCAGGTAGCCGGACAGCGACGGCCCGCCGGTCTCGCGGGTCATCTCGATGAGCGCGTGCGGCACGTCGTCGGTGGCCTCGGGCACGGGCAGCTCGCGCAGTATCGCCTCGAAGCGCGCCTCGAGCCGGGCCCGGAGGCCGAGCAGTGCCGGATGCCACTCCCAGGTGTCGTCGACCCCGTCCCAGCCGCGGTAGTGCAGCTCGTACAGGACGAACAGGGTCAGGTGCAGGTCGTCGTCGGAGTCGGGATCCCCGGCGGAGAAGTCGTGCGGCGCCTGGACGAGGGCGGCGATGACCGCGTCGGAGACGGGTCCACGAGGCGAAGGCAGCTTCATGCAGCACTTCCTACGAGAGGAGGACGGACCGGGTGAATGCCCGGTGCCACCCCCGCCAAACGATCACGATCCCGCCCGGCACGGGTACATGAACCGCAAATTCACTCACTGTGTCGGAAACGTCGCTCTCCGTACCATGAAGTCACCCCAGGAGGTGATTTCCATGGATGACACCGAGCTGTACCGCGAGCAGATCCTCCGGCATGCCGCTCCGGTCATCACCGGGCGGTTCCTCGGCTTCCGGGCCTCGTACACCCGCGAGGTCAAGGTCGGGCAGCCGCTGCTCATCGCGGTGTTCGTGACCGCCACCATCGCCCAGCTGCTCGGCACGGTGCTGGTCGCCCTGCTGCGCACCGGCGGGACCGGCGGGGCGCGGCGCAAGTTCAAGGAGCTGAAGAAGGGGCCGGAGTACCTCGTCACCCCGGTCCGGCTGCGTGACGACCTCGGGCAGACGTACGAGGTGGAGATGCACGGCCAGCTCCCCCAGTCCGCGCTGCACCGCGGCGACCTGGTGCAGGTGCGTACGGTCCTGCAGAAGGACCCGGACCTGCCGGCGAAGCTGCAGCAGGTCCTGAACCTGGAGACGCTGCAGCCCTACACGCCGCGGATCCCGACGATGTGGTCCCACCTGGGGCCGGGCCTGCTGATCCAGGCCGTGCTCGGGCTGTCGGTCGCGACAGCCGTGGCAGCGGCCTGGATCGCCTGAGCCCGTTACAGCTTCTTCAGCGGCACCACCGCGGCCATGGCGGCGTCCCCGGCGTCGTTGGGGTGCAGGTGGTCGCCGCTGTCGTACGCGGGCAGCAGCCGCTGCGGGTCCGCCGGGTCCCGGGTGACCGCGTCGAAGTCGGCGACCGCGTCCAGGGCCCCGTCCCCGCCCGCGCGGATCCACGCGTTGACCGCGACCCGGACCTGCTCGAGCTCGGGCGTCCACGAGTTCCAGCCGCGCCACGCCATGATGGTCGCGCCGACGACCCGCAGCCCGCGCGCCTTGGCCTGCGCGGAGATCTGCGCGAGCCCGGCGATGATCTCCTGCGGATCCGTCTGGTGCGGGGTCTGCTGGATGTCGTTGACGCCCTCGAAGACGATGACCGTCCGCGCTCCGGCCCGTTCGAGCACGTCCCAGTCGAGCCGGGCCAACGCGCTGGGCCCGAAGGTGTCGTAGATCGTGTAGTCCGGCGCGTTGCTGTCCAGCAGCACACGGTTGCCGCTGATGCCGGAGTTGGCGACGCCGTAGTCGGGCGCCGGGTCCGCGGCGAGCCGGGCGGCCAGGTAGTCGGTCCAGCGCCGGTTGGCGCCCCGGGTCGAGGTGACGCCGTCGGTGATGGAGTCGCCGAGCGCCACGACCGTGCCGGGCCCGCCGGAGACGTCGACGCCGTTGACGTAGTGCCAGACGCGCGTGGTCTCGCCGAACGCCGCGGCCGCCTCGTCGCCGGCGTGGTCGGCGGGCCCGCGGCTGAAGAACGAGTCCTGCATCGCGGCCGGGTGGTACGTCACCGTGCCGGAGGGCCGCGGCGTCCAGGTGCTGACGAGAAGATCGTGGTCGGCCGGTACGCGCAGCCGCACCGGGTCGCTCACCACCTCGGCCCACGCCGGGACCGTGATCGAGGCGCGCCCGTTGAACAGCACCTCGCGCAGCGTGCCGGGCCGGGCGGCACCGTCGCTCCGGTCGATCGTGCCGTCGCGGCGGCCGCCGGCGTGGGCGGAGACCGCCACGGTGACGTGCCCCATGAGCACCGGCTGGGTGCCGAAGCGGTTGGACAGGTGGATCCGTACGCTCGCGCCGCCGGCCGTGGTGTGCACGACGTTGCGGATGGTGTAGCCGGCGTATCCCTGTTCGACGCCGGACACCGCGGCGGCGGGCGCGGTGGCCCAGGCGGTGGTCCAGTCCGGACCGCGCCGCCCGGCGTCCGCGGGCGCCGCGAGGGTCACCGTGAGCAGGGCGGACGCCGCCAGGAGCCGGGAGAATCTGCGCATCGCGTACCTCCGGAGTCGATGTCAAGACAACGATCAGTGTCGATGGATGGCATGGGGCTGTAAAGGCCGGGGTACGGCAGCGGGCATGTTCGAGGGGTTCACGCTGGAGCACGTCGACGTCGGCGGGGTGACGCTGCGGGTCCGCCACGGTGGCAGCGGCCCGCCGGTCGTCCTGCTGCACGGACACCCGCGTACGCACGTCACCTGGGAGCACGTCGCGCCGGCGCTGGCGGACTCGTACACCGTCGTCTGCCCGGACCTGCGCGGGTACGGCCGTTCGTCCAAACCCCCGGCCGGCGACGACTTTTCCGGGTACTCCAAACGGGCCATGGCCGGCGATGTGGTGGCCCTGATGCGGCACCTCGGGCACGAGCGGTTCGCGGTCGCCGGGCACGACCGCGGGTGCTACGTGGCGATGCGGGTGGCACTGGACTTTCCGGACGCCGTGACGCATCTCGCCGTGCTGGACGGCGTACCCATCGGCGAAGCCCTTTCCCGGGCCGACGTCCGTTTCGCCGAGCTGTGGTGGCACTGGTTCTTCCTCGGGCAGACGGCGAAGCCGGCGGAACGGGTCATCAGCGCCGACCCGGCGGCCTGGTACCGGCTGCCGGACCACGTCCCGGCGGAGGAGCGCGAGGCGATCCTCGATCCCGCGACCGTGCACGCGATGTGTTGCGACTACCGCGCCGGGCTGCGCGCGGACCGGGCGGCGGACGACGCGGACCAGGCCGCCGGGCGCCGGATCGCCTGCCCGGTGCTGTTCGCCTGGTCGACCCGCGACGACATGGAGCTGCTCTACGGCGACCCACTGGCCATCTGGAAGCGGTGGGCCGGCGACGTCGAGGGGGTGCCGATCGGCAGCGGGCACCACATGGCCGAGGAGAACCCCGCCGCCCTGACGGCCGCGCTGCGGAGCCTGCTTCGACGTCGTTGATTGCGCCGGCCCGGAACCGGGCAGGTATGCGGGCACACACGGGTGGTGCGCAACGCGGCGAACTGCCAGATCATAGGGACAAGCTCGGCGAAGGGCGGTGCGCGGTGGGCGAAGAGGTCGAACGCAAGGACTTCACCCGCGAGGACCGGACACGGTACCGGCAGAAGATCCGGCGCAGCCTCGACGTGTTCGCCTCGATGCTGCGCGAGTCACGGTTCGACTTCGAGCGGCCGCTGACCGGCATGGAGATCGAGCTGAACCTGGTCGACGGCGACGCCGACCCGGCGATGCGCAACGCGCAGGTGCTGGGCTCGCTCGCCGACCCGGACTTCCAGACCGAGCTGGGCCAGTTCAACGTCGAGATCAACGTGGCGCCCCGGCGGCTCACCGCGGACGGCAGCGCCGACCTCGAGCGGGAGCTGCGGGCCAGCCTCAACAACGCCGAGGAGCACGCCCGCAGCAACGGCGCGCACATGGTGATGATCGGCATCCTGCCGACGCTGCGCAAGGAGCACCTGACCGCGGACGCGCTGTCGGCCAATCCCCGGTACGCGCTGCTCAACGAGCAGATCTTCGCGGCCCGCGGCGAGGACCTCGACATCCGCATCGACGGCATCGACCGGCTCGCGGTCACCACCGACACGATCGCGCCCGAGGCCGCCTGCACCAGCACCCAGTTCCACCTGCAGGTCAGCCCGGAGCAGTTCGCCGCGTACTGGAACGCCGCCCAGGTGATCGCCGGCGTGCAGGTGGCGCTAGGGGCCAACTCGCCGCTGCTGTTCGGCCGCGAGTTGTGGCGCGAGACCCGCATCCCGCTGTTCGAGCAGGCCACCGACACCCGGTCGGAGGAGATCCGGGCCCAGGGCGTACGGCCCCGGGTGTGGTTCGGCGAGCGCTGGATCACCTCGGTCTTCGACCTGTTCGAGGAGAACGTACGCTACTTCCCCGCCCTGCTGCCGATCTGCGACGAGGACGACCCGGAGCAGATCCTGGAGAGCGGCGACACCCCGGAGCTGAGCGAGCTGCGGCTGCACAACGGCACGGTGTACCGCTGGAACCGCCCGATCTACGCGGTGGTGAAGGGCCGGCCGCACCTGCGCGTGGAGAACAGGGTGCTGCCGGCCGGCCCGACCGTGGTGGACACCGTCGCCAACGGCGCCTTCTACTACGGGCTGGTCCGCATGCTGGCCGAGGCCGAGCGTCCGGTGTGGACGCAGATGTCGTTCAGCGCCGCCGAGGAGAACTTCCACTCCTGCGCGCGGCACGGCATCGCGGCCTCGGTGTTCTGGCCCGGGCTCGGCTACGTGCCGGTGTCGGAGCTGGTGCTGCGCCGCCTGCTGCCGCTGGCCCGCGAAGGGCTGGACAAGTGGGGCGTCTCCCCCGCCGAACGCGACCGGCTGCTGGGCATCATCGAGCAGCGCTGCCTCACCGGGCGCAACGGCGCGACGTGGCAGGTGGAGACGCTGCACGCGCTGGAGGGCGAGGGCATGGACCGGCAGGACGCGCTGCACGAGATGCTGCGCCGCTACCTCCCGCCGATGCACGAGAACGTCCCGGTGCACGAATGGCCGCTGCATTGATCATGAATGGAGAAGCTTTCGCCCCGTCTCCCGGTTAGCGTGACTGCACTGCCGAGGAGACGGAGACGACATGAGCACGGCCCACATCGCCGACAGCCACGACCTGATCCGGGTGACCGGCGCGCGGGAGAACAACCTCAAGGACGTGAGCGTCGAGATCCCGAAGCGCCGGCTCACCGTGTTCACCGGCGTCTCGGGCTCGGGCAAGAGCTCGCTGGTGTTCGGCACGATCGCCGCCGAGTCCCAGCGCATGATCAATGAGACGTACAGCGCGTTCGTGCAGGGCTTCATGCCGACGCTGGCCCGGCCCGACGTGGACGTGCTCGAGGGGCTGACCACCGCGATCATCGTCGACCAGGAGCGGATGGGCGCCAACCCGCGCTCCACCGTCGGCACGGCCACCGACGCCAACGCCATGCTGCGCATCCTGTTCAGCCGGCTCGGCAAGCCGCACATCGGCTCGCCGCAGGCGTTCTCCTTCAACGTCGCCTCGATCAGCGGCGCCGGCGCGGTGACCGTGGAGAAGGGCGGCCGGACGGTCAAGGAGCGCCGCACGTTCAGCCTCACCGGCGGCATGTGCCCGCGCTGCGAGGGCATGGGCAAGGTCTCCGACATCGACCTGGCCCAGCTGTACGACGACAGCAAGTCGCTCAACGAGAGCGCGATCACGATCCCCGGCTACAGCATGGAGGGCTGGTACGGCCGCATCTTCCGCGGCTGCGGCTTCTTCGACCCGGACAAGCCCATCGCCAAGTTCACCAAGCGCGAGCTGAACGACCTGCTCTACAAGGAGCCGACGAAGATCAAGGTCGACGGCATCAACCTCACGTACGCCGGCCTCATCCCGTCCATCCAGAAGTCCTTCCTCTCCAAGGACGTCGACGCGCTGCAGCCGCACATCCGCGCCTTCGTCGACCGCGTGGTCACCTTCGCCGTGTGCCCCGAGTGCGACGGCACCCGGCTCAGCGCGGCGGCCCGGTCGTCGAAGATCGCGGGCGTCTCCATCGCCGACGCGTGCGCCCTGCAGATCAGCGATCTGGCCCAGTGGGTCGCCGGCCTGGACGAGCCGTCCGTCGCGCCGCTGCTGGGCAAGCTGCGGCACACGCTCGACTCGTTCGTCGGCATCGGCCTGGGCTATCTCAGCCTCGACCGGGCGGCCGGGACGCTCTCCGGCGGCGAGGCGCAGCGCACCAAGATGATCCGCCACCTCGGGTCCTCGCTGACCGACGTCACGTACGTCTTCGACGAGCCCACCATCGGGCTGCACCCGCACGACATCCAGCGGATGAACGAGCTGCTGCTGCAGCTGCGCGACAAGGGCAACACCGTGCTGGTGGTCGAGCACAAGCCGGAGGCCATCGCGATCGCCGACCACGTGGTCGACCTCGGGCCGGGCGCGGGCACGGCCGGCGGCGAGGTGGTGTACGAAGGCACCGTGGACGGGCTACGCGGCAGCGGCACGCTCACCGGCCGGCACCTCGACGACCGGGCCTCGCTCAAGCCGGCCGTCCGCGAGCCCTCCGGCGCGCTGGAGATCCGCGGCGCCGCCACCCACAACCTGCGCGACGTCGACGTGGACATCCCACTCGGCGTGCTCGTGGTGGTCACCGGGGTGGCCGGCTCCGGCAAGAGCTCCCTGATCCACGGCTCGGTGGCCGGGCGCGACGGCGTGGTCGCGGTCGACCAGGCCCCGATCCGCGGGTCACGGCGCAGCAACCCGGCGACGTACACCGGGCTGCTCGAGCCGATCCGCAAGGCGTTCGCGAAGACCAACGGGGTGAAGCCGGCCCTGTTCAGCGCGAACTCCGAGGGCGCCTGCCCCACCTGCAACGGCGCCGGCGTCATCTACACCGACCTGGGCATCATGGCGGGCGTCGCCACCGTCTGCGAGGAGTGCGAGGGCAAGCGGTTCCAGGCCTCGGTGCTGGAGTACAAGCTCGGCGGCCGCGACATCAGCGAAGTGCTCGCCATGCCGGTCACCGAGGCCGAGGAGTTCCTCGGCACCGGGGAGGCACGCACCCCCGCCGCACACGCGATCCTGCAGCGCCTCACCGACGTCGGGCTCGGCTACCTCAGCCTCGGCCAGCCGCTCACCACGCTGTCCGGCGGCGAACGGCAGCGGCTCAAGCTCGCCACGCACATGGGCGACAAGGGCGGGATCTACGTCCTCGACGAGCCGACCACGGGCCTGCACCTCGCGGACGTCGAGCAGCTGCTGGCCCTGCTCGACCGGCTCGTCGACGCGGGCAAGTCGGTCATCGTGATCGAGCACCACCAGGCCGTCATGGCGCACGCCGACTGGATCATCGACCTCGGGCCGGGCGCCGGGCACGACGGCGGCCGGGTGGTCTTCGAGGGCACCCCGGCCCGTCTCGTCGCCGGCCGCTCCACGCTCACGGGTGAGCATCTGGCGGCGTACGTGCGCTGACGGCCACCGTCACGCCGCCCACGACCGTCTTGCCCAGCAGCAGCGCCGCTGCGGCCCCGGCCGCCCGTAAGGCCGCGGCCTCCGCGACACTCGGGACGCCGGCCCGGGCGGCCACCACGGCGGAGGGGTTCGGCGTCGCGACGACGGCCAGCTCGTCCGGGGTGAACGTCACCAGCGGCCAGCCATGCCGGGCGGCCCAGGGCCCGACGACCGCGGCGCGCCGGTCGAGCGTGGCGACCGCGCCGACGACCGCGGCGCGCCGGTCGAGCGTGGCGACCGCGCCGACGTGCGCCGGGGTCAGCCCGATCGTCGCGAGGGCGGCGGCAACCGCCCGGTCCAGGTCCTCGGCGCCGGCCCGGGAGTGCGCGCCGAGCCCCAGGACCACGGTCACGCGGCGCCGGCCCCGGGAGTGCGCGCCGAGGCCCGGGACCACGGTCACGCGGTGGCGGCTGCCACGACGCGGCGGGCGATGGCCGGGTCGGCGGCCCAGTGCAGGTGCAGGTACGACGCGTGCAGGCGGGGCGCCGCGAAACCCTCCGGATCGGCGCCGCGCCATGCCCAGGCCGCTCCCCCGGCGGGCTCCAGCAGCAGCCCGGAGCGCGGATGCACGCTCGTGCGGTGGAATTCGTGGCCGGTGATCCGCGACCCGGCCGGCAGCAGCGGGCTGTCCGACAGCGCGACCGCGTCGCGGTATCCCAGCGTGAGCGACGGCGTCATCGCGGCGTCGGCGTCCAGCACCCCGCACATCGGCGCGCCGTCGAGGGTGCGGCACAGCCACAGCAGGCCGGCGCACTCGGCGGTGATCGGCAGGCCCGCCGCGGCTCCGGCCGCCACCGCCGCGCGCAGCGGCTCGTTCGCCGACAGCTCGGCCGCGTACACCTCGGGGAAGCCGCCGCCCACGACCAGCGCGCGGGTGCCCTCCGGCAGGGCCTCGTCGCGCAGCGGGTCCACCACCACGACCTCGGCGCCGGCCCCGGCGAGCAGCTCGGCCGTCTCGGCGTACGCGAAGGTGAAGGCCGGCCCGCCGGCGAGCGCGACCACCGGACGGCTTGCGACCGGTTCCGCGGCCTCGGGCGACCAGGGCTCCGCGTGCAGCGCCGGCGCCGAGCGGGCCAGCGCGAGCACCGCGTCCAGGTCCACAGCGGACTCCACGAGCGACGCCAGCGCGGCCACCGACGCGAGCGCCTCGGCCCGGCGCTCGGCCGCCGGCACGAGCCCGAGGTGCCGCGACGGGGCCTCGACCGCGGCGGCCCGCCGCATCGCGCCCAGCACGGGGGTGCCGACCTCCTCGCACGCCTCCCGCAGCAGCGCCTCGTGCCGGTCCGAGCCCACCTGGTTGAGGATCACGCCGCCGATGCGCACCGAGCCGAAGCTGCGGAAGCCGTGCACGAGCGCGGCCACGGACCGGCCCTGTGCCGCCGCATTGACCACCAGCACGACCGGCGCGTTCAGCAGCCCGGCGACCTGCGCGGTCGAACCCGTGTCCCCGGCGCCGACCCGCCCGTCGTAGAGACCCATCACCCCCTCGACGACGGCGATGTCGGTGCCGGCGGAGCCGTGCGCGAACAGCGGCCCGATCCGGTCCTCGCCCACCAGCACCGGGTCCAGGTTGCGCCCCGGCCGGCCGGCGGCGAGCGCGTGGTAGCCCGGATCGATGTAGTCCGGCCCCACCTTGAACGGCGCGACCGACAAACCCCGTTTCGCGTACGCGGCCAGCAGGCCCGTCGCGACGGTGGTCTTGCCGTGCCCGGAGGCGGGTGCCGCGATGACGATCCGGGGGACGCTCACCACTCGATGCCCCGCTGGCCCTTGCGGCCGGCGTCCATCGGGTGCTTCACCTTCGTCATCTCGGTGACCAGGTCGGCGGCGGCCAGCAGGTCCGGGTGCGCGTCCCGGCCGGTGATGACCACGTGCTGCGTGCCGGGCCGCTCCCGTAGGGTCTCCACCACGTCCGCGACGTCGACCCAGCCCCACTTCATCGGGTACGTGAACTCGTCCAGCACGTAGAAGGAGTGCGTCTCGGCGGCGAGGTCCCGTTTGATCTGGGCCCAGCCCTCGGCGGCCTCGGCGGCGTGATCACGCTCGGCGCCGGCGCGCTGGATCCAGGACCAGCCCTCGCCCATCTTGTGCCACGCGACGCTCGCACCGCCGGGGACCCGGCCGAGGGCCTTGAGCGCCGCCTCCTCGCCGACCCGCCACTTCTCGGACTTCACGAACTGGAACACGCCGATCGACCAGCCGGCGTTCCAGGCCCGCAACGCCATCCCGAAGGCGGCGGTGGACTTGCCCTTGCCGTGTCCGGTGTGGACGGCCAGCAATGCCTGGCGGCGGCGCTGCCGGGTGGTGAGCCCGTCGTCGGGCACGGTGGTGACCTGACCCTGGGGCATCAGGCGGCCCTCCCCGTTGCGCCGGTCGCCGAGAGCGCGTCCAGCGGCATGACGTCCGCCTGCAGCGCGGCGGCGAGCCGCCGGGCGAGGCCGAGCCGGACCGGTCCCGACTCGCAGTCGACGACGACGGTGGCCACACCCGCGAGAGCGGGGGCGAGCGTCACCGGGTCGGGCCCGCTGGTGGCGCGCCCGTCGGTCACCACGATCAGCAGCGGCCGCCGGCGCGGGTCCCGCCGCCGCTCGGCGGCGATGGTCGTCGCCGCGGTCCGCAGGCCGGCGGCGAGCGGGGTGCGGCCACCGGTGCGCAGCGCGGCCAGCCGCAGCACCCCGACCTCGTGACTCGAGGTGGGCGGCAGCACCTGCTCCGCCGACGAGCCGCGGAACGTGATCATGCCGATCCGGTCCCGCCGCTGGTACGCGTCCCGCAGCAGCGACAGCACGGCGGTCTTCACGACGGTCATCCGCTTGCGCGCCGCCATCGACCCGGACGCGTCCACGACGAACAGCACCAGGTTGGCCTCGCGGCCGACGTGCACCGCCTCGCGCAGGTCCGAGGGGAGCACGAGCCGGTCCGCGCCCCGGTGGATCGCGGCCCGCAGCGTCGCGGGCAGGTGGGGTGCCCCGCGCAGTCTGCCCCGCGGCACCCGGGAGCCGACGACGCGGCCGCGGCGGGCGAACGCGGGTGAGCGCCGGCCCGTGTGGCCGCCCTCGCCGCGCGCGCTGATCCGCAGGGCGCGGGGACGGTAGGCCTGGCCGGGCGATGCCGGCGCGGGTGCGGGGCGTTTGTCCGGCGCGTCGTCGCTCGTCGGCGCGTCACCGGCCCGCGGCCCGTCGTCACTCCGGGGCGTGTCGGCGGCCTGAGGCGCGTCGCCGCCGTCCCTCGGACCGTCGCTGTTCCTCTGCCCGTCGCCGGGGCCTTCGTCACGCGGCCCGTCGCCGCCCGGAGGCGGGGGCGGTGGTGGCGGATCGTCGTCGGGATCCTCCGCCGCGGCCTGGTCGAGGGCCTCCTCCAGGCGCTGCTCGTCCGTACCCGGCGGATCGAGGGGGTCCTTGCGGCGGCGGTGCGGCAGCGCGAGGCGGGCGGCGTCGCGGACGTCCTCCGCGGTGACCCGGTCGCGGCCGTGCCAGGCGGCGAGCGCCACCGCGCAGCGGGCCACCACGATGTCGGCGCGCATGCCGTCCACCCCGTACGCGAGACACACCCGGGCGATCCGGTCGAGCTCGGCGTCCGGGAGCCGGACCGAGGGAACGGCTGTGCGGGCGGCCCGGATGCGGGCGGCGAGGGCCTGCTCCTCGCCGGCGAAGCGGGCGGCGAACGCGCCGGGACCGGCCTCGTACGCCAGCCGCCGCCGCACCACCTCGGCGCGCTGCCCGGCGTCGCGGGGCGCCGCGACGGTCACGACCAGCCCGAACCGGTCGACGAGCTGCGGGCGGGGCTCGCCCTCCTCCGGGTTCATGGTGCCGACCAGCAGGAACCGGGCGGCGTGCTTGACCGACACACCGTCGCGCTCGACGTGCGCGCGGCCCATCGCGGCGGCGTCCAGCAGCAGGTCGACGAGGTGGTCCGGGAGCAGGTTGACCTCGTCGACGTAGAGCGCGCCCCGGTGCGCGGCGGCGAGCAGGCCCGGCTCGTACGCCTTCACGCCGTCGGACAGCGCGCGCTGGATGTCGAGGGTGCCGACCACGCGGTCCTCGGTGGCGCCGACGGGCAGCTCGACGAGGGTGGCGGGCCGGTGCCCGTGCGGGGCGCCGGGCTCGTGCGGCCCGTCGGGGCACTGCGGATCGGGGGCGGCCGGATCGCAGGCGAAGCGGCAGCCCCGGACCACGTCGACCTCGGGGAGCAGGGCGGCGAGCGCGCGTACGACGGTGCTCTTGGCGGTGCCCTTCTCGCCGCGGACGAGCACGCCGCCGACGGCGGGTGAGACCGCGGTCAGCAGCAGGGCCAGGCGCAGATCGTCGAGGCCGACGACGGCGGAGAACGGGTACGGCGTCACGGCCACGGTCCTTTCGGCGGGTGTCCACGCCCGCGTGTGGGAGGAACGAGCGGCCGGAGTCTCCTGACTCCCGGGCGCACGGCGGCGTCCGGTCACAGTGGCGGGACCGTCCCGGACTCGCACCGGGTTCCTCCGCTACCGCTCGCCGGTCACTCTGTCGCACCGCCGCCCACGCCGTCAACGCGCCGAGCGCGTGGCCGTTCTCACCCGGCGCCGGGCCGCGGTGCCGACCGGCCCGGCCGCCGGGCCGGCGACCGGGCCGGCCCGCCGGAATCAACCACCTTGGGCCCGTACTCCGCCGGCCTTGTCGCCGGTGACCGCCTTCTCGGTGCCGGGCAGCGGCGACGGGGCGATCCGGTCCAGCTCGGTGAGCACGTCCGTGACCGCCAGCGCCGACTTCTCCACCAGCGGGCGCAGCCGCCGGTAGAGGGCCGCGGACTCCGGGTCGGGCCGGGTGTGCGCGGTGATGTCCACCAGCTCCGCGGCCCGGTCGAGGTCGGGCAGGTCACCGATCGCGTGCAGGCCGAGCAGGCAGGCGCCCAGCGCGGTGCCCTCGGGCGTGTCCGCGATCGCCACGGGCAGGTCCAGCGCCGCCGCCAGCACGCCGACCCACAGCTCCGAGGCGACCGCGCCGCCGGTGGCGCGGACCTCCGTCATCGGCACGCCCTCGGCCTCGAACGTGTCGCGGACCAGGGCGAGCTGCTGGCAGACGCCTTCCACGGCCGCCCGCACCATGTGCGCGCGCCCGTGCTCGCGCCGCAGGCCCAGGTACGCCCCGCGCATGCCGCCCCGCCACCAGGGCGCCCGCTCCCCCAGCAGGTACGGCAGGCAGAGCAGCCCGTCGCTGCCGGGCCGTACGCCGGCCGCCTCGGTGAGCAGCGCGGCGTCGCGGACGTCGGCGTCCTCGCCCTCCGCGGCGGGACGGTCGACACCCTCGGCCATCGTCTGGCCGGCCCAGCGCACGACCGAGCCGGCGTTGTTGATCGCGCCGCCGAGCACCCAGCGGTCCTCGGTGAGCGCGTAGCAGAAGAGCCGGCCGGCCTTGTCCGCGGTGGGGGCGTCGACGACCGTCCGCAGCGCCCCGCTGGTGCCGAGCGACACCGCGGCCACACCGGCCGGGATGGCGCCGACGCCGAGGTTGGCCAGCGGCCCGTCGGCGGCGCCGATGACCAGCGGGGTGTCCGGCGGCAGGCCGGCCGCCCCGGCGATCTCGGCGTCCAGCGTGAGCGTGGTGGTGGTCGGGACGACCTCGGCGAGCCGGTCGGCGGTGATCCCGGCGATGTCGAGCGCCTCGGGGTCCCAGCGCCGCTCGTGGATGTCGTACAGCCCGGTGCCGGAGGCGATCGAGAGGTCGACGACGAACCCCTCCCGGGTCAGGGCGCCGAGCACGAGTTCCTTGACGCCGCCCCAGCGCGGCGTGTCGCGCAGGGTGTCCGGGTCGGTGGCCCGCCACCAGGCGAGCTTGGCCAGCGGCGCCATCGGGTGCACGGGCGTGCCGGTGCGTGCCTGCAACGGTTTCGCGCGCCCGGCCTCGGCGATGGCGTCGCTCTGCGCGGCCGAGCGGTTGTCGGCCCAGGTGATCAGCGGCCCGCGCGGGGTGCCGTCGGCGTTCATCGGGGCCAGGCCGTGCAGGAAGGCGCTCAGGCTGACGGCGAGGACCCGGTCGCCGCGCTCCCGGCACTTCCGGGCCACGGTGACGAGGGCTTCGACGGCGGCGTCGCGCAGATGGGCCGGGTCCAGCTCGGCCCGGCCGGGCCCGGGCACGGAGAGCGGGTAGTGCACGCTCGTCACCGCGCGTACCTCACCGTCCATCCCGGCCGCGATGCCCTTCGTGGCGGTGGTTCCGGTGTCGATCCCGATGACGACGTCCATGCATCCTCCCCGATCGTCGCGCCCGGCGACCTGCGTGCCCACCGAACATGCCCGATGCGGCGCCGCGTCATGCCGGCCTTCAGAAGCTCTTCTCGTACGCGGCGCGCAGGTCGTCCCACCCGTACGCCATGGCGTCCCGCCCGCGGATGACACCGACCGGATCGCCGTCGAGCAACCGTACGAGCACAGCGACGCACAGGTGCCATCCGGCCGCGTACATCGGGGCACCCTCGCGCTCGGCGACGGTGTGCCGCAGCGTGAGCCGGGTGCCGCCGGCGGTGTCCTCGAGCTCCCACCGCAGCAGGTCCTCACCCCACGAATACTCCAGCAGGGCGGGCGCGTCGGCACGCCGTACGGTCGCCGGGGTGTCCATCCGCTCCGGACCGTCGACCACGGTGAGCGTGACGTCGCCGGGCTGCGAGAGGTCCCGCCCGGCGGCGAAGGGAGCCCACCGGTCGAGCCGCTGCGGGTCGGTGAGCGCCGACCAGACCTTCTCCCGCGGGTACGGCAGGTCGCGGATGAACACGAGTGTCCACCGCCCGTCCGCGGGCACCACGGTGGCGCCTCCGGCGGGTCCGGGATCGAACGACGTCATGACTCCTCCAGGTGGCGTTCGAGCGCGTCGAGGTGCCGGTCCCACATCCGCCGGTACGGCGCCAGCCACGCGTCCAGCGCGCGGAACGGCGCCGGCTCGAGGCGGTAGATGCGGTGCTGGGCGGCCGTACGGCTGGACACGAACCCGGCCTCGCGCAGCACCTTGAGGTGCTTGGAGACGGCGGGCTGGCTTATGGCGAGCGTGGCGACGAGGTCTCCGACGCTGCGCTCGGCGAGGCGCAGCTCGTCGAGGATGCGGCGGCGGGTCGGCTCGGCCAGCACGGCGATGGCGTCCACGGGCACGAGCCGACTATTCCACCACGGTTATATAACCGTCAAGGCATAGAGTTGGGTGCGATGATGGCGGGGTGCGGGTGCTGATCGTGACCTCCGGCTCGACCGGAGACGTGGCGCCGTACACGGGTCTCGGCGAGCGGCTGCGCGCCGCCGGCCACGACGTCACCCTCGCCACTCACGAGCCGTTCCGCGCGTCGGTGACGCTGCCGTTCGTGCCGATCCCGGGCGACCTGCGTGAGATCCTGCCGCAGGCCCACGGTCAGGACGGTACGGGTTCCGGCACCGGGCCGCGGGCTCTGCTGCAGCTGCTACGCATCGCCCGGCCGCTCGTGGCGGAGATGGGCGACGGCATCGCCGCGGCCGTCGACCAGACCCGGGCCGAGGCGGTGCTGCTGTCGACCGTGGTGGCGCCGCTGGGCTATCAGGTCGCCGAGGCCGCCGGCATCCCGTGGGCGGGCGTGTTCCTGCAGCCGGTGTTCCCGACCGGGGACTTCGGGCCCGTCCTGGTCGGCGGGCGCTCCGCGGGACGGCTCGGCAACCGGCTCACGGGCCGGCTCACGGAGGCCTCGGCGTGGCCGCTCTACCGCGGCCCGGTCCGCGACCTGCGCGACCGGCTCGGGCTGCCCCGCAAGGGCATCCGGCGCCTGCAGGCCGAGCAGCAGCAGCGCCGGCCGACGTTTCACGGCTTCAGCCCGTCCGTGGTGCCCCGGCCCGCGGACTGGCCGCCGTCGCAGGAGGTCGTCGGCTACTGGTGGCCGGCCCGGCCGGCCGGGTGGACGCCGCCCGCGGAGGTGACGGACTTCCTCGCCGCCGGACCGCCGCCGGTGTTCATCGGCTTCGGCAGCATGGCGCCCGGCCACGGCGGCCGCCTGTCGCGGCCCGTGCTGGCGGCCGTCCGCGCGGCCGGCGTCCGCGCGATCGTGCAGGCGGGATGGTCGGGCCTGCACGCCGGCGACGACCCGGACGTGCTCAACGTGGGCCCGATGCCGCACGACTGGCTGTTCCCGCGCGTGGCGGCCGTCGTGCACCACGCCGGCGCCGGGACGACCGCGGCCGCGCTGCGGGCCGGCGTACCCGCCGTACCGGTGCCGGTCCTGGCGGATCAACCGTTCTGGGCGCGCCGGGTGCACGAGCTGGGCGTCGCCGCACGGCCGGTTCCCCTGCCGCAGCTGACGGCCGATCGGCTCGCGGCGGCGCTGCGCGCGGCGCCCGCGCTGCGCGGGCGCGCGGCGGCGCTGGCCACCCGGATCCGCGCCGAGGACGGCGCCGCCCGCATCATCGACTGGCTCGGCGCCCTCTGAAACGCCGGCGGCCGCCCCGGGCAACCCGGGACGGCCGCGGAAGAGCGGGAACTCAGCGCTCGGTGATGGGCACGAACTGGCGCTCGGCCGCACCCGTGTACAGCTGCCGCGGACGGCCGATCTTCGTGGTCGGGTCGGCCGCCATCTCGCCCCACTGCGCGATCCAGCCGGGGAGCCGGCCGAGGGCGAACAGCACCGTGAACATCTTCGTCGGGAAGCCCATGGCCTTGTAGATCAGGCCGGTGTAGAAGTCCACGTTGGGGTAGAGCTTGCGGGAGACGAAGTAGTCGTCGGCCAGCGCGATCTCCTCGAGCTGGAACGCGATGTCCAGCAGCGGGTCCGGGCGCTCCATCGTGGACACGACCTCCTGGGCCGCCTTCTTCACGATGGCGGCGCGCGGGTCGTAGTTCTTGTAGACCCGGTGGCCGAAGCCCATCAGCTTGACGCCCTTCTCCTTCGCCTTGACGCGGCGGACGAAGGACTGCACGTCGCCACCGTCGGCGCGGATGCCCTCGAGCATCTCGAGCACCGCCGAGTTGGCGCCGCCGTGCAGCGGGCCGGAGAGCGCGTTGATGCCGGCGGCGACCGAGGCGAAGAGGTTGGCCTGGGCGGAGCCGACGAGGCGCACCGTCGACGTGGAGCAGTTCTGCTCGTGATCGGCGTGCAGCACGAACAGCATGTCGAGGATCTTGGCGACCTTCGGATCCACCTCGTAGTGCACGGTGGGCAGACCGAACGTCATACGCAGGAAGTTCTCGACGTAGTCGAGCGAGTTGTCCGGGTACGGCAGCGGGTGGCCGATGGACTTCTTGTACGCGTACGCGGCGATCGTCGGAAGCTTCGCCATCAGCCGGATCCCGGAGATCTCGACCTGCTCGGGGTCGGTCGGGTCCAGCGCGTCCTGGTAGAAGGTCGACAGCGCGGTGACGGCCGACGACAGCACGGCCATCGGGTGCGCGTCACGCGGGAAGCCGGAGAAGAAGGCGCGCATCTCCTCCTGCAGCAGCGTGTGCACGCGGATCTTGTCCGCGAACTCGGCCAGCTGCGCCGGCGTCGGCAGCGCGTCGTGGATCAGCAGGTACGACACCTCGAGGAACGAGGCCTTGCCCGCCAGCTGCTCGATCGGGAAGCCCCGATACCGCAGAATGCCGGCGTCACCGTCGATGTAGGTGATCGCCGACGCGCACGAGGCCGTGTTCACGAACCCCTGGTCGAGCGTGACGTAGCCGGTCTCCTTGAGGAGGGCGCTGATCTCGATCCCGCCCGGGCCCTCGACGGCCTCCCGTACCGGCAGGGACAACTGGCCACCGGGGTGGTCGAGCTTGACATCCGTCATGTATTTCCCTCACTTCACCGGCAGATGTCGCCAATAACCTGCCGTTCACCGTAAACCCTCAAGCTGAACGGGTCATCAGGCGGTCGACCGCTGAGGGATTGATCACCGTCCGCCCTTCCCGGGAACACCATAGATAATGGTCTGTGGACCGCGTCGTCGCGGTGCGGAGTCGGTGGGTGCGGAGGTGGTGAACCGATGCAGATGTACGGACCTGCTCCTGTCGTCGTCGGTGTGCACGGGACCTCGGGCGGGCTCAACGCCGTCCGCCTGGGCGCCCGCGAGGCGGTGGCACGCGGGCAACCACTGAAGATCCTGCACACATTCTCCTGGTCCGGCACCCGTTCCGTAGATGATCCTCCCGATTACGCCGCCGCGCGACACCGGGCCGGCATGATCGTGCAGCGGGCGGTCACCGCCGCCGAGCGCAGCGTCCCCGGCGTACGGGTCAGCGGCCTGCTCGTGGACGGCCAGCCGGTGCGCGAGCTGCTGCGCCAGAGCCGTACCGCGTCCCTGGTGGTGCTCGGCGACGACGATCTGGCGAGCGTCCCGCGCCTGCCCGACGACTCGGTGCTCGTGCAGACCGTCGCCCGCGCCCGCTGCCCGGTGCTGGTCGCGCGGGGTCTGCGCCCCCATGCCGGGCCGCTGATCGTGGCGATCGACGGCTCGTCCTGCTCGCTCGGCGCGCTGCGGCTCGGCGCGCAGGAGGCACAGCGCCGCCGGGTCGCGCTGGAAGTGGTGCATGTGGCCACGAAGCCCGCGGAGGAGGCGGCCGGCCGCCGGCTTCTGGAGGCCGCCGTACGCGACGTCCCCGAGCCCGCCCGCGCCCGGATCCGGCTGCTCACCGGAGAACCTGGCCCAACCCTCGTACGCACCTCCCGGTCGGCGCGCATGATGATCGTGGGGCCGCGCGGCACCGGCAGCACCTCGCTGCTCGGCGCCGTGGCGGGCGAGTTGGTGCGCCGCTGCGCCTGCCCGACGATGGTCGTCCACGGAATCCCTGCCGTGCGGGGCCCGGACAACGGTACGGTGCCCACGGCTGAGGCGCTGATGAGCTGACCGGACGCAGGGGGCGATGCGGAGTGCGATCCACTGCTCCGCCGTCCCGTGCGCACCTGTGGTGGCGGGTGTTCGCCGTGGGTGGCGTGGCCGCGACGGTGCTCTACGTCCTCGACCTGTCCCCGGCAGTCGACGCGGTGTGCTTCGCCGCCATCGCCCTGACCACGATCGTGGCCTGCTTCACGGCCCCGCGCCGGCTCGGCGCGCGCCCGCGCGCCGCCTGGATCGCCATGGGCGCGGCCGCGGCCTGCTTCCTGGCGGGCGTCCTGCTCCGGCCGTACGTGACCGCGCAGCCGCTGATCGCCGACGCCGCGACGGTCCCCGGGTACGCGCTGCTGAGCGTGTACTTCGCGCTGCTGCTGCGGTCCCGGGGCAGCACCGAGCGGCACGCCGTGCTCGACGGTCTCATCGTCTGCCTCGCCGGCGGGCTGGCCAGCGCGTTGCTGCTCGCCGCCCCCACGGCCGCGCTCGCCGGCCGCCCCGCGATCCAGTCGGTGCTCGCCGCGCTGTACCCGCTGTTCGACGTGGTGCTGCTCGCCGCGTGCATCAACCTGACCTTCACCGCGCGGGTATGGCCGCCGTCGCTGGCGGCGCTCGTGTCCGGCACCGCGCTCATCGTGACCGGCGACATGGCGTACGCGGTCATCGGCGTGTCCGGGCAGACGTACGCGTCCCCGCTGCTGGACGTGCCGTTCCTGCTCGCGTACACGATGCTCGGGGTGAGCGCCCTGCACCCGTCGGTGGTGCAGCTGGGCCGCGCCGACCGGCATCCCGTGCAGGCCTGGTCCTGGCAGCGCATGCTGCTGCTGGCGCCCGCCGTGGCCACGCCGTTCGTGCTGCTGGTGACCGTCGGCGGCACCTCGGCGGCGTTCCGGCTGCTGATCGGCGCGTGCGGCCTGGCGATCGTGACGCTGCTGGTCCTGCGCGCGGTCTCGGCCGTCCAGGCGCACGTGGCCGCCCAGCTGCACTCCGAGTACCAGGCGATGCACGACCCGCTGACCGGGCTGCCGAACCGGCGCCGGATCACCGCGGAGGTGGAGCGGCTCGCCGCCGCCACGCCGGCCACCGGGCCCCGGCGGGTCTGGGTGTGCTTCCTCGACCTCGACGGGTTCAAGTGGGTCAACGACTCGTGGGGCCACGACGCGGGCGACCAGCTCGTCATCGAGGTGGCACGCCGGCTGCGCGCCGCGGTGCCACCCGGCGTCATGCTGGCCCGGGTCGGCGGCGACGAGTTCGTGGCGGCCGCCGCCTGCGACGAGCCCGCCGCGCTGCGGCTCGTCGACGCGGTCCAGAGCTGCTTCGCCAAGGCGGTGCCCGTACGCGACACCGAGGTGGTCATCAGCGCCTCGATCGGGCTCTCGCACGCCCCCGGCGGCGGTGACCCGGCGAAGGCCGCCGAGGCCCTGCTGCGCGACGCCGACACGGCCATGTACCGGTCCAAGGCCGAGGGCCCGGGCCGCGCCACGATCTTCGACGCCTCCATGCACGACCGGGTCCGCGAGCGCATCGAGCTCGAGGGCGCCCTGCGGACGGCCCTGGCCGAGGACCAGCTCACGGTCGTCTACCAGCCGATCGTCCGGCTGGACACCGGCCGGCCGTGCGCCGCGGAGGCCCTCGTGCGCTGGCACCACCCGCAGCGCGGACCGATCCCGCCGATGACGTTCATCCCGGTCGCCGAGGACTCCGGCCTGATCGACGCGCTCGGCACGTTCGTCCGCAACGAGGCGCTACGGCAGCTGGCGAGCTGGCGCGCCGACGGCACGGTCGACGCCGGCTTCTACCTGTCCATCAACGTCTCGCCCCGGCAGCTCGCCGATCCGCGGCTGGCCCAGATCGTCGCCGGGGAGCTCACCCGGCACGGCGTGCCCGCGTCGGCGGTGGCGCTGGAGATGACCGAGTCGGTGATGGCCGACGGCGGCGGCGCGGCGGCCCGGGTGCTGTTCGAGCTGCGCGAGCTGGGCGTACGGCTGCTCGTCGACGACTTCGGCACCGGCTTCTCGGCGCTGGGCTACCTGCGGCAGTTCCCGGTCACCGGGGTGAAGATCGATCGGTCGTTCGTCAGCGGGCTGGGTGAGAGCGCCGAGGACGAGGAGATCGTGCGGGCCGTCGTGGCGATGGCGCGGGCGCTGGGCCTGAGCATCGTCGCCGAGGGCGTGGAGACCCGTACGCAACGCGACGCGCTCGCCGCCGTGGGCGTCACCCAGGCCCAGGGCTGGCTCTGGGGGCCCGGCGTTCCCGCCGGTGACTTCGCCCTGCACTGGGCCGCGGACCGGGACGTGCCCGGACCCGCCCCGGTGGTCGTGCGTCACCCGTGAGGGCGTCAGCTTTCCCAGGACGTGACAAAGGTCTCCCCGACCCCTGGCGTACCGCCGTGCGGGTCCGGCATTATTCGCTGCGCCGGGGTCCTCGCATCGGACCTCGCGCTGCCGATCATGGGGACAAGGGAGGCGACACATGGCGACTTTGATCGGATCCGACGGCTCGGTGATCTGGCTCGTGGCCGTCCTGCTCGTCCTGGCCTCCGGCCTCGCCGCCGCGCTGCTCGCCGCCACCCGCGCCGACGCCGCCCCGATGCGCGCGCCGCGCCGGTCGCCGGACCGGCCCGGCCGATTCGCCCCGGAGCGCTGACCGGCGCCGGGCCGCCCGATACGGCAGGCTGGGCGGATGCGCTTCGCCACCTGGAACGTGAACTCGGTCAAGGCCCGCCTGCCCCGCCTGCTGGAGTGGCTCGAGCAGACCCGGCCCGACGTGCTCTGCCTGCAGGAGACCAAGGTCAGCGCCGACGCCTTCCCGGCCACCGAGGTCGCCGGCCTGGGCTACGAGACCGCCGCGTACGGCCAGGGCCGCTGGAACGGTGTGGCGCTGCTGTCGCGCATCGGCCTCGACGACGTCCGGCGCGGCTTCGACGGCGAGCCCGGATACCCCGATCCCGAGGCCCGTGCCATCAGCGCCACCTGCGGCGGCATCCGCTTCACCTCGATCTACGTGCCGAACGGGCGTACGCCGGAGGACCCGCACTACGCGTACAAGCTCTCCTGGCTGGCCGCGCTGCGGTCGGCGCTGGCCGAGCAGAAGGGCCCCGCCGTGCTGGCCGGGGACTTCAACGTCGCCCCCGCCGATGACGACGTCTGGGACCGCCGGGTCTTCGACGGCTCCACGCACGTGACCCCGCCCGAGCGCGACGCCCTCGCCGCCCTGCGTGACCTGGGCTTCTCGGATGTCGTGCCGCGTCCGCTCAAGGGCGACCATCCGTTCACCTACTGGGACTACCGTGCCGGGATGTTCCACCAGAACAAGGGCATGCGCATCGACCTCGTGTACGCGACGGCCGACGTGGCCGCCGCGGTCCGCGACGCGGTCGTGGACCGGGAGGCGCGCAAGGGCAAAGGACCCTCCGATCACGCGCCGATCGTGGTCGACACCGACCCCGGTTCCACCTTCTCCAGCCGCGACGCCCGCCCGGCCTGCGCGTAGGCTGGGTCGGATTGTGCATCTGCAGGCGGGGAGACACGGAAGGGAGGACCGCGGTGACGGCACAGCTGCCCATTCAGCAGAACACCGGCACGATGGCGATCGGTCCGCCGATCCCGGCCCCCGCGCTGCTGCGCGCGGCGCTGGACGCCTCCAGCGAGGCGATCATCCTCTGCGCCGCCGATACCGACACGGTGGTGCTGGTCAACGCGGCGGCCGCCGAGCTGGTGCCCGCGCTGCGACCGGGTGACCACGCGGACGACGGCCCGCTCCCGGCCCTGGCCCGGGCCACCGCGGAGGGCGCCGAGACGTTCACCGCGGAGCATGAGGGCCGCACCCTGTCCGGGCGGCGCCGGCCGCTCGGCGACGACCACTACGGATGGTAC
This sequence comes from Actinoplanes sp. NPDC049316, assembly GCF_040677315.1. Lineage (NCBI taxonomy): Bacteria > Bacillati > Actinomycetota > Actinomycetes > Micromonosporales > Micromonosporaceae > Actinoplanes > Actinoplanes sp. NPDC049316. Next base: position 16,323 of record NZ_JBFAQM010000029.1, on the reverse strand, counting down.
CTGCGCGACTGCACCGAGGAGTACCGGCGGTCGCAGGCCTTCGACACCGAACGCGCCCGCACGGCGTTCCTCGCCGAAGCGGGACGGCGGCTGTCCGCGTCGCTGCACCAGCGGCGCTGCCTGCGGACGACCATCGAGCTGGCCACGTCGCACCTCGCCGACGCCGCGATCGTGGTGCTGCCGGCGGCGCGCCGGCAGAGCGAATGGATACGGCTGGTCGGCGGCGGCACGGCCGATGAAGGGACGCTGCGCGAGGAGCTGCTCGGCGAGGTCCCCGGGCTGGAGGAGGCGCTGGCCGGCTTCCCGCCGATCCCGAGTCGCTGGCTCGACGCCCACCAGGTGCCCGCGTGGCTGCTGCCCGAGGACTTCGGCGAGGTGGGCGCGCTGCTCGTCACCCCGCTGCCCGGTAACGCGGAGCCCGCCGGCGCACTGATCCTGGCCCGCCGCGACCACGGCACGGTCTTCTCACCCGAGGACGAGATGCTGGCCCGCATCTTCGCGGCGCGCGCCGGAGCCGCCATCTCGGCTGCCGCGCTCTACCGCGAGCAGGTCGACACGGCCGCGATCCTGCAGGCCGACCTGCTTCCCCCGGACCTGCCCCAGCCCGAGGGCATCGAGCTGGTCGGCTCGTACCAGGCGGCCCGGGACGCGCTGCGCATCGGCGGCGACTTCTACGACGTCTTCGAGCCCACCGAGCGCAACCCGCGCACCGTCGTCGTGCTCGGCGACGTCTGCGGCAAGGGCCCCGAGGCCGCCGTGCTCACCGGCAAGATCCGCCAGACCCTGCGCGCGCTGTGCCTGGTCGAGGAGGATCCGGCGGTCATGCTCAAGGTGCTCAACCGCGCGCTGCTCGGCTCCAGCCGCCAGCACCGGTTCGTCACGCTGGTGCTGGGTGCGATCAGCCGCGCCGAGCACGGCCGCGTCCGCATCGACCTCGCCACCGGCGGACATCCCGTGCCGCTGGTGCTGCGCACCGACGGCACCGTCGAGCAGGCTCCGGTCAAGGGCACGCTCGTCGGGGTCGTCCCGGAGATCACCGTACGGCCGGCCACGATCGAGCTCGCCCCCAGTGAGATGTGCCTGATGTACAGCGACGGCCTCACCGAGGCGCGCGGCGGCGGCAGCGGCCACGAGCAGTACGGCGAGGCCCGCCTGCGTGACGCCCTCGCCAGCTGCCGGGGCATGCCCGCCGACGCGGCCGTCGAACGGGTCCGCCAGCTCGTCTCCGACTGGGTCCACGGTGGCGTCCGCGACGACATCGCGATGCTGGCCGTCCGGGCGCCGGCGCGCACCAAGCTCAGCCTGATGGACACCGGCACGCCGGCCGGGTCCCCGTTCGCGATCGACGCCCGGCGGGGTGACAGGAGGTACCGCTCCCGCTGATGACCGTCTTCACCTCGAACCCGCCCCGTTCGCTCGACGACCCCGGGATCGGCGACCAGTTCCTCAACCTGGTCGGCGACGGCGACGAGTACGGCGCCGTCGACCTGGTCACCGAGTTGCTCGACAACCACGTACCGGCGCAGCGCATCATGCTCGACCTCATCGCGCCCACCCAGAGCCGCGTCGGCGAGCTCTGGGCGGCCAACGAATGGTCGGTCGCCCGCGAGCACGCCGCGACGGCGATCAGCGAACGGGTCCTGGCGGCCGTGGCGGCCCGCACGACCGTGCGCCCCACCCGCGGGCGCATCACGGTCGCCTGCGTCGACGGCGAATGGCACGCGCTGCCGGTCCGGATCCTCGGCGAGATGCTGCGCCTCGACGGCTGGCGGGTCGACTTCCTCGGCGCCAACGTCCCCGGCCCGCACCTGGTCACCCACCTGCACCAGACCGGCCCGGACGCGGTCGCGCTCAGCTGCATGATCGCGACCCGGCTGCCCCGCGCGCACGCCGCCGTCACCGCGTGCCGGTCGGTGGGCGTGCCGGTCATCGCGGGCGGCCGCGGCTTCGGCCCGGACGGCCGCTGGGCCCAGCGACTCGGCGCCGACGCCTGGGCGGCCGGCGCGGAGGAGGCGGTGGACCGGCTCGCGCACCAGTGGCCGCCGGTCGTCGGGGACCCGTACGAGACGGCGTTCCTCGGCGACGACGAATACACGTACGTCGTGCGCGCCCGTGGCGCCCTCGTCCGTACGGCGCTCGAGAAGCTGGCCGCCACCTATCCGCCGATGGCCGCGTACGACCAGCGCCAGCACGACGCCACGGTGGAGGACCTCGGCCACATCATCGACTTCCTCGCGGCGTCGCTGTACGTCGGCGACCAGAAGGTCTTCACGGACTTCGTGGAGTGGACCGCCGCGGTGCTGGAGGCACGGGCGGTGCCCCCGGTGGCGTTGCAGGTGGGGTTGCGCCTGGTGAAGGACCAGTTGCGCGACTATCCGGCGGCCTGCGCGACGCTCGAGGCCGGCCTGCGCCTGACCGCGCGGTAGACAAGACCGCGGTGGACGAGACCGCGCGGTGGACGAGACCGCGCGGTGGACAAGACCGCGCGGTAAATAGGTCGCGCGGGTGGGTGGCCGCCACTAACGTGACGGCATGATCTCCTGACAGCTACCCCGTTCGCCTCTCCGGATCCCCGGCCGTTCCGCGCGCCGGCCCGGATCGAGGCCCTGCCGCATCCTCCGGCACCGGGTGGTTCCGGCGGCGCAGCCCGCCGTGGGTCCGCCGCAACCGGCTCCCGGGCTCACCTTCCGCTCTTTCAGGAGGCACCCTTGCCTGCTCAGCCCTTCGCCGTCCACGTCGACGCCGACGACCTCGCCCGCCGCGACCTGGCGGCCGCCGTACCCCTGCCGCCCGTGACCGCGGGCGGCGACGATCGCAAGAGCGGCGCCGCGGATCACCACGGCGCCCGTGACAGCCGCCAGGCCGCCCGGGAACGCTCCGGGCGAGCCCGGTCCGGCCGGGCCGCGGGTGCGGCCTCGGGTCGCTCGTACGCGTTCCGCCGCAGCTGATCCCGCCGCGCCGGCCGCGTTCGTCCGACCGGCACGGCAGTGGGCCGGGACCTTCACGGGTCCCGGCCCACTGCCGTATCGGCCCGGCAGCGCGCACACGCCCGCGCGCCACCCGGCCCGGTTCACCTCGGCCGGGTCAGCCGACCCGGGCCCACACGTCGTCGAGCAGGCCGTGGAACATGTCGCTGCGGGTGTGGAAGTTGGGGCCGCCGATGCGCAGCGGCAGGTTGTTGGAGATCGACAGGGTGGCCGGGATCGTGACGTGGCCGCGGGCGGTCCCGTCGATGTAGACCGTCAGGTTCGCGCCGGAACGCTGGCACATGACGTCGTGCCACTTGTTGTCCGCGATGCCGACGGAGGAGCGCACGATGTGGGCGACCGCCTTGTCGGAGCCGGTGCCGATCACGACGCACTGGGCCTTGCCCTGGTTGGCGCCGATCTGCATCTTCCACTGGCTGTCGGTGTCCGCCACGCCCTTCTGCATGACGTTCGACGAGTCGGTGACCTGCGCCTTGGTGAGGCGTACGGTCGCGCCCCAGCGGAACAGCCGGGTGCCCGGGTCGAGGTCCGCGTCGTCGGTGCCCTCCAGCAGGACGCGGGGGCAGGTGCGCGCCGTGGCGGCGCAGGGCGCGGTGAACGCGGCGTACTTGTCGGAGGTCGTGCCGTTGAAGTGCACGCTGCCGCCGTCCGCCCGGCGGACGGTGAGGGCGGAGCCGCGCCCGGAACGATCGGCGATCTTGCCGCCGCCGACGGTTCCGGTGTCGAACGTGTAGCGCGCGACCGTGACGGGGGCGGAGGCCGCAGGGGCCGCAGGGGCCGCAGGGGCCGCAGGGGCCGCGACGGGGCCGGCCGTACGAGCGGGGGCCGCGGACGCCGGCGCGGGCAGAGCTGCGGTGGCGAGGGCGGGCAGGGACAGGATCAGTGCGGTGAGTCTCGAGTGGTGGTGCATGACTAAAACGTACTTTCGGCCCATAAAGGCGCGAAGCACGCGGGCTCCGCGTTTCGGGCAGGGAATCAGAGCAGTCCGGCCGACTCCGCAATCATGCAGACGGCCACAAGTCGCATCAGGTGCCACTCGGCGGCGAGCCAGGCGGAACCCGAGACGTACGCGTGCCCCGGCTGCGGCACCGGCCGGCCCATCCGCTCGGCGGCCGCGGCGATCGACTTGGCGTACGCGGCGAGACCGTCGGCGTCGATCTCCCGGCCGGCCTGCTGCAGGGCGTCGCGGACGGCGGCGGCGTGCTGGTCGACCTGGGCGAGCAGGCCGGCGTCCGCCAGCGCGGCGGCGAGGCCGTCGACACCGACCCGCGCCATCATCTCGTCCAGCAGCGCGCGGGCCGGGTCGACGGCGGGAGCGGCGGCGTGGACCGGGGCGAAGGCGAGGAATTCGTTCGTCATGGGAAGGACGCTAGGGCCTCCGGCGGCTCCGTGACAGGCGGGTAACCGAACGGCACCCGACCGCTTTCCGCAGCGCACCTCCGGCTCCTCGGAAAAGGGCCCTCGAGGGTCAGGCGGGGAGCTGGTCCATGGCCTTGAAGATGCGCTTGTCCGACACCGGGTACGCCGTGCCGAGCGACTGCGCGAAGAAGTTGATCCGCAGCTCCTCGAGCATCCACCGGATCTCGCGCAGCCCCTCGTCGGCCGGCCCGCCCCGCGGGAGCTCGGCGCGCAGCTCACGGTATTCCGCCTCGATCTCGTGCAACTGCCCCATCAGCTGCCGGTCGCGCGCCAGCGTGCCGCCGAGGCGGTCGAGGCGATACGCGATGCCCTTGAGGTAGCGCGGCAGGTGGTGCAGCTGGCGCCAGCCGGTGTCGGTGACGAAGCCCGGGTACACCAGGCTCTTGAGCTGCGCCCGGATGTCCGCGAGCGCGGGCACGAGCGCCGGGTCGCGGGTGGTGCTCAGCCGCTGGCCGATCTCGTACGCGGTCGCCAGGACCGCCTGCACCTGCTTCACCACGGTGGCCGTGGCGTCCACCAGCTCGGCGCGTACCTCCTCGCGCAGGGCGGTGAAGGCCTCCGACGACCAGGCCGGGCCGCCGGCGTCCTGCACGAGCCGGTCGACGGCCGCGCCCGCGCAGTCGTCGAGCAGCTCCGCGATCGAGCGGTACGGGTTACCCCGCGACAGCTCGAGCTTCGCCCGGTTGTCGAGCCGTCCCTGCAGGTAGCGGGCCGCCGGGGGCAGGGTGAGCAGCAGCAGCCGGCGGGTGCCCGCGCGCATCGCCTCGCGCTGCTCCGCCTCGGTCTCGAAGACGCGGATCGCCACGCTGTCGCCCTCGTCGGCGAGCGCCGGGTACACCGTGACCTCGTAGCCGCCCCGGATCTGCTTGACGGTGCGGGGCAGCGTACCGAAATCGTTGGTGCGCAGGCCGCGCCGCTCGATGTCGCCGGCGGCGGCCGAGATGGTCTCCTGCACCTTGGGCGCGAGGCTGGTGCGCAGCACCTCGAGGTCGCGGCCCTCCCCCACCACCTGGCCGTCCTCGCCGACGACCCGGAAGTTCATCCGCAGGTGCTCCGGCACCTGGCCGGGCCGCCACGCGTCGCGGGGCACCACGACGCCGGTCAGGCGGCGCAGTTCGTCGCCGACCGCGTCGCTGAGCGCGCCGCGGCGGGCCGGGATGCGGGCGAGCACGGCGTCGGCCCAGTCCGGTACGGGCACGAAGCTGGTACGCAGCTGCTTGGGCAACGCCCGGATCAGGGCGATGATGATGTCCTTGCGCAGACCCGGCACGTTCCAGCCGAAGTCGTCCACGTCGAGCTTGTTGAGCAGCGGCAGCGGGACCTGCACGGTGACCCCGTCCGCCGCCTTGCCCGGCTCGAACTGGTAGCTCAGCGGCAGCCGGACGCCGCCGGCGAGCCACGCGTCGGGGTAGGCGGCCGGGTCGACCGCGTCGCGCCCGGCGTTGACGAGCTGCTCCCGGGTGAAGGTGAGCAGCTGCGGATCCTCGCGCCGGGCCTTCTTCCACCAGGCGTCGAAGTGCCGCGCCGAGACCACGTCGGCGGGTATGCGGGCGTCGTACAGGGCGTACACGGTTTCGTCGTCGACCATGATGTCGCGCCGGCGGGCCCTGTTCTCGATCTCCTCGATGCGGGCCAGCAGCTTCGCGTTGTCGGCGAGGAACGCGTGGTGGGTGTCCCAGTCGCCCTCGACGAGCGCGTGCCGGATGAACAGCTCGCGGGACAGGGCCGGGTCGACGCGCCCGTAGCCGACCTTGCGCCGGGGCACGATCGGCAGGCCGTACAGGGTGACCTTCTCGTACGCCATGACGGCGCCCTGTTTCTTCTCCCAGTGCGGCTCGCTGTAGCTGCGCTTCACCAGGTGCGGGGCGAGCTTCTCGGCCCACTCGGGCTCGATCCGGGCGTTGACCCGGCCCCACAGCCGGGAGGTCTCCACCAGCTCGGCCGCCATGACCCAGCGGGGTTGCTTCTTGAACAGCGCGGAGCCGGGGAAGATCGCGAACTTCGCGCCGCGGGCGCCGAGGTACTCGCGCTTGTCGGTGTCCTTGAGGCCGATGTGGCTGAGCAGCCCGGCGAGCAGCGCGGTGTGGAACTGCTGGGCGTCGGGGACGCGCTCGTCGTCCTCGGTGATCGTCAGGCCCAGCCCGCGGGCGACCTGCCGCAGCTGTGAGTAGATGTCCTGCCACTCGCGGACCCGCAGGTAGTTGAGGAACTCGGAGCGGCACAGCCGCCGGAACTGGTTGCCCGACAGCTCCCGCTGCTTCTCGCGCAGATAGCGCCACAGGTTGAGGTAGGTGAAGAAGTCGGATTCCTTGTCGGTGAAGCGCCCGTGCTTCTCATCGGCCTGCTGTTGACGGTCCGCCGGCCGCTCCCGCGGATCCTGGATGGACAGCGCGGCCGCGACCACCATCACCTCGGCGACGCAGTCCTGCCTGCCCGCCTCGATGACCATCCGGGCCAGCCGCGGGTCGACGGGCAGCTGGGCGAGCTGGCGGCCCATCGGGGTCAGCTTGCCGCCTTCAGTCCGTTTGTGGGTGGTGGCGGGGTGGTTGGACGAGGGCTTGTCGAGGGCGCCGAGCTCCTCGAGGAGCTTGACGCCGTCGGTCACGTTGCGCCGGTCCGGCGGGTCGATGAACGGGAACGCGGCGAGGTCGCCGAGACCCAGATTGGTCATCTGCAGGATGACCGAGGCCAGATTGGTACGCAGGATCTCCGGCTCGGTGAAGGCGGGGCGCGCCTCGAAGTCCTCTTCGGAGTAGAGCCGGATGCAGATGCCCTCGCTGGTCCGCCCGCACCGGCCCGTGCGCTGGTTGGCGCTGGCCTGCGACACCGGCTCGATCGGCAGCCGCTGCACCTTGAGGCGGTTGCTGTACCGGGAGATCCGGGCGGTGCCGGGGTCGATGACGTACTTGATCCCGGGCACGGTCAGCGAGGTCTCGGCGACGTTGGTGGCGAGCACGACCCGGCGGCCGGTGTGGCGCTCGAAGACGCGGTGCTGCTCGGCGGCGGAGAGGCGGCCGTACAGCGGGACGACCTCGGTGTTGCGCAGGTCCTTCTTGTTCAGCGCGTCCGCGGTGTCGCGGATCTCCCGTTCGCCGCTGAGGAAGACGAGGATGTCCCCGCTGCTCTCCAGGCCCAGCTCGTCGACGGCGGCGGCGATGCCGTCCACCTGGTCGATCGGCTCCTCACGGCCCTCCTCGTCCTCGTCCTCCACCGTCTGCGTGACGAGCGGCCGGTGGCGGACCTCCACCGGGTAGGTGCGGCCGGACACCTCGATGACCGGGGCCGGGCCCTGAGGACCGGCGAAGTGCTCGGCGAACCGCTGCGTCTCGATCGTGGCCGAGGTGATGATCAGCTTGAGGTCGGGGCGCCGGGGCAGCAGTTGGTGCAGGTAGCCGAGGATGAAGTCGATGTTGAGGCTGCGCTCGTGCGCCTCGTCGATGATCAGCGTGTCGTAGCGGCGCAGCATCCGGTCGTGCTGGATCTCGGCGAGCAGGATGCCGTCGGTCATCACCTTGATCATGGTGTCCTCGGACACCTGGTCGGTGAAGCGCACCTTGTAACCCACGGTCGAGCCCAGCGGGGTGTTCAGCTCCTCGGCGATGCGCTCGGCCACCGTGCGGGCGGCGATGCGCCGCGGCTGGGTGTGCCCGATCTGCCCGCGCAGCCCCCGGCCCAGCTCGACGCAGATCTTCGGCAGCTGGGTGGTCTTGCCGGAACCCGTCTCCCCCGCCACGATCACGACCTGGTGGTCGCGGATGGCGGCGAGCAGGTCGTCCCGGCGCTGGCTGACCGGCAGGTCCTCGGGATAGGAGACCGCCGGCACGGACGCCAGGCGTGCCTCGCGCCGCTGCTCGGCGAGGGCGACCTCGTCGGCGAGCTGCGCCAGGACGGTGGCGCGTGCCGCCTCGTCACGGATCTTGCGCGTGCCCTCCAGCCGCCGCTGCAACCGGCGCTCGTCGCGGGGAAGCAGCTCGGACATCCTGCGACGGAGCTCGGCCGGGTTCGGGCTTATGGGGGTTACAGACATAACCGCTCAACAATAGAGACTGGCCGCCCGGAACGCCTGGTGATTATCGCCGCTGTCAGGACAGGGCGGAGAGGCCGTCGATCGCGGCCATCTCCGCGTCGGTGAGCAGGAAGCCGTCGAGACGCGCGTTGCTCGCGATCCGCTCCGGCGTGCCGCTCTTCGGGATGACGACGACGCCGTGCTGCAGGTGCCAGCGCAGCACCACCCGGGCCGGGTCGACGCCGTGCGCGGTGGCGATGCCGGTGAGCACGGGGTCGTGCAGGTTCGTCGTCTTGAACGGCGAGTAGCCCTCCACCACGATGCCGCGCTCGCGGTGCCCGGCGACGAGCTTGGGGTCGTACAGCTTCGGGCCCCAGCGGACCTGGTTGACCGCGGGCGTCACCCCGGTGGCGGCGATCAGCTCGTCGATGTCGTCGACGTCGTAGTTGCTGACCCCGATGGCGTGGGCGTGCCCCCGGTCGCGGGCGGCGACGAACTCCCGCCACACCGCCACCGACCTGCCCCGCCGCGGCGGCCAGTGGATCAGCCAGAGGTCGACGGCGTCCACGCCGAGCGCGCGGCGGCTGGCGTCCAGGGTGGCGCGCTCCTGACCGGCCCGTTCCGGCGGGAGCTTGGTGGTCAGGAAGACCTCGTCGCGGGGTACGCCGCTGTCGGCCAGCGCGCGGCCGACCTCCGCCTCGTTGCCGTACATGGTGGCGGTGTCGATGTGGCGGTAGCCGGCCTCGAGCGCCTCGCGCACCGCCTCGTACGCGGCGTTCCCCCGGATCTGCCAGGTGCCGAAGCCCAACAGCGGCATCGGGAGCGGGCCGCCGAGCGGCGCGGACGGAATCGTCATGGATTCCATCCTGCTACAAAACGCGACCCAGGCCGTTTCCCGTGCCCGCTTCGGTCTTTATGTCTGCCGACAACGTCGTCGGAGAAAGGGGCGCGGTGAACATGATCGTCGTCGCAGAGGACCACGAGGACATCCTGTTCGTGCTGCAGCGCGCCCTCGAACGCGCGGGCCACGAGGTGGTGGCCACCACCGACGGTGCCGCCGCGCTGGAGGCCGTCCGCCGGCACCGCCCGGACGTCGTGGTCACCGACGTCGACATGCCTCGGATGACCGGGCTGGATCTGTGCCGCGCCATCCGCGCCGACGAGCACCTGCGGCACATCCCCGTGGTCCTGGCCAGCGGGTCGCTGCTGCCCGGCGACGAGCGGGCGGCCGAGGTGGGCGCCACTGCGACGCTGCTCAAGCCGTTCCTGCCGGCCCAGCTCCTGGCGTGCGTCGCGGCGTTGCTGCCGCCACAGCAGGCCTGATCACCGGTGGCCCTGCGAGGGGTCCGGCGGCGGCCGGCGTACCGGGCCCGGCCGGTGGGGCCTCGACGCACGGCGGGCGGATCGCGGGCGGCCGGGCCGTCCCCGCCACGGCCGGCTGCGCCACAGCCTCGGCCTCGGCCCGCTCGGCGAGCGCCCGGTCCAGCGCCTCCTCGTCCCCGGCCGGCGCCGCGGTGGCCACGGGCAGGGTGAAGTGGAAGCGCGTACCCCCGCCCGGGTTGTCGGCGACCCCGATCGTGCCACCGTGCCGCTCCACGATGCGACGACAGATCGCCAGGCCGAGGCCGGTGCCCGCGTACCCCTCGGCGGTCCGGGCCCGGTGGAACGACTCGAAGATGGCCGGCTTGTCCTCGGCCGGGATGCCGATGCCACGGTCGGCCACCTCGACGCGGGTCCAGCCCTCGTCGGCCGGCCCGGCGGTGACGTCGATGCGGGCGGCGCGGCCGCGGGGCACGTACTTCAGCGCGTTGCCGATGAGGTTGTCGAGCACGTGCCGCAGCATCGCGGGGTCGGCGCGCACCTCCGGCAGCGGGCCCACGTACACGTCGGGCGGCGGCCCGGCCCCGGGCCGCAGATGCTCGGTGCGCTGCGCGACCACCTCGGCGACCAGCGGGCCCAGCGGCACGGCCCGCAGCTTCAGCGGCGCGTCACGCGACGTCGTGTACGCCAGCAGCGTGTCGATCAGCGCGGCCATCCGGTCGACCGCGCTCATGATCCGGCGCAGCGCGGCGCCCACCTCGGCGGTCTCGCGGCTCTCCGGGGCGTCGGCCAGCTCGTCGGCGGCGGTCTCGCAGTGCCCCCGGATGACCGCCAGCGGCGCCTTGAGGTCGTGCGCCACCACCCCGGCGAAGACGGCGAGGTCGTTCTCGTACCGGCGCAGCGCGGTGATGTCGTGGAAGACCGCGACGGCGCCGTGCTGCCCGGCGCTGGGATCGAGCGGCCTGCCGTCGACGCTGAGCAGGATGCCGTCCGGGCGCTGCTCGTTGCGGATCATCATCTCGACGCCGTCCGACACTTCTCCGCGCAGCCCCCGGACGAGCGGCATTTCCGCCAGCGGGAAGGGCGTGCGGCCGTCCGGACGGTAGATGCCGTAGTGCTCCTGCCACTCGCCGGGGCTGGTGGCGTCGAACGGGACGCCGAGCAACGCCTTGGCCGCCGGGTTGTGCAGCAAGAATGCGCCGTTCTCGTCCACCACGCCGACGCCGTCGCCGAGGCTCGCCATGATCGCGCCGAGCAGCCCCGCCTGCCGCCGGCTCTCCGCCTCGGCCGACCGCAGCTCAGCCGTCGCCACGAGCACCTGCGCGCGGGCCCGGGAACGGCCGGTCGCGAGCACCCAGACGAGGATGGCGAGCATGATCGTGAGCAGGGTGCCGCCGAGCAGGACGGTCGCCGGCGTGCCGTTGCGCGCTCCGGGGAGCCGGTGCGAATCGGCGCCGGTCAGCAGCGTCCACTGCCGGTCGGCCACCGGGAAGGTCGCCTGCCGGACGAGGTCCCGGCGGCCCGGCGCGTCGTACGAGGCCACCTTCAGGCGCCGGCCGCCGCCGTCGATCGCGTACAGCTCGCCGTCCAGCAGGCCCTGGCTGGCGGTACCGAGCACCCCGCCGAGGAAGTCCTGCCCGCGCAGCCCCATGGCGACCCAGCCCTGGAAGCGTGGCAGCTCATCGTCGGCGTCGGGCGCGGCGAACACGGGCGCGACGAAGATGAACGACAGCTGCCGCCGGACCAGCGGCACGGTCCGGTCACGCAGCAGCACGTACGCGTCCGACACGGTGGGCCGGCCGGTCCGGCGGGCCTCCAGCAGCGCGGCCGCCCCCTCGGGCGCGGCCGCCACGTCCAGGCCGCTGTCGGCGGGCGCGCTGTCGTTCAGCGTGCGCTGGAAGATCGAGAAGAGGTGGACGTCCGGGGTGCCACGCGGCTGCAGGGTGAGCCCGTCCGCGCCGCGGGAGCGCCAGAACCGTTCGGTCTCCTCGATGTCGCCGGTGGGCGTCGCGACGAGGAACGCCACCGACGTGGCGCCGACCAGGCCGGCCGTGTCCAGCGGCGCGGTGGCGGCGGCGAAGTCCCGGGCGGTCAGGTGGGTGTTCGTGCCCAGGCCGGCGGCCACGGCCTGCATGAGGTCCCGGTAGCGGCCGGTCTCGGCGGTCACGGCGGCGCGGGCGACGGCCGTACGCTGGTCCATCACCCGCGCGGCGGCGGCACGCTGGTCCTCGTGCAGCGCCCCGACGGTACGCAGCGTGACGGCGACGCCGACGACCAGCACGGCGACGGCGAGCAGCGGACCAGCGAGGCGCGCTCGCCGCGTCTCGCCGTACGCGATCGTCCCCCTGCTCCCCACCGAACGGAGCATAAAACGCAAATCGCCCCCGTCGGCGACGTTCTGCCGACGGGGGCGAGGATCACTCACTTACTTCCAGGTGTCGTACTGGTAGAGGTTCCAGGTCGCCATGATGCCGGTGACCTTGGTGTAGTAGTTGGGGTCCGTGGCGTAGCCGGCCTTCCAGACCTTCCAGATGAACTTGTTCGCGTCCTTGGAGTATTCGAACGCCGGCGCGTACCGAGGGTTCACGCGCAGGAAGCTGCCGTGGTCGCGGAACGAGTGCGCCTGGGTGGCGTACGTGCGGAAGGCCGCCGAGGTCGAGAAGCAGTTGCCGGCCTTCGTGCACTCGTTCGTCTTGTACACGTGGCAGCCGTTCGCCAGCTTGCCGTACGAGCCGTTCTGGCACTTGATCCCGAAGTAGTTCTTGTCCACCGAGGCGAGGCCGCTGCGGCCCCAGCCGGACTCGAGGATGGCCTGCGCGATCGTCACCGACGGCGGCACGCCGTACTCCCGCCAGCCGCGCTGCGCGCCGCCCACGGAGGCCCGGATGAACTGCTCGGGGGTCAGCGACACCGTGGGCGCGGGGGCGGTCGATCCGGTGCACGTCGGCAACCGGCCGGAATACATGTAGGCGTGCGAGATGTACTTGCCGGTCGACGTCCGGTCCCACTGGGTCGTGGTACGCACGGTGCCGGCGACGTTCTGCCCGGTCACCGCGCAAGCCAGGTTGATCTTGGCGCCGCTGTCGACCGCGGTCAGGACCGACGAGGCGGTCGACGGGGCCGAGCGCAGGTTGACCCGGCCGTCGAAGCTCTTGACCGTGCCGACGACGTACCTCTTGGCCCTGGCCGGCGGCTTCGCCTTGGTCGGCACGGCGGTGGGCGAGCTCGCCGCGCAGCGCGGGGCGGCCTTGGCGGACTTGACGTACGCGTGCGAGACGTACCGTCCGGTGCTCAGCCTGTCCCACGCGGTGGTGGTGCGGACGGCGCCGCGGACCTTCTGACCCGTCACGGTGCACGCGATCGTGACCTTCTGCCCGTTGCGCAGCGAGCCGACGGCCTTGGCGGCCAGCGAGGGCCCGGAGCGGACCTTGAGCGAGCCACTCACCTTGATGGTGGCTCTCACCCCGGCGGCGTTGGCCGCGCCGGGCGCCACGACCATCCCGGCTCCGAGCGCGGCGACCAGAAGCGGCCCCGTCAGCAGTCGTCGGGCGGTGGTGTGCAGCATGTAGGTCCCCTCCACAGCGGCGTCATCAACGTGTTCCGGCTCCGTTAGAAGGTGTCGGCGGGCCGTTGCGGACCCAGGCACCGCCCGGGTGCAGTCGAGTTGCCGCTCGCCGCGGGTGACGCCGCGGGCATCCGCGCCACCCGAGTGCTTGAAATTCACGCGGAATGGGCAATGCGGGACCGCCCCGCTGTGACGTTCAGGAGGAAACCGCCCATGACGGCCCTGGCCTCGCGCCCCGCCCCCACCGCCGACGCCGGCACGCCTCGCGCCCGCCGGGGCGTCAGCCATGTGCTGGCACACGCCTTCGTCGGCGTGCTCGCGGCCGCGGGTGTGGCGCTCGTGTACTACGCGTGCGTGCGTACGCCCCTGGGCCAGACGATCGACACGATGGCCATGCGGGGCGCCGACGTGCACCACCCCCGCGTGGTGCAGGTGCTGGACCGGGCGCTGAACGGCACGACGCTGGTGAGCCTCGTCGCCGTCTGCCTCGCCGCCGCCGCGATCGGCGTGATCCGCCGCCGCGCCGACCTGGCCATCGCCGCGGCGATCCTGGTGCTCGGCGCCAACGCCAGCACGCAACTGCTCAAGACCCACCTCACCCGGCCCGGGCTGGACGGCTTCCCGGCCCCCAACTCGTTCCCGAGCGGGCACACCACCGCGGCGGCCTCGGTCGCGTTCGCGCTGATCCTGGTGCTGCCGTTCGCCGTCCGCGGCACGGTCGCGCTGGTCGGGGCGGCGTACGTCACGATCATCGCCGTGGCCACCGTCTGGGCCGAGTGGCACCGCCCGAGCGACACCGTCGCGGCCCTGCTGGTCGTCCTCGCGTGGAGCGCCCTGGCATCGACGATCGTCCGCGCCCGCCGCGTCCGCATCACCGGCGTGACGGCCCGCCCGAACCGCCTCGCCATGCTGGTGTTCACCGTGATCGGCGCGCTCAGCTCGGTCGCCGCGCTGCTCGGCCTCGGCGCGGTCGCGCTCTCCGAGCGCGTCGTGCCGGACCTCGTCAACGGCCGCTTCGCGTTCGCGGCCGGCACCGCGGCGGTCACGGCCGCGGTCGCGGGCACCTTCGCGATCTGGGTACGCCTCGCCGCGGGCGACCAGCCCTCAACGCCGGACGCCGCCCCGGTCCCCGCCTCGGCGCAGTCCGGACCCCTCACCGACTGACATCTCCTTCAGGAGGAGGCACCCGATGACCACCCCGACCCCCGACCCCGCGATGCCCGGCACGTCCGGCGCCGTCCCGCCCGGCCCGGCCGGCGTCCCGGCCACCCCGGCGGCCGACCCCACGGCCCAGGCCACCATGCCCGGCGCCACCGTCTCGGTGGCGACGTACCCCGACTACGCGCTGGCCCAGCAGGCGGTCGACTACCTGTCGGACAACAAGTTCCCGGTCGAACGGACCAGCATCGTCGGCACCGATCTGCGGCTCGTGGAGAACGTCCTCGGCCGCATGACCACGGCCCGCGCCGCGCTCGCCGGAGCCGCCAGCGGCGCCTGGTTCGGCCTGTTCATCGGCCTCTTCTTCGGCATCTTCAGCGACTCCAACTGGGTCGGCGTCATCCTGCTGGGCCTGATCATCGGCGGCGTCTGGGGCGCCGTCTTCGGGGCGATCGCCCACGCCATGACCAGGGGCCGCCGCGACTTCGCGTCACGCAGCTCGCTGCAGGCCGCCCAGTACGCGGTCATCGTCGACGCGGAGGTCGCGGACGGGGCGCGGCAGCTGCTGACCCGGCTGAACTGGCAGAACAGCGGAGCCGGCTGAGCTCTGCGAGCATCGGCGCGCCGTCCCCGGTCACCCGGGGGCGGCGCATTCGCTTGCCGGCTGTAGCGCATGCACTACGATGTAGTGCATGGCCACCAGACCCGTCTCCATCCGCTTCGACCCGGACGTCCTGGCTCGGCTGCGACACCAGGCCGCAGCGGGCGCCGGCGGCAACGTCTCCACCCTCGCCCACCGCCTCGTCGACGAGGGGTTGCGGATGGCGGAGCACCCCGGGGTGATCTTCAAGCCCGGGCCGTCCGGCCGCCGCGCGGCGCTCGTCAACGGGCCGGACGTCTGGGAAGTGATCAAGTTTCTGCGGGAGATCGACGAGCGGGGCCCGGGCGCCCTCCTCGCCGCGGCAGAGGTGTTCGGCATCGACGTCAGCCGGATATCCGTAGCGGTCGGCTACTACGGCGACCACGGCGAAGAGATCGACCGTGAGATCGACGCTGCCGACGCCGCCTCCGCCCGAGCGGAACACGCCTGGGCCGTCCAACAGAGGCTCATCGCGTGAGCCAGCCGACGGAGCCCGCCATCCGCCTCCTGCTCGACGAGATGTTCTCTCAGACGATCGCCGACGCACTGCGAGCCAAGGGGCACGAGGTGGTCGCCCTTGTGGGGAACACGGAGATGCGGGCCATGCCGGACGAGGACGTCTATGCCTGGGCCGCTGCCAACGGCTACTGGCTGCTGACCGAGAACGTCCGGGATTTCCGCCCCATCATGCTGCAGTGCCGGCAGACCGGCACCGCGACCACAGGCCTGCTGTTCACGAGCAGCCGGACGTTCCCGCGCTCCCGCCAGAACATCGGACCACTGGTCGACGCACTGCACAGCTGGTTGAGTGCCGGACCGCCACCTCCGCCGATCATCGAGGACTGGCTGCAACCCGCCTGAGCCGGATCTGCTGTCATCGCCGCAGTGGCCGGAGGTAGCCGGCGTGCGGGACCGCCCCCGGGATCAGATCCAGTCACGGCTGACATCGTCGAACTACCGGCCTTGGAGCGGGCGCACGGTCAGCGGTCCCTCTCGAAACGACGGAACGCCGGCCCTGCGGGGGCCGGCGTTCCGTTCGGGTGTACTCAGAGGGTCTCGGCGGCGAGCTGGGTGCGCAGCTTGGTCAGGGCCTTGGTGAGCAGGCGGCTGACGTGCATCTGGGAGATGCCGACCTGCTCGGCGATCTGCGACTGGGTGAGGTTGCCGTAGAAGCGCAGGGTGAGGATCTTCTGTTCGCGCTCGTCGAGGCCGGCCAGGGCGGGGCCGA
>NZ_JBFAQM010000028.1:0-130380 GCF_040677315.1 Actinoplanes sp. NPDC049316 | reverse complement strand
GCGGCCGCTTGGTCACGCAGCCATGCCGATGACCCGAGACATACCTATTCCGATGACCCGAGACACCCTATTCCGATGTCCTGAGCCAGCACACTGCCGCGCCCACCACCCCGGTCCCGCCTCACCGCTCCGGCACGCTGGCGTAGACGTACGTCGCGCCTTCCAGTGCAGCGCGGGTGAGGTCCGGACGGACCAAGCGACTGGCCAACGCGAAGGCAGCTTCGGCGTAATGCCGCGTGTACCCGCCTCCTTGGTCGCCGACGAAGCCGGCCTCCTGCGACGCCTCCGCCAGCGCGGCGTCCTCGAAATCCCGGAAGTCGCAGGAGAACGGCTCGAAAAGCCACGCGTAGTCGTCTGCGGTGGAAGCCATGAGTCCATCGTCATGGTTCAGATGCGCATCGTCCTTCGGTTGCCCTAGAGAAGTTCGAGCGTCCAGCAGACGGCGGAGTCGGTCGCAGCCATGATGTTTCAGGTGTTCGACGGTGACCGAGGCTTTGTCGTGCGTGAGGAGGTCCATCCGGACAGAGCTGCGCGCGGGGAACCGGCGTATGAGCCAGGCAGGGCCGGCGTAACAGCGGGTGATCCGATCAGCCACCTCGTCCTGGACGGAATGGAAAGGCGCGGTCCGCGAATGCAGGGTGAGCCAGAAGTTCATGTCTTCCCTTGTGAACAGCGGAAGGATATGCGCTGACAATAGGCGTCATCTGCGGAGGAGGAGCGGTGCACGAGACGCAAGGTGTCGAGGTGAAGGTTTTGGCGACGGTTGACCTCGCCGGCGAGATCGAGGGCATGCAGGGGCGGCAGCTTCGCATGCGCATGGTGACCATGGAGCCGGGAGGCGTCTTCGGCCCGGTGCACGACCATGCGGGCAGGCCAGGCATCGTGTACGTGCTGCAGGGAACGATCACCGATCACCGGGACGGCGTCGGCACCGACTACGGTCCCGGGGTCGGCTGGCCCGAGGATCGGCGCACGACCCACTGGCTCGAGAACAAGGGGACGATTCCCGCCGTGGAGATATCGGTGGACATCGTTTATCGGCTACGAAATGGTGACCGCTGCGGTGATCGTCTTCTTCGTGTCGCCCGGATTGACTGCTCCGCCGTACAGGAGCTTGATGAGCTTCTGATCGAGCGCCGAATAGCGGACCGGGGCCGACCAGTACTGGCCGTAGAAGACGCTCGACGGATGGTCGTTCGCGTCGCGCATCAGGCCCGTGCTCTGGGTGAGTTCCTCGCGGATCAGGTGGCAGCGGATCCGTTGCGTGATGCCCGTCGTCCGGATGAGCACGTTGGCGTTCGTGATGACGTAACCGGCCGACCAGTCGACGTGGAAGAAGCCATCGTTGTTCGGCACGTAGTCGGGTTCCAGCGCCTTGAAGCGGCTCACCGGCGCGAAATGCACCTGGATGTCGGCGGCTTCGTCCTTGGTCAGCTTCAGGTCGGTGGTCGCCGTCAGTTTGTTGAAATCCGACACGACGCGAGCCAGGCAGTCGCGGTCGGCCGCGCTGGGCTTGCCGTTGACGCGCACGGTCACGACCGGCTTCGTCCATCGGGTGACGACACGGATGCTGTCTCCGTACTCGGCGCCCAGCGCGATTTTGAAGAAGTAGTTGAGGGCGGCCTTGTCGATCGTCGGCTTGACGGTCTTCGGCTCGGCGGAGGCGGGCGGCGTCGGCGATGGGGAGGGGCTCGGAGCGCCGAAACCGTCAGTCGCCGCGACGGCCGGGGGCGGATTCTCATCCTGGGAAGGGGTGCAGCCGGCCAGGGCCAGGATCAGCACGGCCAATGCCGGGGCCAGGCGGCGAAGCGGCACTCGAGGCGATCCCACCACGGCATCCTACGATCGCAGCGCCCGTGCGCCGGGGCCCGGGCTTCGGGCCGCCCTCGCCCGCACAGCCGGTGGCGAACCAGCCGGCGCGGGCGGCGCCGCGGCCCGGGCTCGTGAGCGCGCGGACCGCGGCAGGCGGGACGGATCGCTACGAGCCGGCCGGCTGGCTGACCCGGAAGTGGTTCCCGAACGGGTCCCGCCCGCCGAAGTCGATGCCGTACGGCTGCTCCGTCGGGCCGTCCGTCAGCTCCACCCCCTTGGCCTTGAGCTCGTCGTACGTCTTGCGGGCGTCGTCGGTGCTGAAGCCCAGCGTGAAGCCGCTCGCCCCCTTGGCGATGAGCTCGCGCAGCTGCTCGGCCGTCTGCGCGTCCATCGCGGGCGGGCCGGGCTTCTCCAGCAGGATGACTCGGTCCGGGTCGTCGCCGGGCACGCGTACGGTGAGCCAGCGCATGAAGCCCAGGTCGATGTCGTCGGCGACCTCGAGCCCGAGCTTGCCGACGTAGAAGTCGAGTGCCTCGTCCTGATCGGCGACGAAGACGTGGGTGATGCGGATCTTGTTCAGCATGGACTCACGCTAACGACCGGCCCGGCCACGATGCTTATCCAAAAATGACGTGCCGTCACGGTCCTCCTTCCGGGAAGGAGGCCGGCCGCATGTAGGCCATCCCGAAGCAGTTCGGCACCACCGACGGCACCGCCCGTTTCCGGTACGCCGTGGGCGACTCGCCGAGGATCGCGTGGAACGTCCGGCTGAACGTGCCCAGACTGCTGAACCCCACCGTCATGCACACCTCCGTCACGCTCTTGTCCGTCTCCCGCAGCAGGAACATGGCGCGTTCCACCCTGCGCCGCTGCAGATAACGGTGCGGTGTCTCCCCGAAGGTCGCGCGGAACGTCCGGATGAAGTGCGCGGGCGAGACGTGCGCGATCCGGGCCAGCGCGGGGATGTCCAGCGGCTCCGTATAGGCGCGGTCCATCGCGTCACGGGCACGGAGCATGCGGCGGTTCGACTCCTCGACCGCGCGGCTCACGTCGTCACCGCCACGAGCTGCTTGCGACCCCCGCCTGACGTCATGGCCGGAACCCTAGCCCCGTCCTCCGACAATCTCGGCGACGTGCTGCACGGCGTACGGATGAAAGCCAGGCCGGTAGCCTGTCGCGGTGGATATCCGTGCCGCCATCGCCGATGAGCGACGCCGCATCGCCGACCTGGTCGACTCGCTGGAGCCGCGCCAGCTGGACACGCCGAGCCTCTGCGGTGAGTGGACCGTCAAGGAAGTGGCCGGTCACCTGCTGGCGGCATTGGGCAAGCCACCGGTCCCAGTGCTGCAGCTTCTGGCGCGCAACGGCTTCCGCCTGCACAAGGCGAATGCGCAACTCGCGGTGCTGACAGCCGGCCGTCCGGCGGCCGACCTGGCCCAGGCCCTGCGCGACAACGCCGAAAACCCCTTCAAACCCCCCATCGTCGGGTACGCGGGGCAGCTGACTGACCTGCAGGTCCACGGCCAGGACATGCGCCGCCCCCTCGGATTGCCGCACGGTCTGCGGCTGGACCGGCTCAAGGTGTCGCTGGAGTTCCTGACCGGCGGCCGGGCGATCGGCTTCACGCCGAAGCGCCGGGTCGCGGGGCTGCGCTTCGAGGCGTCCGACCTGAACTGGTTCTCCGGAGTGGGACCGCTGGTCGCGGGGCCCGCGGAGGCATTGATGATGGCCATGTGCGGGCGGACGGTGGCGCTGTCCGACCTGGACGGCCCCGGCGTACGGATCCTCGAGAGCCGCCTGTCCCGGCGCCGCTGAGACCTTTTGGCGGGGACAGCGATCGCTTCGCGGGCCGTGATGACGATGCATTCTGACCATCCTCTGACGCATCCCGGCCTCTATGTCCACTTTGACCGGATACGAGACGCCGAATCGTCGCCCCGCCGACACGAAACGCCGGAACCCGCGCCGCGCCCGCGAAAAAGTGTCGGTGCGGACCCCTACCTTCGCCGCATGGACACCAACGAGTTCGCGCCGGAGCAGGACCGGCGCCCCCACACCCAGCTGGACCGCCACTTCACGACGGGTGGCAACGTCTACCGGATCACCGCCATGGGCACGGGTGACGACCCCATCGCCCTCTCACTGATCGGCTGGGGCCCGGACGGGGAGACGGTGAGCGAGATCAGCGGAGGGATCTCGCCCCTCGACCTCCCCGACGTCACCCAGGCCCTCGCGTCGACCCTCACCGGCCTTTCGGCGTTGCGCAACCAGCGCAAACCGACCCGGCCGGCGGAGGAAAAGCCGAAGCGCTACCCCAACCGAGGCGCCCGATGGTCCCCCGAGGACGACGAACGCCTCGTGGCCCGCTACCGGGCCGGGGCCGGCGAGCGGGCGCTGATGGAGGAGTTCGGCCGCAGCCGCGGCGGCATCCGGGCGCGCCTGGAAACCCTTGGGGAGATAGCACCGGACGGCGGCGCCCTGAATGGATCAGGTCGAGTCTCCGACGCGGAACCGGCTCGGAGCGAGGCGGCGGTTCCGTAGGCAAGAGGCGGCGGGTGGTCGACCGGCGGCGAGGTGACGCTCATGGCCGGCCGGCCGGCCGCCGACTGCGGCAGTCGCCGGCTGGTCGTCGGTCAGGCCGGCCGGCGTCGCGGGCGGGCCCCGGCCGGCCATGCCCTGCCGGCTGGTCGTCGATCAAGCCGGCCGGCGTCGCGGGCAGGCCCCGGCCGGCCATGCCCTGCCGGCTGGGCGTCGATCAAGCCGGCCGGCGTCGCCGGCGGTCCCGATCGGCGCCGTAACTGGTATAACCAGTTACATGCGGGTGCGACATCCGGACGGCCAGGCGTTCACGTTCGACGCCGGAACGCTCTGCCTCGAGTTGTCCAGCGTGACCGGCGGCGAGGGGCACCGGGCGCGCTACGAGGTGCTGCACTCCCCCGCCGACTTCGTGCGGTGGGCGGCGGCGAGCAGGCTGGACCTGCGCGCGCACGGGGTGCGGCCGGGCGATGTCGTGGTGACCGAGGAGGAGCTCGCGCTGGTCAAGCGGCTGCGCGAGGCGGTGTGGGCCGGCGCGTGGGCCACAGCCGGCGGCGGAGCCGTGCCGCCGGCGGCCGCCACCGTGATCAACGAGGTGGCGGGCATGGCTGTGCCCGTACCTTTCATCGCGGCGGACGGCGCCCGGGCCTGGCGCCGGCCCGTGCGGGGCGACCAGCTCGCCGCGCTGATCGCGCGGGACGCGGTTGCGGCGCTCACCCCGCCCACGGCTGCGCGGGTACGCATGTGCGCCGCTGACGACTGCGCGCTGATCTATCTGGACACGTCGCGTCCCGGTAACCGCCGCTGGTGCTCGATGGACCGGTGCGGCAACCGGGCCAAAGTGCGCGGGCATCGCCTCCGGGGGAAGGAACCTTCATGAAACTGGACGAGATCCTGCGGCGGCGGATCGAGCGGCACTTCCTCGGCGGCGAGCGAGGTGTGGACGTGGTCGAGGTGGCCGGGCGGATCGGCGGCCTCCACGCCCAGGTCGCGTCGTCCGCCCAAGCGGCGGCCGACCTGCGCCTGGGCATGGCCACCGACCAGGCCACGGCTGACTTGCAGCCAGGCGCGGTCGCCGACCAGGCCGCCGCCGGCGGGCGGCCAGGGGCGGTCGCCGACCTGGAGAGGGCGCTGTGGAGCGACCGCACGCTCGTGCGCACCTGGGCCGCCCGCGGCACCCTGCACCTGCTCCCCGCCGCCGACCTGCCGTTCTGGGTGGCCGCGATGAGCACCCGCACCCGGGAGACCACCGGCTCCTGGCTGCGCTACCACGGGGTGACCGCGGCGCAGATGGCCGACATCATCGCGGCCGTGCCGGACGTGCTCGGCGACGTCCCGATGACGCGGGAGGAGCTCGCCGACGCGGTGATCGCGGCGACCCGGCACGAGGAGCTGCGCGGGCCGCTCACGCAGGGGTTCGGGGCGATTCTCAAGCCGCTGGCTTTTCGGGGACTGCTCTGCTCCGGTCCGCCGCGCGGGCGCAACGTCACGTTCGTGGCGCCGCGCGCGTGGTTCGGCGACTGGGAGGCGGTGGAGACCGAGGCGGCGATCGATCGGCTGGCGCTGGCCTATCTGGACGCGTACGGGCCGGCCGACTTCGCCGAGTTCGCGCGCTGGTTCGACCTGAAGCCCGCACTGGCCCGCAAGTCGTTCGCGCGGCTCGAGCTGGAGCCGGTGGACGGTCACGGCTTTCTGCCGGCGGGGGCCGAGCGGCCCGTGGGCAGGGATTCCGTGCTGTTACTGCCCGCGTTCGACCCGTACGTGGTCGGCGCCCTGCGCCTGCTGGATGTCATCAGCAGCGGGCCGAGGTCCGCGGTTTCCCGGCCGCAGGGCTGGATCTCCCCCACGCTGGTGGTGAACGGCCGCATCGAGGGCGTCTGGGAGGAGAAGAACGGGGCGCCGGCCGTCACCCCGTTTCGCACGCTGCCCGCCGCGGTGCGCCGCGCCCTTCCTCGGGAGGCCGCGATCATCTAGGGTCCGAGGAACTTTCGTGTTTGCCCGGAGGCACCATGAGCGTCACGCAGGGCACACCGGCCGCGCTGGCCGAGCCGGTCGTCCCGGTCCGGCGCTCGTGGATCGGGCTGCTGTTCGCGGCGAACCTCGGCCTGTGGATGGTGTTCTTCACCCCGGTGCAGGTGCTGCTGCCCGAGCAGATCGCCGAGATCGGTGTCAGCGGCAAAGAGGCGGCGCTCGGCTGGGTCACCGGCGTCGGCGCGCTCGTGGCGATCATCGTGAACCCGGCGGCGGGCGCGCTCTCCGATCGGACCCGGCTGCGGCTCGGCGGCCGGGCGTACGGGCGGCGCCACGTCTGGACCCTGTCCGGCGCGGCGCTCACCCTGGCGTCGCTGCTCTTCCTCGGCGTGCAGGACTCGATCGTCGGGGTGGCCGTGGGCTGGGCCGGCGCGCAGGTCGGCCTCAACGTCATGCTGGCCACGCTGACGGCGGCCGTGCCGGACCGGGTGCCTGTACGCCAGCGCGGGCGCGTCTCCGGCTGGATCGGCATGCCGCAGGCGCTCGGGCTGGTGCTGGGAGCCGTGCTGGTCACCGCCGTCGTCACCGGCACCACGAGCGGGTACGTGATGATGGCCGTCGTGTTCGTGGTGCTCGCCGTGCCGTTCGCGCTGCTGACCCCGGACGACCCGCTGCCACCGGGCGACCGGGAACGGCCGCGGGGCAAGGCGATCTGGCGCGTGTTCCGGGAGCACCCCGACTTCGCCTGGGCGTGGGGCACCCGCTTCCTCGTGCAACTGGGCAACGCGCTGGGCACGCTCTACCTGCTGTACTTCCTGACCGACAAGGTGCGGCTGGCCGACCCGGACACCGGCCTGCTCATCATGATCCTGCTCTACACGGCCGGCATGGTGGCCACGGCGGTGATCGGCGGACGGCTCTCGGACAGCTCGGGCCGCCGCAAGATCTTCGTGATCTGGTCCGGGATCGTCATCGCGGTCGCCGCTTTGCTCCTGGCCATCTGGCCGACGTGGCCGGTGGCGCTCGTCGCCTCGGTGCTGCTCGGCGCGGGGTACGGCGTCTACCTCGCGGTGGACACGGCGCTCATCACCCAGGTGCTGCCGGCGGCCGTGGACCGGGCGAAGGACCTCGGGGTCATCAACATCGCGACGGCCGCCCCGCAGGTGCTCGGCCCCGCGATGGCCGCGCCGATCGTCACGCACCTGGGTGGCTACCCCACCCTGTACGCGGTCACCGCCGCGGTCACCCTGCTAGGCGCGGTCATGGTCGTACGGATCCGCGCGGTGCCGTAGCCGTCCCGCGCGGATCCGCCCCACGCTTACGGCAGCGTCCAGCGCTGGTTGGCGCCGGCGAAGCAGTCCCAGATCTGCAGCCGGGTGCCGTTCGCGGAGCTGTTGTTCGACGCGTCGAGGCACCTGCCGCTCGACGGGTTGCGCAGCGTACCGTCGCCCTGCGCCTGCCACTTCTGGGCGCCCGTACCGTTGCAGTCGTAGATCTGCACCAGCGAGCCGTTGGCCGTGCCCGCGGCGGCCACGTCCATGCACTTGCCGAGCGCGCGCAGCGTGCCGTCGGTGCCGACGGTCCAGTTCTGCGCCGCCGTGCCGTTGCAGTCGTACAGCTGCACGGCCGTGCCGTTGGCCGACGAGGCCGCGGCGACGTCGATGCACTTGCCGGCGATGCCGGTGATCCGCCCGGTGCGTCCCGACGGCGGGTCGGTCGGGGTGCCGCCGGTCACGGTCGAGTAGATGGCGCTGACCAGGGAGGTCGCGCCGGTGGCGTCCTGCGACAGCTCCCAGTTCATGATGCCGGCGGCGTTGGCCATGGCCCACTGGGTCTTGCGCCGGATCGTCGGCAGGCCGTTGTAGCACTCGTTGACGCCGTTGATGGTGGCGCAGTCCTGGTTGGCGAAGGCCGGGTTGGCGGCGACGATCTCCGCGTACGTCTTGTAGCCGGGGCGGCTGTAGAACGGCACGCCCAGCACCGCCTTCGACGCCGGCAGGCCGCGGCCCTTCCAGAAGTTCACGCTGGCGATCGACCAGTCGTAGTTGGCGTGCGGGCTGCCGCCGTCGTACGCCATGATGTTCAGCCAGTCGACGGCGTTGAACACCGCGGGCTGCACGCCGTTGGCCGTGCCGCCCTCGGACACCACCGCCGCGGTGAGCAGTTTGCCCTGGGCGTGCAGGGCGTTGCCGAGCTGCTGCATCAGCGCGGTGTAGTTGTTGCCGGACGTGCCGGGGTCGGGGTACTCCCAGTCGATGTCGATGCCGTCCAGGTTGTACTGGCTCACGACACCCATCACGGTGTTGACGAACGTCGTGCGGGTGCTCGCGCTGGCGGCCATCGCCTCGAAGCCGGAGTCGTTGCCGTCGTTCCAGCCGCCGATGGCCAGCGACACCTTGACGTTGTTCTGGTGGCCCAGCGACACGAGCTGCGAGAGCTTCGAGGTGTTCTCGATCGGCTGCAGCGTGCCGTTGGCGTTGGGCAGCGCGAACGCATAGTTGATGTGGGTCAGCTTGCTGTACTGGATGCTCGTGACGCTGCCGGCCCAGGACGGCATGTAGCCGACGCTCTTGAAGTTGTTCGGCAGCACCGCAGCCTCGGAGGTGCCCTGGACGGCCAGCGCGGTGACGAGACCAGCTGCACCGACCACCAGGGCGGCCGCGGCCGAGGCGATCCTTCTTCTCTTGGCCATGGGGGTGGGGACCTTTCTGTCCGGCGTGGGGGCGCCGTGGGGATGACATCGGGCCGGAAAATCTTAAGAAGGCTTACTAACAGTCGTCAATACACGACGTGAAAAAAGGCCGCCGGGAACCCGGTGGCGGGGGGCCGTAGGCTGGGGTCCGTGACTGTACGAGTACGCTTCGCCCCTTCTCCGACCGGAATGTTTCACGTCGGCGGCGCCCGCTCGGCGCTGCAGAACTGGATCTACGCCCAGCAGGCCGGCGGCACGTTCGTCCTGCGGATCGAGGACACCGACGCGGCGCGCAACCGGCCGGAGTGGACCGAGGGCATCCTTTCCGCCCTCGACTGGATCGGCATCGAACGCGGCACCTATGAGGGCCCCTACTTCCAGTCGGCGTACGCGAGCGAGCACACCGCCGCCGCCACCCGGCTGTACGGCGAGGGCCGCGCGTACTACTGCGACTGCACCCGCGACGACGTCGTGGCGCGTACGGGCAACACCCACACCGGCTACGACGGCTTCTGCCGGGACCGCGCGCTCGGCCCCGGCGAGGGACGCGCGCTGCGCTTCCGTACGCCCGACGACGGCGAGACCGTGGTCGTCGACCTGGTCCGCGGCGAGCCGACGTTCGACAACAAGCTCATCGAGGACTTCGTCATCGCCCGCAGCGACGGCTCGGCGGTCTTCCTGCTCGCCAACGTCGTCGACGACATGACGATGGGCATCACCCACGTCATCCGCGCCGAGGAGCACCTGCCCAACACGCCCAAGCAGCAGCTGCTCTGGGAGGCCCTGGGCGTGAAGCCGCCGGTGTGGGCACACGTGCCCGTCATCGTCAACGAGAAGCGCCAGAAGCTGTCCAAGCGCCGCGACAAGGTGGCGCTGGAGTCGTACCGCGACGAGGGCTACCTCGCCGCCGCGATGCGCAACTATCTGATGCTGCTCGGCTGGGCGCCCACCGGCGACCGCGAGATCGTGCCGTGGCAGGTCATCCTCGACGAGTACCGGCTCGAGGACGTCAACCACTCCCCCGCCTTCTTCGATGTGAAGAAGCTGCGGGCGTTCAACGGCGAGTACATCCGCGCACTGTCGGCTGAGGAGTTCGCGGCGGTCTGCGCGCCCTGGCTGGGTGGCACCGACACGATCCCCGCCCCGCCGTGGGACCCGGCGAAGTTCGACACCACGGTGTTCGCCGCCGTCGCGCCGCTCGCCCAGACCCGCATCGCCGTGCTCAGCGAGATCGTCGACTACGTCGACTTCCTCTTCCTCGACGAGCCGGTCTCCGACGAGCAGTCCTGGAACAAGGCGATGAAGGAAGGTGCGGGCGAGATCCTCGACGCCGCGGCCGCCGCCTTCGGCGCCCTCGAGGACTGGACCGCCGAGCCGCTCAAGGCCGCGCTGGAGCGCGTCGGCGAGGAGCGCGGGCTCAAGCTGGGCAAGACCCAGGCGCCGGTCCGGGTCGCCACGACCGGGCGTACGGTCGGCCTGCCGCTGTTCGAGTCGCTCGAGATGCTCGGACGCGAGCGCACCCTCGCCCGGCTCGCCGCGGCCCGGGCGAAGCTCGGCTGAGCACGGCCGTGCTCGGCTGAGCACGGCTCGGGCTCGGCTGAGCACGGCTCGGGCGAAACCCGGCAGGCCGCGGTCCCGGCGCAACTCGGCCGGCCGCGGCCCGGGCGAAGCTCGGCTGAGCCTTCGTGACCATTTCGGTATGCGCGCACCGGGAAACCGGTGCGCGCTCGTCTCACCAGGCAACTCTCCGCCCATCGGCGCGCGTCCAAGCGGTATGACCGTCAGCAGCACGGGTGACCTTGGCCAGCGGCGCTTGCGCCTGCTGGGTACTATTCGCGCGCCGATCAGCAGTCGCTGTTCACTCTCGCCGCCGATTTCCGATAGCTCGAAAAGGCCGCCCGCCGGGATGCGGGTGACTGGATCTGCGAGGAAGCTGTGAGAACGCACGCACGGCGCGGCAATGTCCATCACGCAGGCGGGGGAGGCCGGACGTGGCTCGAGGTTTGATCACGCGGCGCTGGACCGCGGCCGGCGTGCTCGCCGCCGCACTCGCGGTCGGGACCGGCCTCGCGCCGGCCGCCGCTCACGCCGCATCGGCGCCCGCGGCCGCGCTGCCGGCCGGCGCGCGATCCGTCGGCGCGCTGTCTGTCGGCGCGCTGTCTGTGGGCGCGCTGTCTGTCAGCTCACTGCCTGCCGGCGCACGGCCTGCCGCCGTCCTCCAGGAGGACTCCAGCTCGGCGGCGCCCAAGGCCGGGGCCAAGCCCACCGCCGTCCAGATCAGCGGCAAGGTGCCCGAGGGCAAGATCGTCGTGCAGCAGGCCGAGCGGCGTGACCTGTTCCAGCGCCTGCTCAGCGAGGTCAACTGGCTGGCCTCGGCCACGCCGACCACGACCAAGCCCAAGGCGGACAAGCTCGGCCCCAAGTACACGGTCGTCGTGCTGGTCAAGGACAAGGCCACCCAGCAGTACGACCTCTACCCGCTGGCGGCCGGCGGCCCGCGCGCGTACCGGCCGGCCAAGCAGCCGACCGGCAAGAAGGCGGCGGGCTGGTTCTACGGCCGGCTCACCATGTCGGAGTCGCTGCGCGTGGCCGGTGTCCCGCTCAAGGAGAAGCCGGACGTGGTCACCGGCGGCATCGGCGGTGGCATCGGCGAGGAGGTCGACACCGAGGAGCTGGACCCGCTGGCGGTCGGCAGCGACGTGCTGCACCAGATGCGCCAGCTGTTCCTGCTCAACGGCGCGGTGCTGCTGGTCGTGCTGATCGGGCTGGGCGGCGTGGCGTACCTGATCCGCCGCCGGGTCTGACGCAGCTCCACCCGGCCGGCGGACCCGCCCCGCGACCGAGCCGGACGCCGGCTCAACCCGGCCGGACCCCCAACTCACCCCGGCCCGGCGCCGACTCACCCCGGCCCGGCGCCGACTCACCCCGGCCCGGCGCCGGCTCACCCCGGTCCGGTCCGGATCAGCCGGCCGGGCGTACCGGGATGCGCAACACCGGGCACGCGGGCGCCGGGGCGTTGCACCGCTCCCCCAGCCCGAACGCGTCCGGCAGCCGCGGGTTCGTCGCCACCTGCGCCGCCTCCCGCGCGGTCAGCGGCGGTTTGCCCCGCTCGACGTCCCCGGTGCCGCGCTCGCCCGTCGCCTGCACCACGACCGTGCGCCCGTCCACGACCCGGCGGGCGATCACCTCGTTGACCTGCCAGTCCTTGTCCTCGCGGTCGGAGTAGCGGGCGTACTCGATGCCGGCCCGGGTCCGGTCCGGCTTCGCGCAGGAGTTCGGGTCGGCCAGCACCGGCAGGCACAGTCCCGCGGGTGCGTCGTAGACGGCCACCTCGATCAGGCCGCGGGACTCCCCTTGCGCGGTCATGACGGCGTACTGCCGCCAGCCCGGGCCCGACGCGGGCAGCCGCGGGACGATCCGGTCGCCCTTGGCGTCCACCGGGCCGCTGAGCACCCGCAGGACCGGGTCGAGCACCGCCGACGGGCGCGGCTGGGCGACCGGTACGGCGGCGGCCGAGCGCGGCTTGGGGCCGGGCAGCAGGACCGTCGTCAGGGCGTACCCGAGGAGGATGACGATCAGCGCGACGGCCAGGCCGGCCAGGATCACCGACCGGGCGCGGCGGCGGCGCAGCCGGTCGGCCCGGCGGAAGATGTCGTCGACCGCGTCGCCGATCGGCGGCTCGGCCGCGCAGGCCCGCTCGAGGACACCGGTCATGGCCGCGCTCATCCCGTCACCGCCGGCTGGGTGATGCGCAGCAGGTCGGCGAAGGCGGCCAGGCCCTCGGCCTCGTACTCGGTGACCTTCGCCGCGTCGAGGCCGAGCACGTCCGCGGTGTCCACCACCGCGAGATGGCAGAAGTGGTGCAGCACGAGGACCGCGCGGCACTTGGGCGACAGCCGGCGCAGCGCGTCGAGCACCAGCACGGTGTAGACGTCGCCCATCGCGGCATCGGTGTCGGCCGCGCCCCGCTCGGCGGCCTCCGGCGGCGCGACGAAGACGTGCTCGCGACGGCCGTGGGTGGGCTTGAACGCGGCCATCAGATCGCCGTACGCCCACAGGTCCGGATCACCGACGTCCGGGGCGGTCAGCGCCCGGGCGAGTGTGGCCCGCGCCAGCTCACCGGCGTGTGCCCAGTCGCCGCACATCAGGAAGGCCGCCCGGCGCAGGTGGGCGTAGCGCTGGGCCACGTACTCCTCGGTCATTTGCACCTTTATAGGGCACAAAGGCGTTCTCGCGCGGCGGAACGGCGGTCACGCGACCCGCACGGTGACCTCCACGAGCCGGATCAGGTCCTCGAGGTCCGCATCGAACTCGGCCGCATCGTCCTGCGCCGGCACGCCGTCAGGCGGCGCGGAGGGCGGCGGCGCGGAGTCCGGCGACGCGGAGTCCGGCGACGCGGAGTCCGGCTGCTGCGAGGAGGGAAACTGCGGCACGGAGTCCGGCGGCGCCGCCGGGTCGGCGGCCGGGAGACCGCCGGTGACCTCGCCGGTCGTGTAGCCGAGGAGGAAGGCGCAGATCATCCGGGTCAG
This sequence comes from Actinoplanes sp. NPDC049316, assembly GCF_040677315.1. NCBI lineage: Bacteria > Bacillati > Actinomycetota > Actinomycetes > Micromonosporales > Micromonosporaceae > Actinoplanes > Actinoplanes sp. NPDC049316. The sequence goes on along the minus strand of NZ_JBFAQM010000028.1, from coordinate 116,841 downwards.
CCGGGGCACCTTCTCCGCGGGCACTCCCGCGTCGTGCAGCGTCGCGCGCAGGGCCGCGGTCAGCCACGAGCCGCCGGGCGAGGGACGGTTCAAAATCAACGGGTACGCGCGGGGATGCCGGCGGGACAGCCCGCGTACCGCCCGGCCGAGCGCGCGCAGCCGCTGCCGCCAGTCGATGTCCGCCGGGTCGTCGCCGTACGCCGTGCCGAGCTCCAGGTGCAGCAGGTCCACGAGGCCGTCCAGCAGGGCGTCCTTGCCACCGACGTACGGGTAGAGCGCCATCGACGTGAGCCCGACCCGTTCCGCCACGGCCCGCATGGACATCGCGCCGAGTCCCTGCTCGTCGACGAGGGCGAGGGCCTGGTCGAGGATGAGCCGTCTTCTGTCGTCCACGGCCCCACCGTGTCCGGCGGCGGCCGCGTGCCGTGCCGGACGCGCCCGGCAGTCACCCCCTGGGGTGAGAAGTCGGCATCAGCACCAGCGGCCGGGTGGACGTCCCCGGCCGGCCGCGCGGCGGCGCGGGCGTACCGCCCCGTGCAGGTGGGCGCCGGCCCAGCCGCGCAGCTCGGAGCGGCAGCCCACCCGGTGCGGGACGTCGTCGGTGGGCTCGTCGCCGGCGGGCGCCACGGCGAGGACGGCGGCGTCGGACGTGGGCGCCGAGCCCTCCTCCGCGGCGTCGTGCTCCGCGTCGGGGCGTACCCCCTCCTGGTCCTTCATGTCGTGCCTCCCCTCGACCTCGTCACCGGATTGCTGATCGGCACCGCGGCGCCCGGCTTGACCCTCACGGGTGCCGGTCCTAGCAGCGCTAGGACGACACCATGCCAGGTCACCGACCGGAATCGCGGGGAGGGCACACCGCGATAACGGACAAATTTCGCCAAAAACCGCAGGAAGGCGGTCCGTGGCGCCGGCTCCGGCGGCCCCTGACATGCTGGTCGGATGGCAGCGGACGGCAATTCCACGGGTACGGCGAAGCGCCGCCCCCTGGCCGCCACCCTGCGCCGGGTCGAACGCAGCGCCGGCGCCCTCGCCTCCGCCAGCGTCGCGCGCATGGACGAGACCCTGCCGTGGTTCCGCGCCCTGCCCGCCGACCAGCGCTCGTGGGTCATGCTCGTCGCCCAGGCCGGCGTACGGTCGCTGGTCGAGTGGCTGCGCTCCGGCGGCACGGCGGCCGGCACGCAGGAGATCTCGGACGAGGTCTTCGCCGCCGCGCCCCGCGCGCTGGCCCGGTCGATCACGCTGACCCAGACGGTCCAGCTGATCAAGGTCACCATCGACGTCGCCGAGTCCGAGGTGGCCAACCTGGCCGCGGCCGGCGAGGAGGGTGCGCTGACCGAGGCCATCCTCAAATTCTCCCGGGAGATCGCGTTCTCCGCCGCCCGGGTGTACGCCCGCGCGGCCGAGTCGCGCGGCGCGTGGGACGCGCGCCTGCAGGCGCTGCTCGTCGACGCGCTGCTGCGCGGCGACTCCTCCGACGTGCTGGCCAGCCGGGCCGCCGCGCTGGGCTGGGCGGACGCCCCGCCGGTGGCGGTCGTGGTGGGCCGCTCCCCCGGCGGTGACCACACCGCCGTCCTGCACAGTGTCTACCGGGCCGCCCGGCGCGCGCGGGTCGAGGTGATCGGCGGGGTGCACGGCGATCGGCTGGTCGTGGTCATGGGCGGCGCCGCGGACCCGCTCGCCATCGCCGGGCAGCTCGCCGCGGCCTTCGGGGAGGGCCCGGTCGTCGTGGGTCCGGCCGTGCCGTCGCTCGACAACGCCACCGAGTCGGCCCGCGCCGCCCTCGCCGGGTTCCGCGCCGCCCCGGCCTGGCCCGGCGCGCCGAACCCGATCGCGGCGGACGCCCTGCTGCCGGAACGGGCCCTGGCCGGCGACTCCGAGGCCCGGCGCACGCTCAAGCATGACGCGTACGGCGCCCTGTGCCGTGCGGGCGGCGGCCTGCTGGAGACGCTGGACGCCTTCTTCGCGGCCAACGGCGTGCTGGAGAGCGCCGCCCGCGAGCTGTTCGTGCACCCCAACACAGTGCGGTACCGCCTCAAGCGCGTCGCCGAAGTGACCGGTATGTCCCCTCTGGACGGGCGGGACGCGTTCGCGCTCCGGATGGCACTGATCCTGGGGCGGCTCGATCCTGCGAGCTAAGTCACGCCAACGATTGACCTGCACATTCGTCGCGGCAGTCCCCGCAAATGCCCACGAAAAGGGATGAAACGAGAGGCACTTTGTAGGAACCCCACAACGCGGCTCGTAGGGTTTGGTCTCCTGCCGCACCCGCAGAAGCGTGCCGTATCCGGAAGAGTCGGGGACGTGCTCGCCGTACTCTCGCCCGGCCAGGGCTCCCAGAAGCCCGGCTTCCTGTCCCCGTGGCTGACCCTGCCCGGCGCCGGGGCGCGCCTGCGGTGGTGGTCCGCCCTCGCCGGCGTCGACCTGCTCCACCTGGGCACCGAGGCGGATGCTGACGAGATCAAGGACACCGCGCGTACCCAGCCGCTGCTGGTCGCCGCCGCGCTGCTGGCCGGCGAGCACCTGCCGATGCACGACGTCGGCCTGGTCGCCGGTCACAGCGTCGGCGAACTGGGCGCGGCCGCGCTCGCCGGGGTGCTGCCCGCCGAGGCGGCGATCGCGCTCGCCGGGGTCCGTGGCCGCGAGATGGCCGCCGCGTGCGCCCTCGAGCCCACCGGCATGAGCGCCGTCCTCGGTGGCGACGCGGACGCGGTGGTGGCCGCCATCGAGCAGCACGGGCTGCACCCGGCCAACCGCAACGGCGCCGGTCAGATCGTCGCCGCGGGCGCCGTCGACGCGCTCGCCAAGTTCGGCGAGGAACCGCCCGCCGGTGCGCGGGTCCGGCCGCTGGCCGTCGCGGGGGCGTTCCACACGCCGTACATGGCGCCGGCCGAGCAGGCGCTCGCCGCGGTCGCCGGCGGGGTCACCGTCGCCGACCCGGCCCGCATCCTGCTGTCCAACCGCGACGGCGCCGCCGTCGTCCACGGCCGGGAGATGCTGCAGCGCCTCGTCCGCCAGGTCACCGCCCCGGTGCGCTGGGACCTGGTGATGCGGACCCTGCGCGACGTCGGGGTCACCGGCATCGTCGAGCTCCCGCCCGCCGGCACGCTCGCCGGACTGGTCAAGCGCGAGCTCAAGGGCGACAACGCGCCCGAGATCGTCACCCTCAACACCCCGGACGACCTGCCCAAGGCGCTCGACCTGATCGCCCGGCACGGCGGGGCGCCCAGCTTCGAGCCGGCACCCGCGTTCCGGATCGTGGTGGCCACCGGCGCCGGCGTGTTCCGGCCCGCCGAGGGCCTCGCGGAGGGCGACGACGTCCGCAGCGGCCAGGTCATCGGCCGGGTGGAGACCCGGCAGGGCCCGGCCGACATCGCCGCCCACACCGGCGGCGTGCTCCTCGAATGGCTCGCCTACGACGACGACCCGGTGGCGCCGGGCCGGCCCGTGGCCCGCATCGGCGGGCATCAGGAGTGACCACCCCGCTCGCGACCGAAGGAGCAGCACCATGACCGCGGGATCCCGCATCGTCGCGATGGGCCACTACCAGCCCTCGCGTGTCGTCACCAACGACGACCTCGCCAAGATCGTCGACACGAACGACGCGTGGATCCGCGACCGGGTCGGCATCGCCGAGCGCCGCATCGCGGACGCCGAGACGGTCGCCGACATGGCCACCTCCGCCGCGGAGAAGGCCCTGGCCGGCTCCGGCCTGACCGCCGCGGACATCGACATGGTCGTCGTCGCCACGTGCTCGTCGGTGGACCGGTGCCCCAACGTGGCGACCCGGGTCGCCGCCCGGCTGGGCATCACCGCGCCGGCCGCGTTCGACCTCAACACCGCCTGCTCCGGGTTCTCGTACGGGCTGGCCACCGCCGACCACGCCATCCGCGCCGGTGCGGCCCGCAACGCCATCGTGGTCGGCGCCGAGAAGCTCTCCGACGTGACCGACTGGACCGACCGCAGCACCGCCGTGCTCTTCGGCGACGGCGCGGGTGCGGCGGTCGTCACGGCCGTGCCGGACGGCGAGGAGCCCGGCGTCGGGCCGGTGCTCTGGGGCTCCGCCCCGGACAAGGGCGACGTGCTGCGCATCGAGGGCTGGCAGCCGTACATCCAGCAGGAGGGCCAGATCGTGTTCCGCTGGGCCACGACCGCGCTGGCCCCGTTCGCCCTGCAGGCCTGCGAGCGCGCCGGGGTCCGCCCCGAGGAGCTGGCCGCCTTCGTGCCGCACCAGGCCAACACCCGCATCATCGACGGCATCGTCAAGCGCCTGGGCCTCGGCCCGGACGTCGTCGTCGCCAAGGACCTCGTCGAGTCCGGCAACACCTCCGCGGCGAGCATTCCCCTGGCCCTGTCCAAGCTCGTCGAGCGGCGCGAGGTGCCCTCGGGCGCCCCGGTGCTGATCTTCGGCTTCGGCGGCGGCCTCACCTACGCCGGGCAGGTCGTCCGCTGCCCCTGAGGCAGCCGTCCGCCCGTCGAGCAATCCCCACCATCGAGAGGAACCAGCGAACAATGGCTACCCGCGCAGAGATCACCTCCGGCCTCGCCGAGATCCTGGAGGAGGTCGCCGGGGTGAACCCCGACGACGTCGCCGAGGAGAAGTCCTTCACCGACGACCTGGACGTCGACTCGCTGTCGATGGTCGAGGTCGTGGTGGCCGCCGAGGAGAAGTTCGGCGTCAAGATCCCCGACAACGAGGTGCAGAACCTCAAGACCGTCGGCGACGCCGTGTCCTTCATCGAGGCGAATCACTGACATGAGCAGCACAGACGTCGTCGTCACCGGGCTCGGCGCGACGACCCCGCTGGGCGGGGACGTCGCGTCCACCTGGGACGCCATGCTCGCCGGCCGCTCCGGGGTGAGTGCCCTCACCCAGGAGTGGGCCGCGCAGTTGCCCGTACGCATCGCCGCCCAGCTCGCCGTCGACCCGTCGGAGGTCATCGAGCGGGTCCGGCTGCGCAAGCTCGACCGCTCCGAGGCCATCGCGCTGATCGCCGCGAAGCAGGCGTGGGCCGACTCGGGCCTGGCCGACTCCGGCCTGGACCCGGAACGCCTGGCCGTGAGCTTCGGCAGCGGCATAGGGGGCGCGCAGACCCTGCTGAACCAGGACGACATCCTGGAGGCCTCCGGGCCGCGCCGGGTCAGCCCGCACACCGTGCCGATGCTCATGCCCAACGGCCCCGCCGCCTGGGTCGGCATCGACCTCGGCGCGCAGGCCGGCGTGCACTCCATGGCCAGCGCGTGCGCCACCGGGGCCGAGGCCCTCTCGCTGGGCCTCGACATCATCCGGTCCGGCCGCGCCGACGTGGTCGTCGCGGGCGGCACCGAGGCGGTCGTGCACCCGCTGCCGATCGCCGGCTTCGCCTCGATGCGGGCCATGTCCACCCGCAACGACGAGCCGGAGAAGGCCTCCCGGCCGTGGGACAAGGGCCGCGACGGCTTCGTCCTCGGCGAGGGCGCGGGCGCGCTCGTGCTCGAACGCGCCGATCACGCCGCCGCGCGCGGCGCCACCGTGTACGCCCGCCTCGCCGGCGCCGGCATCACCTCGGACGGCTACGACATCGTCCAGCCGGACCCGGAATGCCGCGGCGGCATCCGCGCGATGAGCCGGGCCATCCGCGACGCCGGCCTGACCGGCACGGACATCGTCCACGTCAACGCGCACGCCACCTCCACCCCGGTCGGCGACATGGGCGAGATCAAGGGCATCCGCGCCGCGGTGGGCGACCACCCGCTGCTCACGTCGACCAAGTCGATGTCCGGCCACCTCCTCGGCGCGGCCGGCGCCCTCGAGTCCATCGCCACGATCCTCGCCATCCGCGACGGCGTCGTGCCCCCGACGATCAACCTGGACGACCCGGACGACCGCCTCGACCTCGAGGTGGCCGCCCACAAGGCCCGCCCGCTGGAGATCGCCGCGGCGATGAACAACTCCTTCGGCTTCGGCGGCCATAACGTGGCGCTGGTCTTCACCCGCGCCTGACATCCCGGTCCGGCTGCGGCCCACCCTCGGGTGGTCCGCAGCCGCTTCGGTTGTTCCCCTCGGCGGACCGCCGCCACCCCTCCCGCCCGGCTCCGCCGGGCTTGACCCCTTCGGTCCGGCCTTGTCGGACGTCACCCCCTCCGGCCCGGCTTCGCCGAGCGTCATCCCGGCTCGGTTCTGTCGGGCGTCACCACTCGGCTCGGTCTTCGGGCGCCGCGCCCTCACCCTGCTTGGAGCGCGCCGTGACCACGACCTCCCCGACTTCCGGCCCGGCCGCCGCCGACCACCGCGACCCGGAGGCGCGCCTGCGCGCGCTCTTCGACCGGGGCACGCTGCGCCTGCTCGCCCCCAAGGACGACTCGGGCGTGCTGTACGCGCGGGGCGATGTCGACGGCACCCCGGCGATCGCGTACGCCTCCGACGGCACCCGCATGGGCGGCGCGATGGGGGTCGAGGGCTGCCGGCACATCGTCGACGCCATCGACACCGCCGTCCGGGAACGGGTGCCCGTCGTCGGCCTGTGGCACTCGGGCGGCGCCCGCCTCGCCGAGGGCGTGGTCGCGCTGGACGGCGTCGGCCAGGTGTTCGCGGCGATGGTCCGGGCCTCGGGACGCGTGCCGCAGATCTCGGTGGTGCTCGGACCGGCCGCGGGCGGGGCGGCGTACGGGCCCGCGCTCACGGACATCGTCATCATGAGCAAGGGCGGGCGCATCTTCGTGACCGGCCCGGAGGTGGTCCGCAGCGTCACGGGTGAACACGTCGACATGGAACGGCTCGGCGGTCCGGAACCGCACGGCCGCCGCTCCGGCGTCGTGCACATCACCACCAAGGACGACAGCGACGCGTACGGGAAAGCACGCGAACTGACCGTCCTCCTCGGGCGGCAGGGCCGGCTCACCCCCGCCGACGCCCACGACCGCGACCTGGGCGCCACCCTGCCGGACCGGCCCGCCCGCGCGTACGACGTGAAGCCCGTGGTCCAGGCGCTCCTCGACGAGCCCGGCGTGGAACTGCACGGCAGGTGGGCCCCGAACGTGGTCACCACCCTGGGCCGGTTCGCGGGCCGTACGGTCGGCGTCGTCGCCAACAACCCGCTGCGCCTCGGCGGCTGCCTGGACGCGGCCGGCGCCGAGAAGGCGGCCCGCTTCGTGCGGATGTGCGACGCGCTCGGCGTACCGCTGATCGTGCTGGTCGACGTGCCCGGCTATCTGCCCGGCCTCGGCCAGGAATGGGACGGTGTGGTCCGCCGCGGCGCCAAACTGCTGCACGCCTTCGCCGAATCGGTGGTGCCGAGGGTGACGCTGGTGACCCGCAAGGCGTACGGCGGCGCGTACGTCGCGATGAACTCCCGCGCCCTGGGCGCGACGGCGGTCTTCGCCTGGCCCACCGCCGAGATCGCGGTCATGGGGGCGAGCGCGGCCGTGACGATCCTGCACCGCAGGACACTGGCGGCCGCCCCGCACGACGAACGGGAGGCGCTGCGCGAGACGCTGGTCGAGGAGCAGACCAGGACCGCGGGCGGCGTGCACCGGGCCGTGGAGATCGGCGTCGTGGACGCCGTCATCAAACCCGAAGAGACCCGCCGCCGCGTGGCGGAGGCCCTGGCAGCGGCCCCGGCCGCGCGAGGCACGCACGGCAACATCCCACTCTGATCAGCTGCCCTCCCAGCCGACCCCGCCCGGCGCCACCACCCGCAGCCGCCAACGGCCAGCGGCGCTCCGGCAGCCGACCGCGCTACTTCGCCTTGGTGCAGGCGCTGCGTGGCAGCTTGCCGACCTGCACCGGCGATCGCCCCGGCGCCTTCGCCTTGCCCGCGAGCACGGCTGCCAGCGCGTCCAGCGACAGGCGGCTCGACGAATACGTGGCCAGCAGCGTCGGCGACTTCGCCGCGGCCAGCAGGTACGGCGTGTCCATGCTCACCGTCACCGCCGCGTCGGGGCTCAGGTCCGTGGTGTGGTCCCCGTACCCGACGAGGTGCACGACCGTGCCGCCCGCGGCCTGGACCGGCACTCCTGCCTGCTGCAACGCCTCGACCAGCCCGGTGCGCGCGGTCTCCCGGCCGCCGGAGGCGGTGACCGTGACCGGGCCGGTGACGAGCGGGCCGGAGCAGCGGCCCTTGAGGACCGTCACCGCGGCGGCGTCGGCGGCGAGGACGGCCTTGCGGTGCTCGGGCGACTCCAGCACGGACAGATCGGGCTGGGCACGCTCCGAACGGAACTTCAGGGTGAGGATCCGGGTGACCGCCTCGACCAGCCGCTCCCGTTTGAGGGTGCCGTTCTGCAGCGCGGCGATGATGCCGTCGCGGGCCGCGGTGATGTCCGGCGGCATGAGGAGCATGTCGTTGCCGGCGTTGAGCGCGCGTACGGCGGCTTCCCCGGCCGGCCACTTCATCGCCGGAGCCATGTTCATGGCGTCCGTGACCGCGACGCCGGTGAACTTGAGCTTCCCCCGCAGCACGTCAGTCATGATCTTGTGCGAGAACGTGGCGGCCACACCCTTGTCCAGCGCCTCCACGTCGAGGTGGCCGGACATGACCACAGCCGCGCCGGCGCCGAGGCCCGCGGCGAACGGTGGCTGGTCCTCGCGTTCCCACTGCGCCATGCTCTGCCGCACGATCGGCAGGCCGTCATGGCTGTCGCCGGTCGTGTGCCCGTGCCCCGGAAAATGCTTGAGCGCCGCGGAAACCCCGGCGCCCTGCATCCCGCGCACGGCGGCCCGCACCTGCGCGGCGTTCGCAGCCGGATCGGCGCCGTACGACCGGGAGCCGATGACGGAACTGCCCTGCGGTCCCAGTGTGTCGGCGACCGGTGCGAAGTCGAGGTTGATGCCCATCGCCGCGAGCTCACGCCCCGCGGCATTCCAGGCACGCTCGGTGAGCGCGGGCTGACCGGCGGCGCCGAGGGCCATCGCGGACGGCAGCTGGGTCACCCCGGTGCGCACCCGGGTCACCACGCCGAACTCCTGATCCGTACCGATCAGCAGCGGCGCACCCCCGGGCAGCTGCCGAGCCGCCGCCTGCAGCCCGTCGGTGAGCGCGCGCACCTGCTGCGGGTTCTCCACATTCGTGGCGGGATTGGTCGCGCCGGTCGGGTCGCCGGGCGCGAACCCGACCAGGATCACCCCGCCGAGCCCGAACTTCGTGATCATCTCGGCGGGCGTGCCGACCCCGGCCAGCTTCTGGTTCCCGGCCGCGGCGGCGCTGTCCACCCGGTCGGCATTGTCACCGTACGCATAAGGCATGAGCACCTGCCCCGCGAGGGCGGCGTCACTGAGCGTCCGCACGGTCTCTCGCGCCCGGGTCGCAGGGTCGCCGGTGGGCAGCGGCGCGACGCTCGCTGAGCCGGGCGGAAGGCTCGGAGAAGGCGCGACCGTGGCGGAGGCGCGAGGTGGCGACGGCGCGTCACCGCCGCACCCGGCCAGGATCAGAGCCAGGGGTACGGCCACAGCAACGGAGAGCGCCCTATTCACGGGGGCCATTGGATCAGCTACGCCCGAACATCGACAAACCGGCCCTGTGGATAACTCACGCCGTACGCGGGGCCGGGGTGACCGCGGCCGGCCGGCGGCGATGCGCCAGCCTTGCGGACCAGAGGGGATGAGCCGTCCCGCCGAGCGAACGGCACCGAAAAATGGCCGGCGGACGCGACCAAGGGAAACAGGCAGCCGGGGCCGGGGGCGGCGCCCGCGAAAGACCGGCCGGCGGGCGCGACCGCGAAAAACCGGCCGGCGGGCGCGACCGCGAAAGACCGGCCGGCGGGCGCGACCGGGAAAGACCGGCCGGCGGGCGCGACCGCGAAAGACCGGCCGGCGGGCGCGACCGGGAAAGGCCGGCCGGCGGGCGCGACCGTGGGCGAGCGGGCAGCCGGGCGCGGCGGGCGGCACCGGGAGAGAGCGGGACGGCCGGCGGTCAGGCGGGCCCGGTCGCCTCGGTCCGGGGCCGGACCGCCCGGTGGGTCAGCCGACGCGGGTCAGGAGGGTGACCGGGGCGCCGTCGCCGGCGTAGCGGTACGGCTCGAGCTCGGCGTCCCAGGCCGTGCCCAGCGCCTTCTCCAGGGCGTGCGAGAGCGCCTCGGGGGCGCGGGCGGCCGCCATGATGGAGCGGAGGCGGTCCTCGCCGAGCTGGATGTCGCCGGAGGCGCCCATCGTGCCGCGGAACAGGCCTCGGCCGGGGACGTGCATGAAGCGTTCCCCGTCGACGCCGGGGCTGGGCTCCTCGGTGACCTCGAAACGGATCATGGGCCACTGCCTGAGGGCAGCAGCCAGCTCGGCGCCGGTGCCCGGCCTCCCGGTCCAGCTGCACTCCGACCGCCGCATGCCGGGATCGACCGGCTGCGCAGTCCAGTGCAGGGTGACCGGCGCGGTCAGGACGCGCGCGATCGCCCACTCGACGTGCTGGCACACGGCGAGTGGGGTCGAGTGGACGTATACGACGCCACACGTTGGCACGGTGACCTCCCGGAGACCGAGGTGCGTCTTCCCCTACGACCTCGACCGCGGTTGATCGTGCTCCATGATGCCGGGTGGTACGGATGGTGCGCCAGAGAAACCGCAATATCGACATGTGAATGGCCGTAGTGGCACACCTGACCTAACGGACCAGGCCGCTCCCGCGGTGCGGCCCTGTTGGGCTCGTGTAGGATTGCTCCGGCGTTTTATGCCGACACCCGTTCTTTTCCAAGGAGTACCGCCGTGGCGAGCAACACCTCGAAGACCGCCCGCGCATCCGTCCGCGCCGGCCAGGCAGGCCAGGGTGGCGCCCTCAGCGTGCTCGGTGAGTTCAAGTACCTCATCCCGCTGGCGAACGGCCGGTTCGCGTACGTGCGCAACCTGACCAACGGCAAGACCAACCACCTGAAGACCGACTCGGACGCCTTCGTCGAGGAGATCCGCATCCTCGCCGCCGCGGGCCACGGCGCCAAGATCCGCGCCGAGCTCCAGGGCCTCGACCAGGCCTTCCCGCAGCACGGCTGGGGCAGCACCGAGAAGCGTCTCGTCGACGCGGGTGTCTTCGAGGGCTGAGCCTACGCAGCACACAGAAGGCGCTCCCAGGGTTTCGTACCCGGGAGCGCCTTTTTGCATGCACTGAAGATCACGACAAGTTGATCAGCGCCGGCGGAGCGGATCCGGCCCACCGCAGACGTCGCCAAACCGGGAAGCCCGGCCCGAAGCCGGAACCGGAACAACCGGCCCGGCCCGAAGCCGTGCCGGCGCCGGAAAACCTGGCCCGGTCCGAGTCAACCGGCCCGGAACCGAAGCCAGCCACCCCGCACCCCCGCACAACCGCCGCGGGACCAAGACAGCCGGCCCGGAACCCAAGACGAGCCGGGCCGGACCAAGACAGCCGGCTCGGGACCAAGACCGGCGCCTCGCACCCCAGCGGCCGGCTCGGGACCATGGCAGCGGGGCCGGACGGCCGGCTGGACAGCCCGGCTGCGCGGCGAGACAGCCGGGAGCAGGATCAGGTCAGGAGCTCGACCGCACCCGTGTCGAGGTCGTACACCGCGCCGGCGATGCTCACCTTGCCCGCCGCCACCGCCTCCGGCACGCCCGCGACCTCGCGCATGCGGCGTACGGTGCGGGTGACGTGGGCGCGCATGGCCTTGGCCGCGACGTCCGGGTCGTCGAGGCCCACGCTGTGGACCGCGGGGGCGATCTCGTCGACCAGGTAGCCGAGGTCGCCGTCCGGGCGGTCGCCGGCGCGCAACGCCTGCACGGTCGCGTCGACCGCGCCGCAGCGGACGTGGCCGAGGACCATGATCAGGGGGACGTTGAGCGCCCCGACCGCGAAGCCGACCGAGCCCAGCACCGCGCGGTCCACGACGTGGCCGCCGGAGCGGACGACGCAGATGGAGCCGAAGGTCTGGTCGAAGATGGCTTCGAGCGGCACTCGGGAGTCGATGCAGCCCACGACGACGGCGTGGGGCAGCTGACCGCCGGAGGCGGCGGCCGCGGCGGAGACGTCGTGGCCGTGTTCCGGCCGGCCGTCGACGAAGCGGCGGTTGCCGGCCATGAGCTCGGCGAGGGCGTCGGCGGGCCGCGTGATCCGCTCCTGGACGGCGGCGGCAGCGAGCCCGGCCGCGGCTGGGGAGGCCGGCATCGGGGAGGCCGGCTCTGGGGAGGCCGGCTCTGGGGAGGCCGGCACGGCGTCAGGGGCGGACGGCACGGTGGCCGTGGGCAGCGAGGCAGGTGTCGGACCCGTCATGGCTCCGATTCTCTATGACCCGGAGCCGCAGCACATGCTGTGCGAGCGACATCACGTTCCGGGGGCCGTACGCACGGCCGGGGCGACTCGGCCACTCGGTGGAAGATGCATCCGGACAGTGGCTTTTCCGGCGATCGAGAGTGATGCTGATTACCCGTGGGTACAACGGGGCCGTGCGAAACACGGAGGTGCCCATGTCGGAGCGCTCTGAGCTCACTCTCACCGACGGCGTTCGGCTGCACGTCGAGACATCCGGTCCGGCCGATGCGCCCGTGACCGTCGTCCTGCTGCACGGATGGTGTCTGGACCGCCGTACGTGGCATCACCAGATGAGAGCCTTCGCGGGTGCGGACGTGCGGGTGGTCGCGTACGACGCGCGCGGGCACGGGCTTTCCGGTGCCACGCGGCTGCGCTCGGCGACGGTGGGACAGCTCGGGGCTGATCTGGCCGCGGTGCTGGACGCGTACGCTCCTTCGGGCCCCGTCGTTCTGGCGGGGCATTCGCTGGGCGGCATGACGATCATGGAGTACGCCGACTCGCACCCGGAGCACTTCGCGCAGCGGGTCGCCGGCCTGGTGTTCGTCTCCACGACCGCGGAGGGCGCAACGCACACCCATTACGGCCTGCCCACCACGTTGACGCCGATCCTGCGGCTCGCGGAGCAGACCGGCGCCGGCGTCCTGGCCCGGCTGGGCGCGCGGCGGCCGCACCGCGTGGTCCTGCCGGCGCTGCGGCCGGGGGTGCGGTGGCTGCTCTTCGGCGACGAGTGCGACGAGTACGACCTCGAGGTGATCATGTCCGGGGTGGGCCGGGCCTCGCTGCGGTCGATCGGCGGTTTCCGGAACTCGGTGGGCAGCCAGCACCGCCTCGACACGCTCGCGACGCTGGGTGACGTACCCGCCGCGGCGCTGGTCGGCGACCGGGACCGGCTGACCCCGCCGCCCTGCGCGGAGTCGATCGCGGAGGCCCTGCCCGGCACGGAGCTGACGGTGTGCGAGGGCGCCGGGCACATGCTGATGATGGAGCGCCCGGAGCTGGTCACCGCGGCGCTGAGCGGGGTCGTGGAGAAGGCGGCGGAGAGCACCGCCGTGCAGCGCCGCCGCCGGCTGAGCCGCGCCCGCCGTGACGGCTACGACAAGGCGGCGTGAGCGAGCAGCCTGAGCCGCGATGACGCGACCAGGCGTCGCAAGAGCGCCGGCAGGCGTGCCGCCGTCGACTCGACCGGGCCGATAGGAGTAAGTTCGATTGCCCCCTTCGCACGGTACGCGGCGGCGGCAGCCAGCTGATCCACAAGCGGGGAGCACTGACCGACTTGAGCGACGCCCATGTCCTGCAGCAGGAGATCGCTGCCGAGCAGAAGCACGTCGACCGGGTGTACGCCCGCCTGGCCGAGCTTCGCCGGGAGGCGTCCCGGGCCGAGAAGGAGGGCTACAAGCTCGCCGGCGTGGGGACGTTCGGCGCTCTCGTGGAGCGCGACGCGATGGTGTTCCACGCGGCGCGGCGGCGGCACGCGCTGGACACCGAGCACGAGGGACTCGTCTTCGGCCGCCTGGACCTGAAGACCGGCGCGGTGCACTACGTGGGCCGCATGGGCATCCGTGACGAGGACTCGCAGTCGCTGGTCGTGGACTGGCGGGCCCCGGCCGCGGCCGCATTCTACCGGGCCACACCCGCCGAGCCGCTCGGGGTCGTGCGGCGCCGGATGATCCAGTCGGCGCGCGAGCACGTCACGAACATCGAGGACGACCTGCTGGATCCGGAGGCCGCGCCGCCGGACATGCGGGTGGTGGGCGACGGCGCCCTGCTGGCCAGCCTCTCCAAGGCGACCGGGCGCGGCATGCGCGACATCGTCGCCACGATCCAGCGCGAGCAGGACGAGGCGATCCGCTCCCCCGCGTCCGGCGTGACGATCGTGACCGGCGGACCGGGTACGGGCAAGACCGCCGTCGCGCTGCACCGCGCCGCGTACCTGTTGTATTCGGACCGGAGCCGGTTCGCGGGTGGCGGCATCCTGGTGGTCGGGCCGTCCGGGGTGTTCGTGGACTACATCGCGACCGTGCTGCCGTCGCTCGGCGAGGACACCGCGACGCTGCGGTCGCTGGGTTCGCTGGTGCCCGGGTACGACGCCAAGCGGGTCGACCCGACGGACGTGGCCGCGATCAAGGGGTCGCTGCGGATGCGCCGGGTGCTCGAGCGCGCCTCGCACGACGCGGTGCCGGGCGGTCCGACCGAGCTGCGCCTGCTGTACCGGGGGACGCTGCTGCGGCTGGACGCCGCCGAGCTGGATCGCGTACGGCGCAAGGCGCTGCCGCGCGGCGCGCGCCGCAACGAGGTCCGCGGCACCGGCTTCGACCGGATCTTCGACGCGCTCTGGGCGCAGGCCCGCGGGGTGGTCCGCAACCTGCCCGAGAAGCCGGAGTTCGAGTCGGAGCTGGCCGACCGCGCCGACTTCCGGGACTTCCTGCGGGCCTGGTGGCCCCGGTTCACGCCGATGCGGGTGCTGCGGTGGCTGGCGGAGCCGGCCCGGCTGCGGGCGTACGCGAACGGGCTGTTGTCGAAGGACGAGATCGCGCTGCTGCAGGGCTCGTTCGACGGCCTGGCGGAGCACGGCCCGACGATCGCCGACGTGGCGCTGCTCGACGAGCTGGACGAGTTGATGGGCCGGCCGCGCAAGGCGCAGCAGAAGACGAAGAACCCGTTCCACGTGCGCGACGGGGTGCAGGAGGTCAGCACGTACGCGGACCGCCAGGCGGCCGCCCGCGCGCAGGCGGTGCGGCGCGACGACGACTACCGCGACTACGCGCACGTGGTGGTGGACGAGGCGCAGGACGTGTCGCCCATGCAGTGGCGCATGATCGGCCGGCGGGGCGCGTACGCGTCGTGGACGATCGTCGGCGACCCGGCGCAGACGGCCTGGTCGGGCGATGTCGGGGAGCTGGACCGGGCACGCGACAAGGCGCTGGGCTCGCGCAAGCGCAACACGTACGCGCTGACCACCAACTACCGCAACTCGTCGGAGATCTTCGCGGTGGCGGCCGGGGTGATCCGCACGATCATGCCGGACCTGCCGCTGCCCCGCGCGGTGCGCAGCACGGGCGTGGAGCCGGTGGACCTGGTCGTGCCGGCCGCGGAGCTGCCCGAGGCGGCCCGGCAGGCGGTGGAGAAGCACCTCGCCGACGTGGACGGCACGATCGGCGTGATCACGCCGGTGCCGCGCCGTGACGAGATGGCCGCCTGGATGGCCGGGCTGCCCGAGCGGGTGCAGGTCGTGACGGCCCTGGAGGCCAAGGGCATGGAGTACGACGCGGTGGTGCTGCTGGAGCCGGTGGAGATCGCCACGGATGCCAGCGGCGTGCGGACGCTGTACGTCGCGCTGTCCCGCGCGACGCAGCGGCTCACCACCGCCGGCACCCGGCCCTGGCAGGACCTTTAGTCCGCTTGTGGGTGGCGGTGGGGTGGTTGGATGGGGTGAGAACCGCTCTCAGGGGCGTGACACGGCGACCGCGGTGTACGGGGTCGTCGGCGTCGGTGTGGTGGTGAAGCGGGCGTTCGGCAGGTAGAAGCGCTTGCCGTACTCGGCGATGGTGGTGGGCACGTCGAAGGCCGGGCTCGTCGTGCGGCCGAGCACGGTTCCGCGGGTGGCGCGCCGGTCGAGCTGGATCTTCGCGATGACGTTGAGCCGGTTCTGGACGACGTACAGGGTGGTGCCGCGCAGCCACAGGCCGTCGCCGTTGGGCACCGACTCGCCGCCCAGGTCGATCTCCCTGGTCACGCCGCTGTACGACGTACGGAAAAGCTTGCCGGTGCCGGACTGCACGACGATCAGGCCGCGCCCGTCCGGGGTGGCCGTGATGCCGTTGGCGTTGACGCCGGTGGCGTAGACGATGTCGCCCGTGAGCGGCACCGCCACCGCCTCCGGGGGCAGCGCGCCGGGCCGGCCCAGCGGGAGCTTGAACAGCACCGGGTTGGTCGAGTCGGTGAACCAGGCGGCCCCGCCGGTGAGCACCACGTCGTTGATGAACGACGGCACGGTCTGCAGCCGGTACGTGCGCAGTACCCGTCCGGTGGCGGCGTCGAGGACGCGGGCGTCGCCGCCGCTGCCGCCGGCGACGAAGAGCCGACCGTGGTGGTCGAGCTTCATGCCGAGCGACGGCGTGCCGGGACCTTGGCTGATCACCTGGCCGCGGCCGGTGCGCAGGCTCACGCGGTAGATGTCGCCGTCGGCGCGGGAGCCGAAGTAGGCGTACGGCAGCTTGCCGATGGCGATGCCCTCCGGCTGGAAACCGTCGGGGAGCTGGATCACCGCCGGCCATGAGCCGCTGTGGGCGGGGGCCGCCGCGGCGGACGGCGCGGCGGCGGTGACCGCGAGCGCGGTCAGGGCAACAATCGCGATAGTGCGTCTGGACATGGGGTGGTTCCCTCCAGGCGAGGCGGTTTGTCGTGGAGTGGATACCCCGGCGATGGCCATCGGGTTCAAGTTGCACATATAGCAATACCCGCATATGTTTGCCGGGACGCGACGCGGAGACGGAAGGTGGGCTCATGGGAGCCGGGCACGACCACGGCGGGCAGGCGCTGCGCGCGGGTGAGCGCCATCGCTCCCGACTGTGGTGGGCGGCCGGGCTGCTGGCCGCGTTCATGCTGGTCGAGGCGGCGGCCGCGCTGCTCAGCGGGTCGCTGGCGCTGCTCTCCGACGCCGGGCACATGTTCACCGACGTCCTCGGCATCGCGATGGCGCTCGCGGCGATCCACGCCGCCGGCCGCGCCGGCACCGACTCGCAGCGCACCTTCGGCCTCTACCGGCTCGAGGTGCTCGCCGCGCTCGGCAACGCCCTGCTGCTCACCGGCGTCGCCGTCTACGTGCTGATCGAGGCCGTGCGGCGGTTCTCCGACCCGCCGCACGTGCCGGCCGGGTCGATGCTGATCGTCGCCGTCGGCGGTCTGTTGATCAATCTGGCCGCCTTCGCGCTGCTGCGCTCCGGCGCCAAGGAGAGCCTCAACGTACGGGGGGCGTACCTCGAGGTGGTCGGTGACCTGCTGGGCTCGGCGGGCGTGATCATCGCCGCGGTGGTCATCGCCACCACCGGGTGGGCGTACGCGGACCCGATCGTGGCCGTGATCGTCGCGTTGATGATCCTGCCCCGGACGTTCGCGCTGGCCCGCTCCGCCGTGCGCATCCTGGTGCAGGCCGCCCCGGCCCACCTCGACATGACGCGGGTGCGCGACCGGCTGGCCGCCGTCCCCGGCGTGTGCGACGTGCACGACCTGCACGTCTGGACCCTCACCTCGGGCATGGACGTGGCGTCGGCGCATCTCAGCCTGGTCCCGGACGCCGACCTCGGCGCAGTCCTTGCGTCCGCCCGCGAGGCGCTGCACGATGACTTCCACATCGACCACGCGACGCTGCAGGCGGAGCCGGTCGCCGCCGGCCGCCGATCCTGTACGCCCGCGGGCTGGTGAACCGAGTCCCGAATCCCCCTCACTTCCCTACACTTGGTCACTGACCAACAGCGGAGGGACACCATGAGTCAGTCGGTCATCCATCAGCCCCGCGTCGCCTGGGACGCTGCCCGCGCGTTCGTCCGGGCGGCCGGCGGACCGGGCTACGACGCCTTCGCCGGCCGGGTGCTCAGCCGGCTCGGCACCGGCCTGTACGGCGAGCTCGCCAACACCCGCCAGCGCCTGCTCGCCGCGTCCGTCGAGAGCAGCGACGACGACCGCTTCACCGTGGACATCGAGGCCAGCCGGTGGCGCGTACGCCTCGAGGACCTGCTGCGCAACCGGCCGGACCTCGTGCCCGCCGTCCAGGAGCTGACCGGGGCGGCACCCCGGTAGCGGCCGGCCCTCGCCAGGGCGGGGTCATTTTGGGATCATCTGCGCCATGATGACTCCCACGCCCCTCATGGACCTCGTGACCGGTTTCTGGAGCTTCAAGACGTTCGCCGCCGCCGTCGAGCTGGACCTCTTCAGCAGGCTGGCGGGCGGACGCACCCTGACCGTGGCCGACGCGGAGCACGAACTCGGCCTTCCGGAGCGGCCCGCCGATCTGCTCCTGACCGCCTGCGCCTCGCTGGGCCTGCTGGAACGTGCCGGTGAGGGCTACCGGAACTCGCCGCTCGCCGAGGAGTTCCTGGTGCGCGGACGACCGTATTACTTCGGCGGGCAGGTCAGTTACTGCGATCGGCGCACGTACCTGCCGTGGCACCGCGTCGGGGAGGCGCTGCGTGCGGACAAGCCGCTGACCTGGGACCCGGCGAGCCAGGACTCCATGTTCGCCACCGCGGACCCGCAGCTGCTCGCGACGTTCTGGGAGGCGATGCACTCCACGTCGATCTTCACCGCGCGGGCGCTGGGCGAGGCGGTGGATCTGGGCGCGTACCGGCGGCTCCTCGACGTGGGCGGCGGCTCGGGGGCGTACCCGATCGAGCTCTGCGGCCGTTTCCCCGGTCTGTCCGCGACCGTGCTGGACCTGCCGCACGTGTGCGAGCTGGCCGTCGGCAAGATCGCCGCGGCGGGGCTGAGCGAGCGGGTCGCCACCGCGCCCGGCGACTTCCTGCGCGACGCCCTGCCCGGCGGCCACGACGTCGTGCTGCTCAGCATGATCCTGCACGACTGGGACGCGGCGACCAACCGTGAGCTGCTGGCCAAGGCGTACGCGGCGCTGCCGGCCGGCGGCCTCGTGATCATCTCGGAGTTGCTGCTCGACGCCGACCGTACCGGCCCGGCGCCGGCCGCGCTGATGGGCATGAACATGCTCGTCGAGACCGAGGGCGGGCGGAACTACTCGGACGCCGAGTACGCGGAGTGGCTGACGGGCGCGGGCTTCGCGGACATCCGTACGGTCCGCTTCGACGCACCCGGCGCCAACGGCGTCGTGCTCGGGCGCAAGCCGTAAATCCACAGATCAGTCCCGCACCTGGGGCCAAAGGCGTAAAACTGTCCCCATGGGTAACAAAGGGGTCATGGTCTTCGTGCCTGCGCCCCAGCTCACCGTGACCATCGAGCAGCAGCACGACAAGGCCGAGCTGCACGTGCACCCGGGCGGCCAGGGCGTCTGGCAGGCCCGGATGATCACCCTGCTGGGCGCGCAGGTCACCCTCTGCGCCGCCGCCGGGGGTGAGGTCGGACGCGTGCTGGAGCCGCTGCTCAAGTTCCACGGCGTCACGCTCAAGACCATAAAGCGCGACACGGGTACGGGCTGGTACGTGCATGACCGGCGCAGCGGCAAGCGCCAGGAGCTGGCCGAGGACCCGGGCCAGCCGCTGTCCCGCCACGAGATGGACGAGCTGTACAGCCTCGCCCTCGCCGAGGGTCTGCGCGCGGGCATCGCCGTGCTCAGCGGCCCGGCCCACCCGTCGGTGGTGCCGCCGTCGGTCTACCGGCGCCTCGCCACCGACCTGGGCGCGAACGGCTGCAAGGTCATCGTCGACCTCTCCGCCGCCCACCTGACCGCGGCGCTCGAGGCCCGCCCGCACGTGGTCAAGGTCAGCCACGAGGAGCTCATCCGCGACGGCATGGTGCGCGACGGCTCCACCAAGTCGCTCACCAAGGCCCTCTACAAGCTGCACGACGACGGCGCCGAGACGGCGCTGGTCTCCCGCGCCCACGACGGGGCGCTCGCCCTGATCGACGACACGGTGTACGAGGTCGACATGCCCCGCATGGTCGCCGCCGAGTCGCGCGGCGCCGGGGACTCGATGACCGCGGGAGTCGCGGCGGTGCTGGCCCAGGGCGGAACGCTGTGTGACGCTGTGCGTACAGGTGCCGCCGCCGGCGCCCTCAACGTCACCCGCCACGGCCTCGGGACGGGCCGCATCGACGCGGTCCAGGTCCTGACCGAGCGGGTACGGCTGACCCCCGCCGACGCGAAGGTACCCGCATGATGAAGGCTTCCAGGATTCTGATCACCAACGACGACGGGATCGACGCGCCCGGGATCAGGTGGCTGGCGCGGGCGGCCGCGCGACAGGGCTTCGACGTCGTCGTGGCCGCTCCGCTGACCGAGGCCAGCGGCACCAGCGCCGCCATGACGGCGGTCGAGAAGAACGGCCGGATCCACGTGCAGCCGCGCGAGCTGCCGGGCGCCAGGAACATCCCGGCGTACGCCGTCGCCGCCTCCCCCGCGTTCATCGTGATCCTCGCCCTGCGCGAGGCCTTCGGCCGCGTACCGACGCTCGTGCTCTCGGGCATCAACCGCGGCGCCAACGCGGGGGCCGCGGTGATCCACTCGGGTACGGTCGGCGCCACGCTGACCGCCTCCCACGCCGGGCTGCACGGCATGGCGGTGTCGCTGGACGTGCTGTCCCCCGCCAACGGCACGGCCGGCAGCGGCGGCCAGGCCATCGCCGACCTGGACAAGGCGGACGACGAGCAGCGCCACTGGACCAGCGCGGCGGACCTGGCGGTGAAGCTCCTGCCCACGCTGACCCACACGCCGCCCGGCACCGTCCTCAACCTCAACGTGCCCGACCTGCACGTCGACGGCATCCGTGGCCTGCGCCGGGCCCGGCTCGCCCGCTTCGGCCAGGTCCAGATGAGCATCGCGGAGGCCGGCGAGGGCTTCGTCCGGACGGCGGTGCAGGCGGCCGACGAGCCGCTGGAGCCGGGCACGGACCTGGCCGCCCTGGCGGAGGGGTACGCGTCCGTCACGCCGATCCGCGCCCCGGGCGAGGCTGCCGACGTGAAGATCAACCTCGAGAACATCGTCGTGCAGACGCCGGCCATCTGATCTCCGGCGTCCGGATGGTTCAGTTCACCGAGGGTTCCAGCGGCCGGGCGTCGTCCAGCAGGTGCCACAGGCCGAGGGCGACGTCGACGCTGGCCGGCCGGTCCTCGGGCCGTTTCGCCATGCAGGCCCGGACCAGGTCGCGCAGCTGTGGCGGCAACCCCGGGATCGCCAGGACCGGCGTCGGCGCCAGGTGCGCGGCACGCCCCGCGGCGACGATCGTGGCCGCCACCGCCGGCGGGTACGGCGACCGGCCCGTCAGCATCTCGTACAGGAGAACGCCGAGGGTGTAGACGTCGTCGGCGGGCCGCGCGAAGGCCGTCTTCGGGTGCGACGGCGGCTCGCGGCGGTCGCGCCCCGGTGCGACCGGCCGGAAGTACGGCCTCGTCGCGGCCCCGGGGGTGGGCTCCGCGGCTTCGGAGCCGGGGCGCGCGGCCGTCGCCAGGCCGAAGTCGATGATCTTCACGCCGTCCGCCGCGATCATGATGTTGCGGGCGCACAGATCCCGGTGCACGACCCCGCGGCGGTGGGCCACGGCGAGGACGTCGGCGGTGGTCGCGGCGATGCGGACCGCTTCCGGCCAGTCGAGGCGCCCCTGGACGAGGAGGTCGGTCAGGGGCACGCCGTCGAGGAGCTCCAGCACCACGTACGGGACGACCGTGCCGTCGGGCAGGGGCGCATCGCCGTACTCGAAGACGCGGGGGACGCTGGGGTGCCGCAGCCGGTCCGTGATCAGGGCCTCGCGGCGGACGTCGTCCCGCGCGCCGGGGTCGCCGGCGAGCGTGGGAGCGAGGATCTTCACGGCGAGTTTGCGACCGCGGACGGTGTCGACCGCCCGGTAGACGGTGGAGACCCCGCCCTGACCGATGGCGCCGATCAGGACGTAGCGCCGCAGGATGGCCGTACCCATCGGAAGTCGCGCCACGATCAGGCACTATTCCGTAACGGTCGGCCCGGGAACAAGTCGCCTCAGACAGGCTTAACGCAACGATCACTCGCGGTCAGGCGGCGAGCACCCGCGGCGGTCCCGCGTACCGGTGGATGTCGGTTTTGCGGTGCCCTCAGAAGCCGGGGACGAGCGTGCGGTGAGCCGGGTCACCGCAGTCGGTGCAGGGCTCCGGAGCGCCGAAGAGGCCCAGCAGGCCGGTGACCCACAGCTGGCGGTGCGCGAAGCGGCTCGGACGGGTCACGACGAGCTTCACGCCGCTGACGCTGGCGAGCTGGAAGGCGGCGACGAGGGCGGAGATGCCGACGGAGTCGATGAAGCTGACGCCGTGCATGTCGAGCTCGATGCGCTGCGGCGCGCCGGCGGCGAGCTGCTCCGCGACGGCGTCCTTGATCTCGTACGCGTTCTCGACGTCGATCTCGCCCATCGGGGCGACCTCCACCACGCCGGTGGCCTTCGTCGACGTCGTTATCGACAGCGTCACGCCTAACCTCCACCCGCCCGGGTGCGCCCGGGCGTATCTCCTCGGAACGAGGGCCGCTGAACTGCCGTGCGGGCCCTCGCCGGGGGCGGCGTTGACTACCCCCGTCGGGTCCGGTGAAACTGCACCGGACAGTAGTGCTCGAACCTGGCAGGTGGCTGTGTGCCACGTATGAACCGGAGCAAGCCTACCTAGGGATGTCCACCGTTTAACCCGACGTGATGCTGTCCACATCCGACAGTTCGGTGGGAATTGAGTCCGGATAGCGAGTTTTGTCCCTCCGTACGCCAGGGCCGTTCGGACGGGATTCACCGCCCCGGCCGGCGCCGTTCGGGTTACGTTTGCGATTCCGGCGCCTTGGGCACCTCCCCGACCAGTGACCGAGCGCCGCACCCGGCGATCGCAGGAGGTAAAAAGACGATGTTCTCCCGCAAGAGCAGGGCCGAACGCACCGCCGCGGAGGCCTGGGACTACCTGTCGTCGGCAATGGCATCGGCCGGCGAGAGCGCGAAGGACGCCGGCAAGCAGACCGCGGGCGTGGCCGGCGCCAAGGTCGCCGAGCTGGCCGGCAAGGCGACCCACCGGAGCCAGAAGCTGGCGGGCAAGGCGTCGCGCAAGAGCAACAAGCTGGCCGGCAAGGCCGGCGCCCGGGTCAACGCCGTGACCGACGAGGCCTGGGCCCGCGCCAACCTGGCGGCCAACGCCCTCGCGGGCCGCAAGCCGGGCCTGCCGTGGGGCGTCATCATCGGCGCGAGCCTCATAGGCGTCGCGCTGGGCTGGGTCGCGGCCTCGACCGCGCGCGCCGCCGCCGAGCGTCAGGCCGAGAACGAGGAACTGCAGCTGGCGGAGACCGCGATCGTCGCCACGCCGACGTACGAGAGCTGATCCGGGCGGGCCGGGTGACCTGCCCGGGATCGGTCGTGAGCCGCGCAGGCCCTTGCCTGCTCACTGTCGCCGCCGGGCGGAGCCCTTTGCCGCCCGGCGGCGGCGCTCCCGGCTCTGTCGCCGCCCGCGCCCGGGCCGATCCGGTTCTGTCGCCGCCCGCGCCCGGGCCGATCCGGTTCTGTCGCCGCCCGCGTCTGGGCCGATCCGGTTCTGTCGCCGCCCGCGTCTGGGCCATCCGGTTCTGTCATACCCGCGGCCTAGGGTCCTCGGCATGGAACCCGTGTTCTTCGCGTCCGAGGCCGACCTGCGGACCTGGTTCGAAAAACACCACGCCGACGAGCCCGAACTCCTCGTCGGCTATTACAAGAAGCACACCGGCCGGCCGACCGTGCAGCACACCGAGGCCATCGCCCAGGCGCTCTGCTTCGGGTGGATCGACAGCATCGCGCGGCGCATCGACGAGGACCGCTACCACGTCCGCTTCACGCCGCGCCGCCCGGGCAGCGTGTGGAGCGCCGTCAACGTCGCCAAGATCGCCGAACTGACCGCGGCGGGGCTGATGCACCCGGCCGGTTTGGAGGCCTTCGAGAAGCGGAAACCCGACAAGGTCGCCACCTATTCGTACGAGCAGCCGGCGGACGCCGTTCTCGACGACGGGCAGCTCGCCCGGTTCCGGAGGGAGGAGAAGGCATGGCAGTGGTTCACCGAGCAGTCCCCCTCCTACCGCCGCGCCGCCGCGCACTGGGTGGTGAGCGCGAAGCGGGCCGAGACGCGGGAGCGCCGGTTCGCCCAGCTGATCGCGGATTCCGCGGCCGGACGGACGGTCCCACCGCTCACCCGCCGGTAACGGCCGCTGCATTCTCCGGCCCGCCGGTGACAGCCGTGGGGTTCTCCGGCCCGCCGGTGACGGTCGCGGGGTTCTCCGGCCCGCCGGTGACGGTCGCGGGGTTCTCCGGCCCGCCGGTGACTGCCGCGGCATTCTCTGGCCCGCCCTTGAGGGCCGCGGGGTTCTCCGGCTCCATCGCGGCCGGGTGCCGCGTCACCAGTCACGCGGTCTCAGCCAAGTGGTCTTCGCGGCCCGGGCCGTCCCGCTGCGTGGCGGTCCGGGCTCAGCGAGTCACCTCCGCGGAGGGGGCGCTCTGTGGATTGCCCAGCCGGCTCGACGACCTGTTCCCGGTCGACGAGGGGCGCGCGTTTCCGGGGCCGTTCGCCCGGTCGGTGGGAGTCTTCCAGCGTGCCCGATCCGCAACCCACCGACCTCGCCCATGGAGGCGGGGAATCTGTATCGTTGTGCGCGGCTCGACCGGTGGCCGGGCCCTCATGATCCGGTCGTGGCGACACCCGAGTAGATAGGTCCGCTGGTGCTCAGTTCGGGAAGTCTCCTGGACAACCGCTACCGGTTGGACGAACGTATCGCCACCGGTGGCATGGGTGACGTGTGGCGGGGCACCGACGTGGTGCTCGGCCGGACGGTCGCCGTCAAGGTGCTGCGTACGGCCATGCTCACCGACCCCGAGTTCGCGGCCCGGTTCTACGGCGAGGCGCGGATGATGGCCGCGTTCCGGCACCCCGGCGTCGTCGAGGTGTACGACTACAGCGCCGGGAACGCCGAGGACGAGGACCAGTGCGCGTATCTGGTCATGGCCTTCGTCGACGGCGAGCCGCTCTCCGCGCGGTTGAAGGAGCAGGGCCGGCTCAGCGTCGCCGAAACGATGTCGATCGTGGCGCAGGCCGCCGACGCGTTGCACGCCGCGCATGAGAACGGCACCGTCCACCGTGACGTCAAGCCCGGCAACCTCATCGTCAAGCCGAACGGCGCGGTGATCCTGGTCGACTTCGGCGTGGCGCGCTCCGCCCAGGTCACCAGCGTCACGGGGCTGAACGCCATCGTGGGCACCGCGCTGTACATGGCTCCCGAGCAGGTGGCGAAGGGCAACGTCTCCCCCGCCACGGACATCTACGCGCTGGGCGCCGTGGCGTACCACTGCATCGCCGGGGTTCCACCGTTCGACGGCGACAACGCGCTGCAGGTGGCGCTGCGCCACCTCGAAGACGAGCCGGAGCCGCTCCCGGAGAACCTGGCGCCGCCCGAGGTGCGTGAGCTGATCAGCCGGGCGATGGCGAAGAACCCGGCGGACCGGTTCGCCAGCGCCGCCGAGTTCGCCGAGGCCGCGTTGGCCGCGTCCGGCGCGCTGGACTGGCGTGCCCAGACCGGCACCTCCATGACCCGCACGGCGCTGGTGCGTCCCTCGACGACCGGCACGACGCTCGGCGGCGCGGCCGTCGGTGGCGCCGCTCTGGGCGCCGCGGGTGCGACCGGCGCCCGGATGAGAGCGCAGTCACTCACCGGCACCGCCCTCACCCGCCCGATGAGCCCCGGGGCGCCCGGCCGCACCATGCCCGTGCAGCGCAACCTGCTCGAGGCGGCGCCGCCGCTCGCCCCGGCCCGCCCGAAGCAGTCGAAGGGCCAGCTCGCCGTCCTCTTCACGGTGATCGCGCTGTTCCTGCTGGCCGGCGGCCTGGGCGTGGCGATCTGGATGTCCAGCGCCAACAGCGGCGACGACAACCCCGGCTCGGGAACGGGCGTCGCACCGAGCGACACGCAGGCCCCCGACCAGTCCGACGAACCGCTCGTCCCCACCGAGCCCACGCAGACCCGAGCCCCGCAGCGCCCCAACGGCGCAACCCCGCAGCAGACGGCGACGACGAAGCCGAGCCGCACGCCGCCGTCCTCGGCGCCCACGTCGACCCCGGCCACCCCGACGACGAAGCCGACGACCACACGGCCGACGGAACCGACCACCACGCCGACGGAACCGACCACCACGCCGACGACCACGCAGCCGACCGAGGGCACCGGCGGCGGCGACGGCGGCGGCGACAGCGGGGGCGCCGGCAGCGGCACCAGCTGACGCGAAGCCGCGGAGTCCCGCGCGCAGCGGGGCGCGGTGTTTCGCACCGAGCAAAGCGCGGAGTGGCGCCCGAGCAAAGCGCGGAGTGGCGCCCGAGCAAAGCGCGGAGTGGCGCCCGAGCAAAGCGCGGAGTGGCGCCCGAGCGGGGCGCGAAGTGGCGCCCGAGCGGGGCGCGAAGTCCCGCAGCAAGCGGCGCCCGAATGCATTCTGCATAAAGGAGGCACGCCGCGCTCCGCAAGCCGCACAGCTGCGGGAAGCCGCCTCGATGCAGCGGCCGACAAGCCGCTCCCACCGGCCGCCACCCGCGCCGCCACCGCGCCGCCACCGCGCCGCCACCCGCGCCGCCACCGCGCCGCCACCCGCGCCGCCACCGCGCCGCCACCCGCGCCGTCACCGCGCCCGTCGCGGGCTCGCGGTTAGTTTGTTCTTCGCAGGCTTGACCCTCACACCGTGTCAGGCCCGATCGTGGGGTGACCATGTTCAGTATCGGAGACTTCGCCGCCCTGGGTCGCGTGTCCGTGCGGATGTTGCGGCACTACGACGCCATCGGCTTGCTGCGGCCCGCTCGGGTCGACGCCGCCAGCGGGTACCGGTTCTACGCCGTCGAGCAGTTGCCGGTGCTCAACCGGGTGCTTGCCCTGAAGGATCTCGGTTTCTCGTTGCAGCAGGTGCGGACCATGCTCGACGAGAAGGTCGACGTCGGGGAGCTTCGGGGGATGTTGCGGCTGCGGCGGGCCCAGCTGGCCGAGGAGATGGCCGCCGACACCGCGCGGCTGGCCCTGGTGGACGCGCGTCTCCGAATGATCGAAACCGAGGGGCACATGGACACCGGGGACGTCATCCTCAAGAGCATTCCGTCGCTGCGCGTGGCGGAGCTTTCCGCGCCCGCCGTCAGTTATGACGGGCCGGACATCACCGTCGCGCTGACGCCGTTGTACCCGCAGCTGCTCGAACGCCTGGAGAGCAAGGGCGTCACCATCACCGGATCGCCCCTGGCGTATTACCTGCCCGACCCGCGAGGGGGAAGCGACGAGGCGATCACCGTGCATGCGGCGTTCCCGATCGCCGGCGACGTGCCGCCGGATGCGGGCTTCGACGTGGTCGAGCTGCCTCCCGTGGAGCACGCCGCGACGCTGGTGCATCACGGGCCGATGTCGGAGGCGTTCCGCACCGGCCAGCTGCTGGCGAACTGGATCGACGCCGGGGGCTACCGCACGGTGGGGAAGGGGTACGCCCGGGAGATCTACCTCGACTGCCCCGAGGACCAGCGCCGATGGATCACCGAGATGCAGGTCGCGGTGACCCCGGCCGGCTCCTGATCCTCTGGGACGAGGCCACGGAGTCACCACTCGGTGTCACCTCGAAATGACTTTCCGGCGACGTTTCCTCAGGTTGCGGTCAAGGCCTCGGAACCCCCGCCGCCGGCGATCCGACTTTGCTCATGTCCGCGGGGTCGTGGTCGATGCAGGGGGCCTGACACGGCGCTGCACCCGAGTCGCTACCGGAAAGGCCCCCCGCATGACCACGCAGATCCCGTACGGCCCCGTGGGCGCGGAGTTCCCGCAGTTCGCCGCGGGGCATGCGCAGTACCCGCCGGCCGAGCATCACGAACCGTACCGTTCGGCGGCCGCGTATCCCGGTCATCCGGCGGCCGCCGGGCCGGTCCAGTACCCGCCGGCCGGCTACCTGGGAGAACCCGGATACCAGGAGCAGAACGGTTACCGGGATCCACCGGCCTACCCGACGCCACCGAGCTATGCGACGACGCCCGACTACGCAGCCCCGGCCGGTCATGCAGCGCCGGCCGGGCAGGCGACTCAGGCGGGACATGCCGGGTACGCACCGCAGGCAACGGCGGCCGCCACCTATCCCCCGCCGGCCGCGTACCCGATGGCACCGCCGTGGGCGACGCAGAGCCCCACGCCCGAGAGCTTCGCGCCCGAGGTGCCCGCGCCGGTGGTCGCCCCTCAGGTCGGTGGGCTGCTGGTCCCGTACCCGGAGGAAATGCAGAATGCGCCGCAGGCGCAGGCGCCGGCGCTCTGGCCGGTGGCGGTCTTCACGTTCATGTTCGGGATCTTCGGGGCGATCTCCGCGGCCCGGCGGGCCGACCAGGCCCGGCGGGGGCGCAACAGCGCGGCGCCCTACTGGGTCACGTTCGTGGTGACGCTCGTGGCCGGCTCGTTCTTCTGGATCGTGAGCGGCGTCGCGGTGGGTGCGCCGGCCGCCGCGGAGTACCGGGAGGGGCGGATCGTCGAGGCGCTCGAGAAGAACGTCGTCGGCGACGGGCAGCTGGCGAAGGCGAACGTCAGCGCGACGGACGCGCAGTGCCGGGCCGCGGGTGACCGGCGGGACGACGGTACGCGGGACTACCTGTGCCAGCTGACGCTCGGCGACGGGCGTACGGGTCAGGTGATGGTGACGGCCGACAAGGACGGCGGGTGGAAGCCGCTGACCGGCCGGTGATGGACCCGGGAGGGGTGCATCGGGGGATGCACCCCTCCCGCGCGACGCTCAGAAGACCGGCACGCCCTCGCGCACCAGCCGCCAGTTCGGCACGAAGAAGTCGGCCGGGTTGATCTCGCCCTTGGCCTGCGCCCAGTCGATCAGCAGCTGCCGGATCTCCTGCTGCGCGTTGTAGACCTGCGCCTTGACGATGCCGGGGAAGTTGCCGCCGCCGCTGCGCCGGTAGTTGTTCACCGCCACGACGAACTGGGCGGCCGGGTCGACCGCCGCGCCGGCGATCTCGAGGCGGGTGATGCGGGAGCCGACCGGCTTGCTGATGTCGATGTCGTAGTCGACGCCGGAGAACACGTCGTAGTTGTAGTCCGGCACGGCCGGGTCGCTGATGGTCGCCGGGTCGGGGGTCGCGCCCACCGGCAGCGTCACGAAGTACTTGGCCGAGTACTCGAGGTAGGCCTTGACCTCGGCGCCCGTGAGGACCACGGCCTCCAGCGTGTTGTCGTAGATGTAGAGGCCCGCCACATCCTTGATCTTCACGTCGCCCTGCGGGAAGACCGCGGTCCGGCTGAACGGCGCCGCGATCGACAGCACGGGCAGGCCCGCGTACGGCGTGCCCGCCAGCGCCGCGGTGACCGTGTCGGTCTGCACCTTGTTGATGTAGTCCAGGATCGGCGTGTCCTTGTACCGGGACTCCGCGGCGGACAGCTCCTGCGTGGAGCGGGCGACGACCTGGTTCACGTACGCGACGGTCTTGGCGTGCTGGCTCTTGACCGCGGCGAGCACCTTCGGGTCCTCGGTGACGGTGTTCGTGTTGAGCGTGTCCGCCTTCTTGGCCGTGATCCGCCAGCGGCCGTGCTCGCGAACCAGCGTGAAGTCCATGCGGGTGAGGCGCTGGCCCCACTTCGACGGCTCGGAGAGCAGCACCTGCGCGCCGGTCTCCACGTTCGTCACGAACCGCTGCGGGACGTTGTTGTGCGCGTGGCCGAACAGGATCGCGTCGATGCCGGGGACCTTCTCGGCGATGAGCGCGCTCGGGTTCTCGTTGGGGAGTTCGGGGCCGTAGCTGCTCGTACCGCTGTCACCGCCGTGCGCGGAGATCAGCACGAGGTCCGCGCCGCGGGCGCGCATGATCGGCACCCACTTCGCGGCGGTCTCGATCATGTCCTTGAAGACGAGCTTGCCCTCGACGTTGGCCCGGTCCCAGATCGCCACGCCCGGGTTGGTGAGACCCAGGATCCCGACGCGCAGCGTCGGCGCGTGGCGCCCGAGGGAGACCTTCTTGATCACGTACGGCGTGAAGGCGGGCCGCCCGGTCTTCGTGTCCACGGCGTTCGCGGCCAGCGCCGGGAAGCCCAGCTGGCGGATCCACAGGTTGAGCAGCGGCAGACCGTAGTTGAACTCGTGGTTGCCCAGCGTCACGGCGTCGTAGTGCAGCACGTTCATGGCGCGCGCCATCGGGTGCCGCTCGCCGGTCTGGGTGATCGGCTCCTGCTTGGCGTAGTACGTGGCCAGCGGCGTGCCCTGGATCGTGTCGCCGGCGTCCAGCACCAGCGTGGCCCTGCCCTTGCGCTCGGCGCGGATCTGGTTGACCAGCGCGGCCAGCTTCGCCACGCCGACGTCGTTGTGCGCGCTGTCGTCGTACTCGAGGTCCTTGTAGTAGTCCCAGTTGTAGACGTTGCCGTGCGTGTCGGAGGTGCCGAGCACGGTGAGGTCGTATGTCTGCGGCCCGTGGCCGCCGTGCGCCTCGGCTGCCCCGGAGAGCACGACCGGAGCGGCGGCGCCGGCGGCGGCAGCGGCCAGGATGCTGCGCCGCGAGACCGAAGGATTCACCATGGGAGAACCTTTCAAAGGAGGAGGGCACCTTGTGGGGGCCCATCGACGCACGATAACCGCCGATGCGTCCGGGCAGGCCGTGACCCCTCCGGATGCCCGGATCGCCTAGGATCGCCGCCATGCCTGCGCAGCCGGACCTGCCGCTGCGTCCCATGACGCTCGGTGAGCTGCTGGACGCCGCCATGACGCTGCTGCGCGCGCGGGCTCTTCCTCTTCTCGTCACCGCCGGCGTGCTGGCCGTGCTGGAGCAGGCAGCGCTGATGCCGCTGCGCGAGCTCGCGTCGGCCAGCCCGCCGGTGTACGGGCCGGCGAAGGGCAGCTTCGGCCTGTGGTGGCTGGTCGTGGCCACCGGGTTCGCCGCCGAGGCGTTCATCATCTGCGTGCTGGGGGCGCTGGCCGCCGCGGCCGCCGGTCCGGCGTTGCTGGGCCGGCCGCTGGCGAACCGGGCCCTGTGGGGGCGGGCGCGGCCGGTGCTGGTCCTGCCCGCGGCGATCGTGTTCGCGGGGCTGTGCGGGGTGGCCGCGTTCGCCGGGTTCGTCGGGTGGCTCCTCGCGTACGGGATGTTCGGCCTGGTGGGGGCCGTGCTGGTGATCGACCGGACGGGCAGTTTCGGGCGGGCCGCGCGGCTGGCGGCGCGCAACGGGATGCGCGGGGCGTGGACGCGGCTGGCCGCGTACCTGACGTGGTTCGCCGTGCGGATCGCGCTGGGCGCCGGGTGGGTGGCCGTGTTCTCCGTCGTCTCCGGGGACCGGCCGGGCTGGCTGACCTGGCTGACCCCGCTGGCGTGGGCGTTCGCCAACACGATCGCGTACGCCGCGCTGGGCTGCGTCGACGCCGTGCTGCTGCTGGAGACGCGGATCCGCACGGAGGGCCTGGACATCGCGATCAGCCGGGCCCGCAGCCGGGGCGAGGACGACGCCGCACCGCTGGTGTACGCGCCGTGACCCGCGCCTGGGACGAGTTCGCGGCGTCGGTGTTCGACGTGATCCCGCCGTCCCTGCTGCTGTTCCTGCTCATCGTGGCCGCCGGGATCATCGGCGCGCTGTGGTACTGGTACCCGGCGTGGGTGCCGCGGCGGATGCCGCGCTGGCGGCTGCGCCGGCCCCGGTGGCGGCTGCCGCGGTGGCGCCGCCGCAAGAAGACGCCGAAGCCCGCGCGCGCGGCGAAGACCGTGGTCGATCCGGAGTTCCAGCCCACCGTCGTGCTGGCCGACGGCACGCTGCTCGCCGACCGGCTGGCCGCCGAGGGCCGCTACGCCGAGGCGATCCGGCAGCGGCTGCGGGACGTCGTCGGCGACCTCACCGCCGCCGGGCTGGTCGCGCCGCTGCCCGGCACGACCGCCGCGGAGGTCGCGGCGACGGCCGCCGCGCAGCGGCCCGCGGTGGCGGCCCCGCTGGGCGGCGCGACCGAGCTGTTCTCCGACATCTGGTACGGCGACCGCCCCGCGCACCGCGCCCTCGACGACCACATGCGCGCCCTGACCGGCGAGGTCCGCGCCCGGATGAGGAGCGGTACGCCGTGAGGAACCGCCGCTGGCTGCGCTTCGCCCTGCCGTTCGCGGTCGTCGCCGCTCTGGCCACGACGACCGGGATCGCGCACGCCCTGCAGCAGCCCGACCCGACCGACGCCGCGTTCCTCTCCCCCACCAGCGACGAGGGCGAGGGCGCGCGCCTGCTCGCCGACGAGCTCACCCGCCGGGGGATCACCGTCGACGTCCGCAGGAGCACCGAGGACGTGCTGGCCGCCGTGGCCGCCAACGGCGCGGCGACCGTCTTCGTCGCCGCGCCCGAGCTGGTGCATCCGGCGTACCTGGATCGGCTCGTGCGGCTGCCCGAGGGCGTCCGGGTCGTGCTGGTCGCGCCGCGCGGCGGCCAGCTGGACGCCGCCGGGCTGGACGTCCCGGTCGCCGGCCCGCGCTGGACGGCGTCCGCCCCGCAGCCGGGCTGCTCGGCGCCGTTCTCCGCGGCCGGTCCGGCGGCCACACTGCGGTGGCGTTACGACGCGGGCGCGTACGACGCGGTGCAGTGCTTCGAGGACGGCGTCGCGGAGTTCCAGGTGGGTGGCCTCGCCGACGTGACGCTGGTCGGGGCGGTGGACCCGTTCCGCAACGACCGGGCCGGCGAGCACGCCAACCACGCGTTCGCGGTGTCGCTGCTGAGCCGCAGCGAGCGGGTGCTCTGGCTGGACCTGCACGAGCGGGAACGGCCGCCGCGTACGGAGCCCACCGCGGATCCGTACGAGCGGGACGACCCGGAGGGGTCCGACGGCGGCTACGGCGACGGGGACGGCAGCAACGAGGGCGGCGAGCCACGCGACCCGTCCACCGCCCAGCCGCGCGAGGGTGGCGAGGGGCGGACCGGCGGGGACGGCACCGCGCTCAGCGACAGCCCGCTGGCCCGCGCGTTCCCGCCGGCGGTGTGGGCGACGCTGGCCCTGCTGGTCGCGGCGGCGATCGCCCTGGCGATGGCGTCCGCCCGCCGGCTCGGCGCCCCGGTCGCCGAACCGCTGCCGGTGCGGGTGCGGGCCGCGGAGACCGTACGCGGGCTGGGCGGGCTCTACCGGCGGGCCCGCGCGCGCAGCACGTCGCTGGCCACCGTACGGTCGGCGGCGCAGGCCCGCCTGGCCGAGCATTACGACCTGCCCGCGGACACGCCGGTCGACGAGCTCGCCGAGCGGGTCGCGGCGGACACCGGCCAGCCCGTGGACGACGTCCGGCACGTCCTCGCCGGCAGCGTCGAGGACAGCGACGGCGAACTGGTCCGCGCGGCGACGGCCGTGCAGGCCCTGGTCCGGTACGTGACCGGGCAGCAGAACTGGCGACAGGCACCGGACGAGGGGAATCTGACGTGACGTCTTCGGTATCCGTGGAGACCACCGCGGCCCGCGACGCCCTGCAGCGGCTGCGGACCGAGGTCGCCAAGGCGGTCATCGGCCAGGACGCGGTGGTCGGCGGGGTGGTGATCGCGCTGCTCTGCGGCGGGCACGTGCTGCTGGAGGGCGTGCCCGGCGTCGCCAAGACGCTGCTCGTGCGGGCCATGGCGACCGCGCTGGACGTCGACACCAAACGCGTGCAGTTCACCCCGGACCTGATGCCCGGCGACGTGACCGGTTCGCTGATCTACGACGCCCGCTCGGCCGCGTTCAACTTCCGGCCCGGGCCGATCTTCACCAACCTCCTGCTGGCCGACGAGATCAACCGCACGCCGCCGAAGACCCAGGCGGCGCTGCTGGAGGCGATGGAGGAGCGCACGGTCAGCACGGACGGCGAGTCGCGCCGGCTGCCCGAGCCGTTCATCGTGGTCGCCACGCAGAACCCGATCGAGTACGAGGGCACGTACCCGCTGCCGGAGGCGCAGCTGGACCGGTTCCTGCTCAAGCTGGCCGTGCCGCTGCCGGAGCGCGAGGAGGAGCTCGGTGTGCTCCGGGCCCACCACCACGGCTTCGACCCGCGCGACCTCAAGGCCGCCGGGGTGGGGCCGGTGGCCTCCGCCGCCGACCTGGCCGCCGGGCGGGTGGCGGTCCGCGCGGTGGCCGTCGCCGAGCCGGTGCTCGAGTACATCGTGGACCTGTGCCGCGCCACCCGGATGTCACCGGCGCTCGAGCTGGGCGCCTCGCCGCGCGGCACGACGGCGCTGCTGGCGGTCGCCAAGGCCCGGGCGTGGCTCAGCGGCCGGGAGTACGTGCTGCCCGACGACGTGAAGGCCTTCGCGATCCCCGTCCTGCGCCACCGGGTACGCCTGCGCGCCGAGGCGGAGCTGGACGGCGTCTCCACCGACTCGGTGCTGCGGAGCGTGCTCGGCGCCGTACCCGCACCCCGCTGAGCCGGCCGTGGTCACCAGGCGCTTCGCGCTGCTGCTGGCGCTGGGCGTGCCGTTGCCGGCGCTGTTGCCCTCGCCCTGGCTGCTGACGGCGATCGTGCTGGCGATCGCCGGCGGCGCGGCGCTGCTCGACGCCCTGGTCGCGGCCCCGCTGACCGGGGTCACGCTGCGCCGCGAGGGCGACGAGACGGTCTGGCTCGGCGGTACGGCGACCACGACGCTGACCGTCGCCAACACGTCGGGCCGGCCGCTGTGGCTGCGCCTGCGCGACCGCTGGGTGCCGTCGGCCGGCGCGGACGGCACCGAGCACCGGATCAACCTGCTCGCCGGCCAGGAGCACCGGATCACCACCACGCTCACCCCGACCCGGCACGGCGACCGGCCCGCGGTCCGGGTCACGCTGCGCTCGTACGGGCCGCTCGGGCTCGCGTACCGGCAGCGCCCGCAGAAGTGGAACGAGGCGGTGACCCCGGCGTGGACGCTGCGCGTGCTGCCCCGCTTCCCGTCGCGGCGGCTGCTGCCGGAGAAGCTGGCGAAGCTGCGCGTCTTCGACGGGGCCGTGGTGACCCGCGGACGCGGCCAGGGCACCGAGTTCGACGTGCTCCGCGAGTACGTGGTCGGCGACGACGTCCGCTCGATCGACTGGCGGGCGTCCGCGCGTACGCACGACGTCATGGTCCGCACGTGGCGCCCGGAGCGGGACCGCCGCGTGGTGTGCGTGCTCGACACCGGGCGTACGTCGGCCGCCCGCATCGGCGACGAGCCCCGCCTGGACGCCGCGATCGACGCGGCGCTGCTGCTGGCTGTGCTGGCGGCCAAGGCCGACGACCGCGTCGACCTGCTCGCGCTGGACTCGGCCGTCCGCAAGAAGGTGGAGGGCGGCGGCCACCGCACGAAGCTGCCCCGCCTGATCAGTTCGCTCGCGTCGCTGGAACCGGCGCTCGTGGAGACCGACTTCGGCCTGGCGGCCGGCGAGCTGCTGCGCCGCGACCACAAGCGCGCCCTCGTCGTGATCTTCTCGGCCCTGGACGCGGCCCCCATCGTGGAGGGCCTCCTGCCGATCCTGCGCCGCCTGACCACCCGGCACCGCGTGGTGCTGGCCAGCGTCCGCGACCCGGAGACGGCCCGCCTCGCCCACCTGCCGGAGACCGGCGCGACGGCCGAGGACGTGCACCTGGCGGCGGCCGCGGAGCTCGCCCTGGCCGAGCGGGAGCGGGTGAAGGCGCTGCTGGAGCAGCAGAACGTGATCGTGGTGGACGAGCCGCGGGAGACGTTCGCCTCGAAGGTCTCCGACGTCTACCTGGTGCTCAAGGCGGCCGGCCGGCTCTGACCCGCTACGCCGTGGGGACGTTCGCCTCGGTGTGGTCGGGGTCGAGGTCGGCCGTCTCGCCGCGGCGGTGGGCCGCCGCTCCGACGCCCAGGGCGTACGCCATGAAGGCGAGCCAGACCACGAAGCCGATGCCGATGCGGACCGGGTCCGGCCAGCCCGACGGCGTCACGTACGCCTCCAGGATGCCCGAGACCAGCAGCATCGCGACCAGGCCGAGCGCCACCAGCATGCCCGCGCGGGCGCGTTCGGCGAGGGCGCGGCCGCGAGTGCGGTGCGGGCCCGGTGCGATCCAGGCCCAGCCGATCCGCAGGCCCACC
The DNA here is from genome assembly GCF_040677315.1 of Actinoplanes sp. NPDC049316. NCBI lineage: Bacteria > Bacillati > Actinomycetota > Actinomycetes > Micromonosporales > Micromonosporaceae > Actinoplanes > Actinoplanes sp. NPDC049316. The sequence goes on along the minus strand of NZ_JBFAQM010000028.1, from coordinate 80,952 downwards.
CCGGCCGCCACGAAGATCGAGGTCAGCTCGAGGAAGCCGTGCGGGAGGATGTAGCGGAAGAAGGTGTCGCCGTGGCCGGCGTACGACATGAGAGCACCGGTGAGGCCGAGCTGGAACGTGTTCTGGCCGAGGATCCACAGGGCCGGGACGATGAGCACCCCGGAGGCGAGGCACTGGCCGGCCAGCATCGCGTTGTGGGTCCACACGCTCGCCGCGAAGTTCTGCGCCTGGAACTCGCTGTAGTAGCCGACGAAGTCCTGGTCGGCGTACTGGTCGATGGTCGACGACGGGGCGAACGACTCGATGATGTCCGGGTTGGCCGCGAAGTAGACCATGAGGATCCCGGCCAGCACGACGTTGACGACCATCACCGTGAGCCACCACCGGCGGGCCCGGTACAGCTCGCCGGGCAGGCTCGTGGTGAAGAACCGCACGACCGGGCGCCACGAGTAGCGGCGGCCGCCGGTGACCGCCGAGCGGCCCGCGATGACCAGCTGGGACAGCGACGCCAGCAGGATCGGGTCCGGCGAGTGGCTGCGTACGACCGACAGGTGGGTGGCCGCCCGCTGGTAGAGCAGGACCAGCTCGTCGGCCTCGGCCGCGGTGAGCTTGCGGCGGCGGGTCAGCGCGTCGAGGCGGTTCCACTCCCCGCGGCGCTCGCTGACGTACGCGTCCAGGTCCACCGGCGCAGCGTAGCGGGCCGCGATCGGGTTAACTAACCCGATGACTGTGGTGGCGCCGATCGCCGGCGGGCGGGGTGAGCAGCTCGTCAACGGCGAGGCCGTGGAGGTCGACGTCCGAAATGCCCGGGTGGGTTCGCGCGGGCTGGCGCTGCTGCTCGACATGGTCGTGCAGGTGCTGCTGGGCATCGTGCTGTTCCTGCTGACCGGCGCGGTGTCGTCGGCGCTGCTGGGCGCCGCCGCCGACGACGCGCTGATCGACGCGCTCGCCACCGTGTCGGTGCTGCTCGTGTTCGTCGGCTACCCCACGATCGTGGAGACCGTCACGAACGGGCGCAGCCTCGGCAAGCGGGCGATGGGCCTGCGGGTGGTCCGCGAGGACGGCGGCCCGATCCGGGTACGCCACGCGCTGGTGCGCAGCCTCATCGGGCTGGCCGTGGAGTGGCCCGGCCTGCTGTTCCCGCCGTTCACCTGGGCGGTCGCGCTGACCACGATGCTGTTCTCGCCGCAGGGCCGGCGCCTCGGCGACCTGGCCGCGGGCACGTTCGTGATCCACGAGCGGTCCCCGGCGCCGTGGGGCTGGGTGCCGGCGATGCCACCGCAGCTGGCGGGCTGGGCGCAGACGCTGGACCTGACGAACCTCGACGACGACCTGGCCCTCGCGGTACGCCACTACCTGGCCCGGGCCGCGGAGATCCGGCAGCCGATGAACGCCCGGTTCGCGCAGAGCCTGTCCGGCGAGGTGAGCGAGCGGATCGCCCGGCCGGTGCCGCCGGGCGTGCCGCCGTGGATGTTCCTCAGCGCGGTCCTGGCCGAGCGCCGCCGCCGGGCCGCCGACCGGGTGCACGCCGGCCGGGCCCTCACCCAGCGCATCTGGCCGGGTTTCGGCCGGCTGGAGTGGACCCGTGCGGCCGGGCCGACGTGGGACCCGGCCGGCACGAACCCACCCCTGCTCGGGGTCGTCAAGGAGGAGGGCCGGCCCTCCTGACCCGCTACAGCCGTGCGGGGGTGGCGATACCGAGCAGGTCCAGCCCGCGCCGCAGGGTCCGCCCGGTGAGCAGGCAGAGCGACAACCTGCTCTCGCGTACGCCGTCCGGCGCGGAGAGCACCGGGCACTGCTCGTAGAAGGCGCTGAACACCCCCGCCAGCCCGGACAGGTACGTGGTCAGCCGGTGCGGCTCCAGCGACTCCCCCACCGCCAGCACGGCCGGTTCGAACGCCAGCAGTTCCAGCGTCAGCGCCCGTTCCAGCCGGTGGCCGATCGTGACCGCCGGGGTGAACTCGCCGGCCCGGTCGAGGATCGAGCGGATCCGGGCGTACGCGTACTGCAGGTAGGGGCCGGTGTTGCCGGTCAGGGCCAGCATCCGGTCCCAGTCGAAGACGTAGTCGGACATGCGGTCGTTGGCCAGGTCGGCGTACTTGATCGCGCCGATGCCCACCGCCGCGGCGACCTCCGGGCCCGGCGCGAGGGTGGCAGCCCGCGCCACGGCCTCGTCGAGCAGGTCGGTGAGCTTCACCGAGTCGCCGGCCCGGCTGCGGAACATCTTGCCGTCGGCGCCCAGCACCGAGCCGAAACCGACGTGTTCCGCGCTCGCCCCGTCGCTCAGCCAGCCGGCCGCCGCGGCCACCGCGTACACCATCCGGAAGTGGGTCCGCTGGGGTGCGCCGACGACGTAGAGCAGCCGGGTCGCGCCGAGGTCGCGGACCCGGTGGCGCAGGGCGGCCAGGTCCGTGGCCGCGTACCCGAATCCGCCGTCGCTCTTGCGCACGATCAGCGGGAGCGGGCCGCCGTCGCGGCCGGTGAAGCCGGCCGGGAACGCGCACAGCGCGCCGTCACTCTCCACCAGCAGGCCCTTGGCCTGCAGCTCGTCCACAACCGACGCGAGCTTGTCCTGATAGAAGCTCTCCCCCGCGAAGTCACCCTCGGTGAGGGTCACCCCGAGCCGCTCGTACGTGTCCAGCAGGTACCGCTGCGACCTCGCGACGAGCCCGCGCCACAGCCGCAGTGTCTCCTCGTCGCCTGCCTGCAGCCGCACGACCCGCAGCCGCGACCGGGTGCGGAAGTCGTCGTCGGTGTCGAACCTGGCCCGGGCCGCCTGGTAGAACGCCGTGAGATCGCCGGCCTGCCCGGCCCCGGTCACGCCCCGGTCCAGCAGGTGCTCGATGAGCATGCCGAACGACGTGCCCCAGTCACCGAGGTGGTTGACCCGCACCACCCGGTGCCCGAGCCACTCGAGCGTCCGGGCCAGCGCGTCGCCGATCACGGTGGAGCGCAGATGCCCCACGGTGAGCTCCTTGGCGACGTTCGGCCCGGAGTAGTCGACGACGACGGTCTGCGGCCGCGCGACCGGGGCCACGCCGAGCCGGGCGTCGGACGCCAGCCGGTCCGCCGCGGCGGCGAGCACCTCGTCGGCGACGGTGAGGTTGAGGAAGCCGGGCCCGGACACCTCGGCCGTGGCCACGCCCGCCAGGTCGGCGCGGCCGGCGACGTCCGCCGCGATGTCCCGGGGCGGGCGGCCCAGGCTGCGGGCCAGCGGCAGCACCGCCCCGGACTGGAAGTCGGCGAACTGCGAGCGCCGTACGGCCGGATCGACGGCCGCCTGCGCGACCTCGGCCAGCGCGGCGCCGAGCCGCGCGGAGAGCAGTGCTTCGAGATTCATGTCGGACCCCATCGACGGGACGGGGCGGGCCGGCCCGGGGCCACGAGGGGTTCCTGCGACACCGGCGGAGGCCCGCCGGTGGAGGACGCGTGTCAGCTCGACCGGAGGGTGATGATCCGGCGTCGCTCGCGGCTGATGCTGAACACGGCGCGAGCCTAGCGGACGGCCCGGCGTCCCCGCGAGCACAATGGCGCGCATGGGGTGGGACCACGGAGATCCGGGTGTGCTCGCGCTGCCGTCCGGCCGCCTGGTCCGCGGCCGGGGCCTGCGCCGGCCGGTGCCGCCGGGGCCCGGCCCCGGCTTCGGCGTCTACCTGCTGGGTGCGCCGCCACCGCCGACCGCCTGGGAGAGCCGCTGGCTGCGCTGGCCCGACTTCCGGCTGCCCACCGACCGGACGCTCGCGGCGGCGCTGCTGCGCGAGGCCTGGGAACGGGCCGGCACCGAGCGCGTGGAGGTGGCCTGCCACGGCGGCCGCGGGCGCACCGGCACGGCCCTGGCCTGCCTGGCGGTCCTCGACGGCGTGCCGCCGGGCGAGGCGGTCGCCTTCGTCCGCGCGGGTTACGACCGGCACGCGGTGGAGACGCCCTGGCAGCGGCGCTACGTCCGGACCTTCCGGGTGCCGTGACCGGGAAGGTTCCGCCGGAAGGCGACATCGCCGGGCCCGGCCGGGCCTTATCGTGGAGGCGGTCGGCCGCGCCGGAGGGATGACGATGATCACGGTCTCGCGCACCTTCACCGTCGCGGCGGCGGTTCCGGCCGTGCTGGCGTACCTGCGCGATCTCGGCAACAGCGCCGATTGGGATCCCGCGGGCCGGCGCGCCACCCGGGTCGGCGGGGGCCCGGTCGCCGTGGGCGCGAGCTGGCACGGCGAGTCACGGATCCTCGGGGTACGCGCCGAGCTGACGTACACCCTGGTGGAGGCCGGGAGCGACCGGCTGGTCTTCGCCGGGCACAGTGAGGGCGCGGGCTCCACCGAGACGGTCACCGTACGGCCCGCGCCGGCCGGCAGCGAGGTCACCTACCGCGTGGACCTGGAGGTGCACGGGCTCGCGAAGCTCGCCGCGCCGGTGCTGCGGATGGAGCTGGAGAAGCTCGGCACCGCGAGCGCCGGCCGGCTGACCACCATCCTCAACGGCCTGACCCAGGCCGCGTGAGTCAGGATCCGGTACGGGTGGCGAGCACCTCCACGTACGCGGACGGGATCTTCGTCGTGCCGTCGCGGGCGACGTCGTGGCGCCGGACGAGGTCGACGAGGTCGGCGTACAGCAGCTTGCCGTCGGCCTCACCCAGCGCCTCGAAGGCCTTGAGCGTCGGCCCGTAGCAGGCCCGGAAGTAGTCGGCGAACGCCTCGGGCGAGGCGAAGCGGAACACGAACTCGCGCCGGTTCACCCGCAGGTCCGTCACCCGGTCGCCGAACAGCTCGCGCAGCCGCGGCTCGGTTCCCCACTCGACGGGAGCGCGGATGCCCGGCGGCGGCGGCACCCGGCGGCCGACCGTGCGGAACAGGTCGCCGATGAACCCGTCCGGCGTCCAGTTGGCCAGCGCGATCGTCCCGCCGGGCCGGCACACCCGGGTCAGCTGGGCGGCCGCCCGCTCCTGGTCCGGCGCGAACATGACGCCGACGACCGACAGCACCGCGTCCCACTCGCCGTCGTCGCAGGGCAGGTCCTCGGCGTCGGCCTCGACGAACCGGACCGGCAGGTGCTCGGCGGCGGCCCGGGCGCGGGCGCGCTCCAGCAGGCCGGGTACGTAGTCGACGCCGACCACCTCGCACAGGCAGCGGGCGGCGGCGATCGCGGCGTTGCCCGTACCCGTGGCGACGTCGATGACCCGCGAGCCGGCGGAGATGTCCGCGGCCTGCACCAGCTGCTCGGAGATGGGTTGGATGAGGGCCGCCACCGCGCCGTAGTCGCCGCTGGCCCAGGTCTTCTGCTGGCGTGCCTTGATGCCGTCCAGCGTGGGAGAAGTCGTCATGGCGGTGACGGTAGGAACCGCCGGCGGGCTCACGCGTGGGGAGCATTCCCCATGTTCGGCGATCGACGCCGGGCGATCGCGGCGGCCTGTCCCCGCGACGGTACGCCGAGCTTCGCCAGCACCGCCGACACGTGATGCCCGACGGTCTTGGCCGACAACGACAGCCGCCCGGCGATCTCGGCGTCGCTGAGACCCTCGGCGAGCAGCCCCAGCACCTCACGCTGCCGGGCGGTCAGGCCGGCCGGATCCGCCGCGGTCGCCGGGCGCGGGCCGCGGGGCACCGGGGCGCCGCGACGCCGCAGCTCCGCCCGGACCCGCCGGGCCGTGGCCGTCGCGCCGAGCCGGTCGAACACCTGCAGCGCCCGGCCGGCTTCCTCGTCGTCGCCGCACGCCAGCGCTTCCGCCGCCGCGTACGCACATCCGCGCCGCTCCCACTCCGCGGCCGCACCGGGCACGTCCCCCTGGATGAGCAGCCGGTACGGCTCCGCGATCCCGTCGACGACGGCCGGCCCGCCGCACCGCCACTGCCAGTACGCGAGCCGCCCGGCCAGCCACGGATGCCCGACCCGTACGGCGAGCGGCAGACCGCGGCGCACCTCCTCCAGCGCCCGGCCCGGATCGCCGGCCGTCCAGTGGTGCTCGGCGAGCGCGGCCGCGACCGGACCCACGAACTGCAGCTCGCCGGCCTCGTACGCGGACACCGCCGCCTCCCCCAGCATCTCGTCCGCGCCCGGCGCACCCCGGCGCGACCGCAGCAGCCCGAGCGTCACCTGGGCCGGGCAGCGGAACGGCCCGCGCTGCGGCGGCCCCGCGAGCCCCTGCGACGCGTCGGCCTCGGCGCCCGGCCAGTCGCCGCGGGCCAGCCGTGCCGTGGCCCGGTATCCGAGCAGGTGCCGGGCGTACCCGCCGAGGTCGCGGGCTTCGGCGAACGCGAGCACCCGGTCCAGCACCTGCTCGGCGATGTCGAGCTCGTACCACTCCACGGCGATGCCGGCCCGGTTCACCAGGGCCCGGACGGCGTGGTCGTCGAGCCCGGCCGCGGCCGCGATCCGGTGCGCCCGTTCCAGCTCCTCCCCGCCCGCCGGGTCACCCAGCTGCAGCCGGGCGGAGCCGACGTTGACCAGGGCGTGGACCTCGGTGTCCAGGTCGCCGAAGCGCCGGGCCAGCGCGATCGCCCGCTCGCCCCACGCGACCGCGGTCTCGTCGTTGGCGAGCATCCGCAGCTGGGACAGGTTGCTGTACGCCATCGCGAGCTGCGGCCCCGGGCCGAGCGGCTCCAGCACGCCGACCGCCCGCGTCCCGGCCGCCCGGGCCTGCTCCGTACGCCCGGTCCACCAGGACAGCCGCGACACCCAGCGCAGGTTCTCGCCGATCAGCGCGGTGTCGCCGGCCGCCTCCCGGATCGCCAGCGCCTCCTGCCGTGCGCGCAGGGCCTCCTCGTTCAGCCCGGCCAGGTACGCCACCGTCGCGTATGCCTCCAGCAGCCCGGCCCGCTGCTCGTCCGGCACCCCGGCGGCATGCCGCAGCGCGGTCTCGTAGTGCGCGACGGCCTGCCGGTTGGCGCCCACCGCGGCGGCGCGCCGGGCGGCCACGGGAGCCCAGCGCAGCACGGCCGCGGCGAGGCCGGCGTGGTGGGCGTGGTGCACGAGCCGGGCCGGGTCGACGCCGGGGTCGCCGTCGAGCAGGGCCACGATGCCGGCGTGCAGGGCGGCCCGCCGTACGGGTGACAGCGACTCCTCGACCGCGCGGCGCAGCAGCTCGTGCCGGTACGCCACCCCGCCCGCCGTGGCGGTGAGCACCCCGCCGGCCAGGCACTCGTCGACACCCGCGGCGTGCCCGGCGAGCAGGGCCGGTTCGGCGTGCGCGGGCACGACGGACACCAGCGCGGCGGCGTCGCGGGCGGCGGGTGACAGCGCGCGCAGGCGGGACAGCACGAGGTCGCGTACGGTCGCCGGCACCTCGGAGCCGCCGGCCGCCAGCACCTCGGTGACCAGCAGCGGGTTTCCGCCGGTCTGTGCGTACACCGGGGCGGAGGGCCGGCCGGCCCGGCGCGCGAGCTCCGCGACGGCCCCGGCCGACAGCGGCGGCAGGGTCAGCCGGCGGACCGGTCCGCGGGGCAGCCCGGCGAGCACGCCGCGCAGCGGGTGGTCCGGCCCGATCTCGTCGTCGCGGTACGTGAGCAGCAGCAGCGCCCGGCACAGCGGAAGCCGGCGGCCGAGGAACGCGACGAGGTCCAGGGTGGCCTCGTCGGCCCAGTGCAGGTCCTCCATGACGACCACCGGGCGCCGGGACTGCCGGGGACCGTCGAGGGCGTCCAGGACCGCGTCGAAGATGGCCCCGCGGTCGTCGTCCCCGATGCGGTCACGCAGCGCGCCACCCGCCTGTTTCGCGATGTCGTGCAGCGGCCCGAGCGCCCGCGGGGTCAGCAGGGGGTCGCATGCGCCCCAGAGCACCCGCGCCCGCTGCCGCACCGACCGCGCGAACTCGGCGGCCAGGCTGGACTTGCCGGCGCCGGCCTCACCGGCGACGAGCGCGATCCGGCCGCCGCCCGCGCTCTCCGCCTGCAGCCTCGTCAGGTCGGCCAGCGCGTCGTCGCGTTCCAGCAGCCCCATCCGCGCTCACGTCTCCCACTCGGGGAGCAGCCACCCGGCCGCGGCCCGCAGCTGGCCCAGGTTCTGGTCGACCCAGCCCTCGGTGAGCGACTCGGTGCCCCGCATGGCCGGCTTGGCGTACAGGTGGAAGTGCAGGTAGCCGATGCGGAGCAGGACGTCGAGCCACGGCAGCGCCCCGACCGCCGTATCGGGCAGCTCCCGGACCGTACGGTAACCGGCCAGGAAGGCCGGCCACTGCGGGGTGGCCGCGACCGGGCTGAGATCCGCGGCGAGCCAGTTCTCGGCGGCGCAGTCGAGGTCGAAGAAGACCAGGCGGTCGCCGTCGGCGTGGACGTTGTCCAGGGTGACGTCGCCGTGGCAGATCCCGCGCTCGAGCCCGGCCCCGGCGACCCGGCTCGCGGCCTCGGCGGTCAGGGCGGCGGTGAGCCGGCGGTCCTCGGGGTCCGGGAGGCTGGCCAGGACGTCGTCCAGCAGCGTTGCAGGGTCCACCGCGGACGGAGCCTCGAAGCCGGAAGCCGCCTCGTGGAACGCCGCCGTGGCGATGCCGAAGCGGTGGTAAAGCTCGTCGGTGCGCGGCTTCGCCGGTTTCGCGCCGGGCACCCACTCCCACAGCGTGAAGGCGCGCGCGCCCTCGGGCGCCTCGATCGTGCCCGCCGGGCTGCCGTCGGCCAGCGGGACGCCCTGCGCGACGCCGGAACCGACGTGCGCGGCGAGCGCGACCTCCCGGCCGGCCGCGCTGTAGCCGGTGCGGTAGAGCTTCAGGACGCGCGGGCCCGCCGGGGTGTCGACCCGGTAGACGTCGTTGACGAGGGAGCGCAGGAGCACGCAGCCGGAGACCTCCAGCCCGTACTCCCGCGCCACCGTCGACGCCAGCCAGGCCGGGTCCACGATCGAGCGCAGCGTGGGCACCATGCTGCGACCGTACGGGTCAGACGGTGAATCCGGCGACCAGCTTCTCGAGTTCGCTGCTCGTGCGGGCGAGTTCCTCGGCCGAGGCCTGCGCCTCACGCACGACAGTGGTGGTCCCGCCGACCGCGGTGGAGACACCGGTGATGTTGGCGGCGATGTCCCGGCTGCTCTGCGCCGCCTCCGCCACGTTGCGGCCCATCTCGCCGGTGGTCGCGGTCTGCTCCTCGACCGCCGCGGCGATCAGCGTCTGGAAGTCGCTGATCCGGCTGACCACGCTGCCGATCTCCGCGATCGCGCCGACCGCGTCGCCGGTGTCCGACTGGATCGTCTGCACCAGGCGGCCGATGGTCTCGGTCGCCTTCGCCGTCTCCTGGGCCAGGTCCTTGACCTCGCCCGCCACCACCGCGAAGCCCTTGCCCATCTCGCCGGCCCGCGCCGCCTCGATGGTCGCGTTCAGGGCCAGCAGGTTGGTCTGCTCGGCGATCGACGTGATCATCCGGACCACCGCGCCGATCTCGGCGGAGGACTCGCCCAGCCTGCCGACGCTGACGGTGGTCCGGTCGACGACGGTGACCGCCTCGGCCGCGACCCGGGCCGCCTCGCCGGCGTTGCGGCTGATCTCGTCGATGGCCGAGCCCATCTCCCGGCTGCCCGCCTCCAGCGTGCGGACGTTGCCCGAGACATCGCCGGCCGCCTGGGCGACCGCGGCGGCCTGCGAGTCCACGTCCTCGCTCGAGTCCGCGACGCGCGCGGAGATCCGCGACAGGTCGCCGGAGGCGGTGGCGATCGTGCCGGCGTGCCCGGCGATCGCGGCGACGGTCTCCCGCAGCGACTCCGCGGTCGTGTTCAGGGCGTCGCCGAGCCGGCCCAGCTCGTCGCCGCGATGCAGGTCGGTACGCGCGGTCAGATCCCGCCGCGCCAGGCGGCCCAGCGCGGCGACCACGACGTTCAGCGGGCGCACGACCGACCGGGTCGCCCAGAGCGCCAGCAGCATCGCGAGGACCAGGGCCAGCACCAGCGTGCCGCCGAGCACCTGCTCGCTGGTCCTGCGGACGTCAGCCGCCGCTTCGGTCTGCTTCGCGGCGCGCGCCTGGACCGACTTGTAGAGCTCGCTGGTGACATCCAGCACGGCGGCCCACGAGTCGGACGCCGGCCCGTCGTTGATGCTGTCCATGACCCGGCGCAGCGTGGCCCGGCTGTCGTCCGCCTGCAGCCAGGACAGCATCTTGTCGTCCCAGGCGAAGAAGTCGTCCCAGGCTGGCTTGAGCTTGGCGAACGTCGTGCGCTCGGCGGGGGTCAGGCCCTTGGTGTCGATCTTCGCGAGCAGCTCGTACACCGACTTCTTGGAGTCGAGCAGGCCCTCGCGGTTGAACTCGTCGGGCCCGCTGAGGTACGCGAAGCCGTACGCGGCGACGTCGTTGACCCACAGCGACTGCCATCCGGAGACGTCGGCCGCGTAGTACTCGACGTCCTGGATCTGGCTGCGGAGCCGCTCCAGGACCGCCACCCGGCTCTGGGACCCGCTCTGCTGGCGCATGCCCCACCAGCCGGCGGCGGCCGCCACCACGATGAGGACGACCAGGACCAGGAAGGACGCGCCGAGCCGCTTGCCGACGCTGAGATTGGAAAGACGCACGACAATCTCCTCGGCCGGATCACCGCCCGGGCTGAGGGAGTGTTAGCTGGATCGCGTCAGACGGCGAAGCCGGCCACCAGCTTCTGCAGCTCGCTGCTCGTTCGCGCGAGGTCCTCCGCCGACTCGCGGGCCTGCCGGACGATGGCCGTGGTCTCGCCGACCGCCGTCGAGACGCCGCCGATGTTGGCCGCGATGTCCCGGCTGCTCTCCGCCGCCTCGGTGACGTTGCGGGCCATCTCGCCGGTCGTGGCGGTCTGCTCCTCGACCGCCGCCGCGATCATCGTCTGGTAGTCGCTGATCCGGCTCACCACCTGCCCGATCCGGGCGATCGCGCCCACCGCGTCGCCGGTGTCGGCCTGAATGGCCTGCACGAGCCGGGCGATGTCGTCGGTCGCCTTGGCGGTCTCCTGGGCCAGGTCCTTCACCTCGCCGGCCACCACAGCGAACCCCTTGCCCATCTCGCCGGCCCGCGCGGCCTCGATGGTGGCGTTGAGCGCGAGCAGGTTGGTCTGCTCCGCGATCGACGTGATCATCCGGACCACCGCGCCGATCTCGGCGGACGAGTCGCCCAGCTTGCTCACGCTGACGTTGGTCTGCTCGACCACGCCCACCGCCTCGACGGCGACCCGGGCGGCCTCCCCGGCGCTGCGGCTGATCTCGTCGATCGCCAGGCCCATCTCGTGGCTGCCCGCCTCGAGCGTGCGCACGTTGCCGGACACGTCCTGGGCCGCCCGGGCGACCGCCGTCGCCTGGGTCTCGATGTGCCCGCTGGAGTCTGCGACCCGGGCGGACACGTGGGACAGGTCCTCCGAGGCGGAGGAGATCGTGCCCGCGTGCGTCGCGATCACGGCGACGGTCTCCCGCAACGATTCGGCGGTGGTGTTCAGCGCGTCGCCGAGGCGGCCCAGCTCGTCGCGGCGGGACAGGTCGGCGCGGGCGGTGAGGTCGCGGCGGGCCAGGCGGCCCAGCGCGGCGACCACCACGGTCAGCGGCCGGACCACCGACCGGGTGACCCATGTGCCCATGACGAAGGCCAGGACCAGCGCCAGCAGGAGGGCGCCGCCGAGCACCTGCACGCTGGTGTCGCGGACCCGGGCGGCGTCGGCGCGGACCTGCTCGGCCCGCGCGTTCACGGACTTGTCCAGCGCCTCGGTGATGTCGAGGACCTTGCCGTACGAGTCGGCCGCCTCACCGCCGTTGATGCTGGTCATGGCCTTGGCGCGGCCGGCGGTGTCGTCGCTCGCCAGCCACTGCATGATCTTGTCGTCCCACCGGAAGAAGTCGTCCCAGGCGGGCTTGAGCTGCGCGAACGTGGCCCGCTCCGAGGCGGTCATGTCCTGCGTGTGCGCCGCCGCGAGGCTGTCGTAGATCGCCTGCTTGCTCTTCAGTTCGCCCTGGCGGTTGTAGCCGTCGGGGCCCGTCGCGTACGCGTACCCGAACGCTCCCGCGTCCGCGACCACGAGCCCCTGCCATCCGGTGACGTCGGCGGCGTAGTACTTGGCGAGCTGGATGTCGTCGCGTACCTGCTCGAGGGCGGCCAGCCGGCGCTGAGTGTCGCTCTGCTGCCGCAGCCCCCACCAGCCCGCGCCGGCGGCGACGACGATCAGGAGGGTGAGCAGGAAGTAGGATAGGCCGAGACGCTTGCCGACGCTGAGAGAGATTCCACGCACGTCCTTACCTTCGGCGTGCGCGGCGTGCGGGTGAGGGATTATCGGGACCGGCGTTGACGGGCCGCCTCGTACAGCGCCACGGTCGCCGCCGACGCGGCGTTCAGCGAGCTGGCCGCGCCGGTGATCGGGATGCGGACCATCCGGTCGCAGGCGTCACGCCAGGCGGCGCTCAGGCCGTGCGTCTCGTTGCCGACCGCGAGGACGGTCGGCCCGGTCAGGTCGTGCTCGGCGATGTCGACCGGCCCGCGCTCGTCGGTGCCGACTATCTGCACGGGTACGCCGAGCCCGCCCGTCCACTCGAGCACCTCCCGATGGCTCGGCACTCGTACGACGGGCAGGGCGAACAGCGAGCCGGTGCTGGCGCGGACGGCCCGCGGGTCGTACGGATCAGCCGCGTGCCCGGTGACGATCACCCCGGCCGCCCCGAACGCGTCCGCCGAGCGCACCAGCGTGCCGACGTTGCCCGGGGTCGTGGGCCGGTCGAAGACCACGACGAGCAGGTCCGGGCGGACGGGGATCCGCGCGAGGTCGTCCGCCGGCAGGCCCACCACGGCCAGCAGCTCGGGCGACTCCTCGTCCTTGCCGCCCAGCTCGCGCATCAGCTCGGCGGAGAGCACCGCCCGCGGCGCCCCGGCGGTCTCGACGAGCTCGCGCGCCCACCGGGACAGCGCGGGGCCGTCCACGGTGAGCAGCGCGCGGATCTCCCAGCCGTGCTCCACCGCCAGCGAGATGGGGCGTACGCCCTGCACGAGGAACTCGCCGGCGCGGTGCCGTTTCGTCCGGTTGTCGAGCAGCGCCTGCCACTGCTGGAAGGTGGCGTTGCGCGTGGTGATTCGCAGGGTCCTCGGCACGCCGTCCGACGTTACGGCGTGGACGGGTAGCTCGTGTAATCGGGGAAGTTGCCGTACAGCCGCTCCCCCGGCTCGCCCAGCGTGACCGCCTGCACGAGCAGGTCGCCGCCGACGAACGCGCCCTTCCAGGACGCCCCGCGGCCGCCGAACGTCTCCTCCCGGTCGCCCCGCGAACGCGGCTTGTTGATCCCCACCTTGTACGCGTGCACATCCTGCGCGAGCTTGGCCGCCAGCTCCTCGTCGTCGACCGCGAGGCTGGCCACGAGCGCGCCGTTGCTCGCGTTCATCGCCGACAGCAGCTCGTCCTCGGTGTCCACCACGATGATCGTGTCGACGGGTCCGAACGGCTCGGCGTGCATGAGCCGCGAGCGTCCCGGCGGGGCCAGCAGCGCCGTGGGGGCCACGTACGCGTCGATGTTCTGACCCTCCAGGAACCGGCCCTCGGCGGCCGCGCCGCGATGCAGCGGCACCGCGCCCCCGCGGACCGCCTCGTCCACCTTGCGCCGCAGCTCGCCGGCCTTGGCGGCGCTGATGAGCGGCCCGAAGTCCAGCTCCGGCAGCGGCTCGCCGGGCGCCGACACGGCCAGCGGGTGACCGAAGCGCACGGACTTCACCACGGGCAGGTAGACGTCGAGGAACGAGCCGACCAGGTCGCGCTGGACGACGAACCTCGGGTACGCGGTGCAGCGCTGCTTGCCGTACTCGAAGCCCTTGCGCAGGTGGGCGGCGAGCGAGTCCCACTGGGAGAACTCCCAGATCCCCCACGCGTTGAGGCCCTCCTGCTCGATGAAGTGCCGCTTGTCGGAGTCGAGCAGGGCCGCGGCGACCTTCCCGCCGTTCGACCGCCCGCCGACGAACGCCACCGCCCCGATCTCCGGCGCCCGGACGATCACCTCGGACAGCTCGTCACCGCTGCCGGACAGCAGGGTGACCGGCAGCCCGGCGCGGACCATGAGGGCGTGCGCGAGCGTCAGGCAGACCGCGCCGCCCTGCGACGGCGTCTTCGCCACCACCGCGTTGCCGGCCAGCAGCTGCACCAGCTCGGCGTGGACCAGCACGCTCATCGGATAGTTCCACGAGGCGATGTTGCTGACCGGTCCCGGCAGGGGCTCGCGCCCGGCGGCCTGCCGGTCGATCTCCTCCAGGTACCACCGCACGCCGTCGAGGGCGCGGTCCACGTCGGCGCAGGCCAGCCGCCACGGCTTGCCGATCTCCCAGACCAGGGCGAGGGCGAGCAGGTCCCGGTGCGTGGTCAGGGCCTCGACCGCCACGGCCACCCGCGCCTTGCGCTCGCCGAGCGGCGTTCCGGCCCAGTCGTGGTGCTCCCGCGCGGCGGCCCGCACGGCCTCGGCGGCGGTGCCCGCGCCGATCCGGGAGACCTCGGCGATCACGGACCCGTCGACGGGGGTACGCAGCTCAGCGGGCGTCCCGCCGTCGTGCCAGGTGCCGCCGTACAGGTTGCGCAGCCGGTTGCCGGCGACGGCTTCGGGCACGGCGGTGCGGACCCGGTCGAGAATGTCTGTCCAGGCGGTTCCGGGGGCGAGGATCAGGCTCATGCGCCCCATGCTGCGGAGGGACGCCCGCGCGGCACCAGACGTGCGCCGCGGGGCGGCCTCCACATCTTCTCGCGAAGGCAAGAAGAGAAGAATTTCTCCGCCCGCGCGGGCGTCAGATCACCGGTTCTTCCTCCTGCGGCAGGTCGCCGAGCCCGGCCCGCAGGTGGCGGTTGTGCCGCGGCTCCTGCCGGGTCTTCGCGTCGTCGAGGCGCCGCCGCAGGTCGTCGCGGACGTCGTTGAGGGCGGCGTGCAGATCCTCCTCGCCGGACGTCGTGACGATCTTCTGCCGGCCCGCGATCCAGCACTCGAGCGTGACCTTCTGCCCGCGCGCCTCCCGGTCCTTCACCGAGACCTCCAGCTCGGTGGTCTCGGCCGGGAACGTGGCCAGCCGGGCGTCGAGCGTGGCGAACTGCTCGGCGATCCAGTTCCGGTCACCCAGCGAAAAGCCGGCTCCGGCCCGCAGGCACTGCTGCACGGTGGCCGGTTCTGCCGCGGCACTCATCAGGTCTCCCTTCGGTGGGGAACAACGTGATCACCACCTACCCGATCCGTACCGGAAAAGCACCTCACATCCGGCCGGCTTCACCTGACACGGCGAGGGCCAGCAGTCCCTGCGCGAGCCCCACCACGAGGGTTCCGTCCACGAACCGGCAGCTGAGGGCCGGGTGGTAGACCGGGATGCTGCGCAGCAGGCGGGGGCCGCCCGGATCCCACAGCCGCACGGTCCGGTCCAGGCTCGTCGAGACGAGGATGTCCCGGCCCCCGTACGCCAGGGTGCAGACCCCGGTCACCGAGGCCGAGTGCCCGGCCAGCTCCGCGAGCGGGCGCCCGTCGCGCGGATCCCACAGCCGGAGCACCCCGTCGGCGCCCGCCGACACGAGAACCGGCTCGCCCGCCACCGTCACGGCGCAGAGGGCATTCACCGCGTCCGGATGGCCGTGCTGATCCCAGAGCGCCGCCCCGTCGCTGTCCCAGAGGCGCACCGTGCCGTTCTTGGCCGCCGAGGCCAGCGCCTCGCGGCCGCTGCGCTCCACCACCGTCAGGCTCGTGACCCAGTCTCCGTGCCCGGTGAGCCCTTCCCGGACCTTGGCGTCGTGCGGCTTCCAGAGGCGTACGGTCGCGTCGTCCCCGGCCGAGGCCATGATGACGCCGTCGTCCGTCTCCAGGACGCAGACGGCGTTGACGGAGTCGAAGTGTTCGCTCATGTCGCGGCTGCGTTCGCCGGACCGGACCTCCCAGAGCCGCACCGTTCCGTCGCCGTTCGCGGCTGCCAGGTGCACGACTCCTTCGTCCACGACCGGGCACAGGCCGTTGACCGGTCCCGACTCGCCGGACAGCTCAGCGCGCACCTCGCCGTCGCGAGGGTCCAGGAGCCGTATGGTCCCGTCGCTGCCGGCGGCCGCGACCAGGCGGTGGTCGTCCTTGACCACCTCACACAGCGCCGTCACGGCTCCCAGGGGGCGTCCACCCGTGACCGGGCCGGACGACCCGCCGTCGGGATCCCACAGCCGCACGGTCCCGTCGTCCCCGGCGGTGGCCAGGACGTTGCGGTCCGCCAGGGGCAGCTCGCAGACGGCCCGGATCCAGCTGGAGTGGCCCCGCAGCGGGGGACGCTGGGCGCCGGAGGCCAGGTCCCACATCCGGATGACGCCGTCCTCCCCGGTGGACACCAGCAGGCAACCGTTACCGGTCTCCACGGTGCACAGGTCCGTCAGGGCGCCGCTTCCCGTCTCGAAGTGGCGTACGCCCTCGCCGGTCAGGGGGTCCCACAAACGGACCGTGCCGTCGTAGCCGGCCGAGGCGAGCAGGGTCCGGCCGCCGCTGCGGGCCGCGTAGAGCGTGGTCACCCAGCCGCGGTGACCGCTGAGCTTGTGCAGCAGCCGCCCGGTCAGCGGATCCCACAGGCGAACCGTGCCGTCGAACCCGGTGGATGCGAGCATCCCGGCGGGGCCCGCCGGGACGTGCGTCACCGCGGTCACCCAGCCGGTGTGACCGCTCAGGACGTGCCGCGCCTCGCCGGACGCGGGATCCCAGATCCGTACGGTCCAGTCGTCGCCCGCGGAGGCCAGCAGATCGCCGTGCGGCAGCGGCACAGTGCAGATGTTGCGGACCCAATCCTCGTGGCCGGCGAGCCGGTGGACCCGGTTGCCGCTGATCGGGTCCCAGAGACAGATCGTGCCGTCGTGGCTGGCGGTGGCGAGCAGGGTGTCGCTGCCCGCCCGTACGGCGCACACCCCACGGACCGAGTCGTCGTGGCAGTCGAGGCGGTGCTCGGACTGATTCGTCAGCGGATCCCACAGCCGTACGGTGCCGTCCTCCCCCGCCGAGGCCAGCAGGTTACGACCCTCGACCTCGATCGCGCAGACGTCGTACACGGCCTGCGAGTGCGCCTCGAGAACGGTGCGTTCCTGCCGCGGTGGGGTATGCGCCCAGCGGGCCCGGTACGGCGCCCCGACGGCGAGGAAGCCGCTGCCCAGCCCGTCGAGCCGGTCCACCACCGAGAAGAGCGCCGCCCGTTCCGCGGCCGGCGCCCCGAGCGCCATGGGCGTACGCCGCAACAGGTTCGCGCGCGCCCGCCCGGCCTCGCCGGTCACCGCGTCGACGACCCGGAGCAGCCGGTCCAGATGGACGTGCAGCAGGTACTCGTCCTCGGCGAGCAGGTCGTCGAGCAGGCCGCAGCGGGCGGCGTGCCCGGGCAGCAGCCGGAGCAGATACTCGGGCGCCGCGGCCCATCCCGTCGCGTGGCCGACCTCGATCCAGGCCCGCACGAGACGCTGTTCGTCGGCCCGCCGGTGCGGGCGCTGCGCGCACAGTTCGTCGTTCAACGCCTGGTGGAACAGCCGGTACGCGGGCTCCCCGGCACCCGCTGTCTCGACCAGGAAGTTGGCGGCGGAGGTGTGGGCGAACGCGCTGAGCTCGGACTCGGTGACCCGGCCGCCGAGTGCCTCGGTGGCCGCCCGCCACAACGACAGCGGCAGACCGGGCGTCTCGGCGAAGGCCAGCGCCGTCAGCACCAGCCGGGCCGGCGCGCCGCCGGCCATCGGCAGTCCGGTCAGGTACGTGTCGAGCGCGTGGCCGACGGTCCCGGCGAACACCACGTCGGCCGGATCGGCCGGACGGTCGTCGCGCAGCGCCCGCGCCCGGGCCACCAGCGCCGCGACGAGGAAGTTGCCCTCGGCGAGAGCTGCGATGCGGCGCGCGACCGGCGCGGCGACGGCGGGATCGGTGTACGGGTTGCCCGGTCGCTCCTGTCCCAGCAGCTGCAGCGTCGCCTGGGCGTAGTCCGCCAGGTCAGCCTCGGCGAAGTACTCCGGCGCGTCCAGGTCGATGATCCGGGCCCCGGCGCCGAACGCCTCCGGCAGCAGGCCCAGGTCGTCCTTGCGCCGGGTGCCGACGACGACCTGGACGCCGACGTGCACGCCGTCGCGGGCCAGCGGCACGAGCACGTCCCGGATCAGCACCCGCGCCTGTTCCGGGCTCGCGGCCTCGTCGAGCGCGTCCACCACGAGGTTGAACCGCTCGCCCCGGCCGGCGAGGTGGTCACGCAGCGCCGGGACCACGTCGACCGGCGCGGCCGGAAGGCCCAGCCCGACGGCGCGGGCGATCTCGGTGGCGACCTCGAGCGCGTTCTTGCCCTTGGCGTGCACGGCGCACGAGACCGAGCCCACTGTGGCCCGTACCGCTGTGTCGCCGGGCGGCAGCCCGGCGTTGACGTCCGGGTCGGCCGTGGTCACGATCCGGCCGAGGACCGCGGACTTCCCGACGCCCGGCGACCCGGTCACGATCAGCGGATGCCCGGCGGCCGCGTCCCGATCCAGCCACGCCGTGAGGTGCCGCAGCGCGGTCTCACGCCCGCGGAAGCGGTAACCGCGTTCCGAGTCGGCGGCCACGCCCCGGGCCCGCGGCAACCAGTGGCGCCCCGCCTCCGGGTCGGTGGTCAGCTGCCATCCCCACGCGGCAAGCGCATCGTCGTCCGCGTCCTCCAGGCGCCAGCCGGCCAGCGTGCCCAGCTTCAGCTCCGGCATCTTGTCGTTGGCGTAGCCGAACGCCAGCGCGTGCGCCTCGCCGCCCTGACCGTGCTCGATGACCAGCCCGACGACCGCCTGGTAGTCGGGCGACCACAGCGCCCCGCCGCTGAAGCCCTTCACGATGCCGGGGTCGGACTCCGCAGTCAGCCGGATCCGTCCCCAGCCGCCTTTCTCGATCACCCGGCCGTGCGCCGACCGGCCACCCTCGGTGTGCTGCGGGAAGCCGTACGTCCACCAGGGACGGCCGACCATGGCCTGCTCCGGCAGGCAGCGCAGCCGAGCCGGGGTGACCGCGACCGGCACCGGGTCGACGAGCTCCAGCAGCACCAGGTCGATGTTCTGCTCGGGCCGGCCGTTGTGCAGGCACTGCCGCACCCGGCGCCGCTCCCAGTACGGGACCCCGGACCGGGGGAACGAGATCCACAGTTCGTCCCGGAGCCGCCCGTCGACGCAGGCCACGTGCTCGCAGGTCAGCACGAGATTGGTGTCGACGACGACCCCGGTGCCGAGGGTGCCGTGCTCCTTCTCCCCGGCGTGGATCGCCACGGTCCACGGGTCGTCGGGCGCCGCGGTCACCGCGTCAACCGCCGACGGCGGCGCCGCTTCCGGGCGGCATCTCGGGCTGCCACGACAGGGTGACCTCGAAGTTGCCCTCGGTCGCGGCCTTCGCCACGAGCCAGTTGGCGGTGCCGGTCACCTTGACGCCGAACTTGACCTGCACGGCGTCGGGAGCGAGCTCGCGGACCGCGCCGAGGAGCTCCCGGGCCGCCTCGATCGCCGGCGCGGCCGCGTCCCTGACCCACCCGGCGACGTCCGCGCCGGCCGGCTGGAACCCGGGCACCGGCTCGATCTCGAACTGCGCGACCGTCTTCGCATCGACCTGATATCGCACGACCTCGGACGACACAGGCGCCCCCTTCGTCTCGCCGCAGGCGGCACCGCTGCCCACCCGCGGTAAACGCCGAGCGCAATGCTGCAATGCGTCCCGGCGTATTGCAACCATGCATTTCAAGATCGGTTCTCACCGGCCGGGCGATCAGGCGTTCCGGAGATCAACAATTGGTCCACTGTCGGGAATCTGCAGGCCGCCGAGATGCATCTTGCGCGTTCTCCCCCGCCTCGGAAGAATCGTGGCCGCCGAACCCCCGGCATTCCGACAGCCATGATCACTTGCGCGCCGCCGCGCCCAGAGGAGCACCCGAATGCCGGATGATCTGACCTCCGTACAGCGGTATGTCCTCCTGACGCTGATGATCAGAACCGGTCCACAGCCTTTGACGCTCTTCAAAAGCCTCAAGCTGGACGCGCGCAAGAAGCTGGTCGACAAGGGATTGATCGTCACCACCGAGAAACCGATCACGCTGGAACTGACGCAGGCCGGCCACGACCGCGCCGAGAAGGAATTCGGCGCGGAGCCGCCGGCCCGCTCGGGCACGGCGGGCGTGGTCGTCCGATCGCTTCTCGAATACGTGCAACGGCTGATGGCACACACCGGGACCGACGCCCAGAACGTGTTCCGGCTCCGCTTCGACGCGACCGCCACCGCCGTCGCCCGCGAGGATGCCGGCGGCACGGCGGAGCGGGTGGAGACGACCGACCTCGAGACCCGCATCCGCAAGGCGTACGCGACGCTGGCTCCGCAGTCCGGCGACTACATCATGCTCGACGAGCTGCGCGCCGAGTTGCCGGGAGCGACCAGGCAGGACGTCGACGCCGCGCTGCTGCGCCTCCAGCTCGCGCCGGACGTGCACCTCGTGCCGGAGTCCAACCAGAAAGTGCTCACCGACCGCCAGCGCGCCGCCGCGATCGACATCGGCAATCAACCCAAGCATCTGATCGCCATCAGCGCATGACGGATCGCCGATGATGGAGGAGACGGAACGCCGCGCCCTGAACGCGCTGCGGTTCAACTGGGCTCCGACCCCGGACGACGTCTGGCAGCGCTCGCCGTACCACGTGGAGGGTCTGCACCGGCACGTCCTGGACCTCGTCATCGACGGGGTCGAGGAGGCTCGCAAGACCGACGAGAGCCCGATCGGCGTGGCCCTGCTCGGCCAGCGCGGCACCGGCAAGACGCATCTGCTCGGCACCGTACGGGAACACGTCCAGACCGCCGGCGGCTACTTCTTCCTCATCGAGCTGCTGGAAGCACGCGCCTTCTGGCACAGCGCCGCCATCTCCATGCTGGACGGTTTCGCCCGCCCGCACGCCGACGGTGGCACTCAGCTCGACTTCTTCCTGCGACAGCTCGCCGAGGTGATCGAGGCGCCCCGGCCGGTGAAGCGCGCCATCATCGGCGAGTACGAGCTCACCCGCCCCGATCTGGACGCCTTCGCGGATCTGATCCGCAAGCACAACCGCCAGGTCGGCATCGAATGCCAGGACACCGCCCGCGCCCTCGCCCTGCAGGCGTGCAGCTCACTCCGGGCCCAGGACGTCGGCTACGCGTTCCTGTGTTCCAACGACGAGGAGGAGGCGGGTGACCGAGCCGCGTGGGGCATGCGCCGGGGCAAACGCTCCGCCCAGGAGATCGTGCGGGACATCTCGCGGCTGCTCGCGCTCACCGGCCCGTCCGTCATCGCGGTGGACCAGATCGACGTGCTCATCGCCCAGTCGGTGAAGTCCACGTCGGCACGCGACCAGTCCGACTGGCAGGTCTCCCTGTTGCTGGAGCAGATAGCCGGCGGGCTCATGGCCCTGCGGGAGAGCACCCGGAGATCGCTGTCGGTGGTCGCCTGCCTTCCGCTGACCTGGCAGGAGATCCGCCGGCAAGCCACCGACACCGTGCAGGACCGGTTCCGCGAAGCCATGCGGCTCAAGGAGATCCCGTCGGCCGAGCTGGGCCGCCAGATCATCGAGCGCCGGTTCGCGGTCAAGTTCGACGACGTGGGCTTCACGCCGCCGTACCCGTCGTGGCCCGTGCTGCCGGCGGCGTTCGACGAGGCGATCCGGTTCACTCCGCGGGAGATGCTGCGGGTCGTGGACCGCCACGTCCGCGGCTGCCTGGCCCGTGACCAGGTCGACGAGTTGGCGCACCTGCTGGAGTCCGTGACCGAACCGGCCGCCGACAGCACCCCGGCCGGTCCCACCCCCGAGCCGTCCCACTTCGCCGCGCTCGACGCGCGCTACGCCGAGCTCTGCGCCTCCGCCGACCCCGGCCCGGCCCTCGACCAGCAGACCGAGGACCAGGTCGTACCCGGTCTGCTCAAGGCGGGACTCACCGCCTGGATCGCGGAGCAGGGCGCGGCCGGGGAATCCTTCAGCGTGGACCCCCAGGCGGGCGGCAAGCCGGCGCTGCACGCACGGTTGCGGTGCGCCGTCGAGAGCGCGGGCGAGAACGAGGAACACTGGTCGTTCCGAGCCGTGTGCGCCTCACACCACATCGCGGCGCTCAACCGCATCCGCAACGCGGTCACGTCCGCCGGCCTCACGGAGGGCGTGTCGGGCCGGCGCCTCTTCCTGCTCCGCACGGCGGCGTGGTCGCCGGGCGCACGCACGAAGGAGGTCGTCGGCGCCTTCGCGAAGGCCGGCGGCCGCACCCTGCCGTTCGACCCGGCGGACGTGGCGCGGCTGACCGCCCTCCGCGACCTCATCGCGGGGTACGGCGAGGACGCCCTCCGCGGTTGGTTCGCGACCCGCCGCCCCACCACGGAGATCTCGTTGCTGCGTTCGGCGCTCGAGGCGGCCACCTCCGCGCCGGCCGCGGGCCGGTCGCCTGCGCCGCCCGCCGGCACATCGACCGCGGCGGTGTCCCCCGTGGCGCCCGCCGAGGTGCCGGCAGAGACCGCTTCCTCCCGGCGGCCCGCGGCGGCCGACCACCTCTCGATCGGCTCGATCATCGGCACCGACACCCCCGTCACGGTGGACCTCGAGGCCCTGCGCCGGCACACCGCCGTCTTCGCCGGCTCGGGCTCCGGCAAGACGGTGCTCATCCGCCGCCTGGTGGAAGAGTGCGCGCTGCGCGGGGTCTCCGCCATCGTGCTGGACCCCAACAACGACCTGGCGCGGCTGGGCGACGCGTGGCCCGAGCCACCCGGCGCCTGGCTGCCCGGCGATGCCGCGCGCGCAGCGGAATACCTGGCGGAGACCGACGTCGTCATCTGGACGCCGCGCCGGCAGAGCGGCCGCCCGCTGAGCTTCCAACCGCTGCCGGAGTTCGCCGAGATCGCCGACGACCCCGACGCGCTGGCCGCGGGCATCGATGCCGCGGTGGCCGCGCTGGCGCCGCACGCCCGCGCCGACGGCCCGACCGAGAAGGCCCGGCTCAGCCAGGCGGTGCTGCGCGAGGCCCTGACCGCGTACGCGGCGACGGGCGCCAGCGATCTGCGAGGCTTCATCGGCATGCTCAACGCCCTGCCCGAGGGCGTCAGCCAGCTCGAGGACGCCGTCAAGCTGGGCGCCAAGATGGCGCAGCTCCTGACCGCCGCCATGGTCAACGATCCGCTGTTCGGCGGCACCGGCGCACCGGTCGATCCCGGTCAGCTGCTCACCCCGCCGCCCGGCCGCCGGGCCCGCGTGTCGGTGATCAGCTTTGTCGGCCTGCCGGACGAACGGCAACGACAGACCTTCGTGAACCAGCTCCAGCTGGCCCTGTTCGCCTGGATCAAGCGCAACCCCGCCGGGGATCGGCCGCTGGGCGGGCTGTTCGTGATGGACGAGGCGCAGATGCTCGCCCCGTCCGGCGCCATGACGCCGTGCACGCAGAGCACGCTGGTCCTCGCTTCCCAGGCCCGCAAGTACGGCCTCGGCCTGGTCTTCGCCACGCAGGCGCCCAAGGGCCTGCACAACCAGATACCGGGCAACGCGGCCACGCAGTTCTTCGGCCTGCTGACGAGCATGACGCAGATCGACGCCGCGCAGGAGATCGCCCGCGCCAAGGGCAGCCCGATCTCGGACGTGGGGCGCCTGGGCCGAGGCCAGTTCTACGCGGCCGTCGAAGGCGCCGAGTTCGTGAAGATGCAGGCGCCGCTGTGCCTGACGCACCACCCGAAAAGCCCGCTGACGACGGAAGAGGTCATCGCCCGCGCGGCCAAGGGTGACCCCGGCGGCAGGTGACCGCCGCCGTCTCCTCCGAGCGGCTTCACCCGCCGTAGTCACCCCAGCCACCCGGCCGGCCCACCCTTGACCGACCTCACGTACGAAGCAGACGTCACCATCACCGCAGGCACGGGCGACGCGGGCGTGGTCTTCCGCGCCACCCAACCGGCGGTGGGCACGGACGCCTACCGCGGCTACTACGCCGGCCTGACCACCACGGGCCGCATCATCCTCGGCAAGGCGGACAAGAACTGGCGCCAACTCGCCTCGGCCGCCTTCCCGGTCACCCGCGGCGCCCGCTATCACCTGCGCATCGAAGCAACAGGCACAACCATCAAGGTGTACGCCGACAGCACCCTCAAGCTCACCGTGACCGACGCGACCTTCACCACGGGAGCAACCGGCGTACGCGTCTTCAACACGGCAGCATCCTTCGACAACATCTCCATCGACTAGGAGCGCCGCCGCAGCACCATGAACCCCACGACCAGCCCACCGAGCACCAGCACCCCAGCAACAGCCACCCCACCGACCAGAAGAGGACTGACCCGCCGAGGCCCGGCATCCGCATCAGCCGCCCGCGGCGACGCCGCCTGAGCACCACCACCGGCCGACGGGCTCGGTGCGGCGGCGGGGACATCGGCGGTCAACGCCTTGAGCAGGTTGAGGCGCCCGTAGCCGTAGGTGTCGTCCCGGCCGGGCTTCCCGGCATCGGTCGCCGTAGCAGTCAACCGATGCACGACCTCAGCGGCGGAAAGCTCGGGATACTTCGCCCGGATCAGAGCGGCCGCCCCACTCACGATGGCGGTCGCATCGCTGGTCCCGCTCGCGAGGTGGTAGCCCGAGCCGCGGATGTCCAGGCTGGCAATGTCCACGCCCGGAGCGGTCAGGTCGACCTGCGGCCCGGTAATCGAGAAGTCTGCGATCCGGCCCTTGCGGTCCACCGCGCCGACGGTCAGAACCTCCGGATACTTTCCCGGGAAGTCATCGCCAAGATCGCCCTCGTTCCCCGCTCCCGCCACCACCACGATGTCGCGAGCCCGGGCTGCACGGATCGCGTCGTGGAGCGGAGCGTCGTCGGCAACACTGATCGACATGTTGATGACCCGGGCGCCGTGATCCGCCGCATAGCCGACTGCCTGCGCCGCCTCGTCGCTGCTGCCGAAGAAGCCCAGGGTGATGCTCAGAGGAAGAACCTTGGCACCGGGTGCGATACCCAGGACGCCATCGTCACCGTCATGCCCACGGCCGACTATGAGGCCTGCCATCGACGTTCCGTGGCCCTCCAAGTCCCTGCGCCCGTCGCCCCCGCTGTCGACGAAGTCCTTCCCCTTGAGGACAGCTCCCGCGAGGTCGCGATGCTTCGCGTCGACTCCGGTGTCGATGAGTCCCACAGTCACGCCCGTTCCCCGCGTGATCGTGTGGGCCTCATCGACCTTGAGCGCCGACAGATGCCACTGACGGTCGCGTACGGAATCGGCGGCGGCCGGAGCCGCCGTCGACCCGACGAGGGCCAGCGTCACGCCGACTGCCAGCGCGCCGCGCCCCAGGGCCAAGCACAGGCTCACCGGGACAACCCGATGACACCCGGACCAGGATCGTGGCGCGCCGGCCGGGTGTCCGGCTCGATGACCGGTGCGACACCCTGCAGCACTTCCCAAGACTGGTCCGCGGTTCCATCGACCGTCTCCCCGTCAGCGCCGCCATTCCGTCCGCGGTTTCCGGCGGTCGGCTGGACCACGGACGGCCCGGCGGCACGCCCAGAGCGCGTTGCCCCAGCGGGGCCGGTTCGTCCTGGCGCACCGCCTCCGCCTATCACCGCGCCGGAGGGCATCGCCGTGCGCACGGGCACGGCCTGACGCGATACCGGCGTCGCCCTCCCGCCGAACGGGGCCGGCATCCCGCCCATGGCACTGCCTCCCGCGCCCACTGCCATTCCCGGCACGAGTCCAAGCGCTCCACCACCCGGCACGGCACCCCCGCCCGGCATCACGCCTGTCGCCGGAGACAGCGGTCCTGCCGCGGGCGGCGTGCCGGGTGCGGGTGTGAGCGGCATGACGCCCGCCAGGTCAGGGCCACCGCCCTGCACTCGGCCGGGCGGTCCGCCGGTCCCGGTATCAGCGGGAATGACGACAGGCGCGGGGGCGGACGGCGGGCCGTGCGGCACTTCGACGGGGATCGGTGTCGCGTGAAGGGCGCCCAGTCCGGATCCGCCGTTCACAATCCCGCCGTTCCCGCCGGTCGCTCCCCCACCGCCGGCGTATGTTGACTCGCCGCCGTCGATCGGGATCTCTTCGGAGGGTTCTTCGATCATGCCGCCCATACGAAACAGCGTCGGTGGCTGGATCTGGGTGCTGTGGTCGGCGATTGCTGCTTCGGCCTCGCGCATCGCCTGGCGGGCCTTTTCGTCGTACTCGTCCTCCGCGTGGTCCGCCCAGCGGGGGATGATGTCGTGGGTCGCGTTGTCGCGGACCTCGACCAGGGGCTGGATCTTCGCCTGGGCCGCGCCGATCGCTTCGATGATGCCGCGCAGACCGGCGCGGGTATCTTCGGCTCGGGTGAGGGTTTGCTGCATCGAGGCGGCGAGGCCGTCCATGTAGCGCAGGAAGACCTGGGCCGACGTGTTGTGGGCGGGGGGCCAGACCGCTGCCAGGTTCTCTTTCGCCTTGAGCAGGCGGGTGTGCTGGTCGCGTACTTCCTGGCTGAGTGAGTCCCAGCTGAGGACGCGGTCGGCGCCGGTGCAGGCGTTCTCGTGCTGGACCTTGTTCCAGATGGCGGGGAGGTTCAGCCCGTCCCAGTATCCGTCGGCCATCACGCGGCTCCTTCGGCGATCGCCCGGTCGGCGTCCGCGATGGCGCCGCTGAGCAGCTTCTGGACGTGGAGCTGGGCGGCTTCGGAGGTCATGTCGGCGTGGGCGAAGTCACGGGCGATCTGTTCGGCCACGTCGGCGAGGATGCCGGCCGCCAGCTTGTACGTCCGCAGGTTCGCGTCGGTGTTCTCGAGGGCCCGCGCGTAGCGCTTCTTGGCCGCCAGCACCGCGGCGCTGTCGATGTGCGCCCCGAAGACGACGCCGTGGGCGTGGAGGTCGGCGCCGCGGTCCGCTGCCGACGCGAAGCCCTTGTCCGCGTCCGCGCGCAGGTCCTGCGCGAACTCGTTGACCTGATCGGTCTGGATCTGCACCCCGTCCGGCATGCCGTACCTCCCCCGTCGCCGCGACGTCACAGCATATCGATCGACCGGTACGCATGTGCACCGATATCCACAGCCTTCGCCCGGTACACGGATGGGGACCGGGACCGGGTTCAGGCCGCGCAGAAACAGCCGACGCCCTTGGCAATTGACACGGCAGCGGCCTTCGACAACGTCGCCGGCGACTAAGGCTGCCGCCGTCGCAGCGCCACCATGAGGCCTATGACCAGGCCGCCGAGCAGCAGCACCCCACCGGCAGCGACACCACCGACCAGAAGCGGACTGATCCGCCGAGGCTCAGCATCCGCATCAGCCGCCCGCGGCGGTGCTGCGTCGGCGCTGCTACCGGCCGACGGGCTCGGTGCGGCGGCGGGGACATCGGCGGTCAACGCCTTGAGCAGGTTGAGGCGCCCGTACCCGTAGGTGTCGTCCCGGCCGGGCTTCCCGGCATCGGTCGCCGTAGCCGTCAACCGATGCACGACCTCGGCGGCGGAAAGCTCGGGATACTTCGCCCGGATCAGAGCGGCCGCCCCGCTGACAATGGCGGTCGCGTCGCTGGTCCCGCTCGCCACGTGATAGCCCGAGCCGTGGATGTCGATGCCGGCAATGTCCACGCCGGGCGCTGTCAGATCGACGTGCGGTCCGGTCACCGAAATCGTGCCGATGTTTCCCCGCTCATCAGTAGCGCCTACGGCCAGGACCTCGGGATACATGCCGGGATAGTTCTCGCCTGCGGCACCCTTGTTACCGGCCGACGCGACAAGCACCATGTCGGCCTCCCGGGCAGCGTGGACGGCCTCGCGCAACGGGGCGTCGTCGGTGGTGCCGAAGGACATGTTGACGACGCCTGCGCCCTTCTTCTTCGCGAAGGCGATCGCCTCGGTCATGTATCCGCTTGTGGCGTACCCACCGATGCCGGCCCGGATCGGAAGGATCTTCGCCGCCGGCGCGATGCCGAGGACGCCGTCACCGCTGCCGTGCCCTCGCGCAGCGATGAGCCCGGCCATGGACGTTCCGTGACCGTCCACGTCGTCGCGGCCGTCACCGATCGGGTCAGGCAACAGGTCGATGCCCGGCAGCACAGCACCGGCCAGATCGCGGTGACTGGCATCGACTCCGGTATCGATCACCGCCACCGTCACCCCGGCGCCGCGCGTCACGCGATGCACCTGCTCAACCTTGAGCGCCGTCAAATGCCATTCTCGATCGCGTACCGAATCCGCCCGGGCGGGACCGGCGGAGCCGAACAGCAGGGCCAATGCCGCTGAACCGCCGACCAACGCCCGGTGCGCCTTTCCGGTCACCGATGGAGTCCGAGGACACCGGGTCCGGGGTCGTGACGCGGAGGCCGGGTGTCCGGCGCGATGACCGGTGTCACCCCGTCAAGTACCTCCCAGGTCTGGTCGGCCACGCCGTCCGCTGATTCCTGGCCGGCCGCGTCCCTGCGTGCCCGGTTGGCGGCGGTCTGCGGGCCCAGTTGCTGACCCGCCGCTCCGCGCCCTGCGGCGGCACCTCGTCCCGCGGTTCCGGGCTTGGTCCCGGTGCCCGGAGAACCGATCACCGTTCCGGACGGCATCGCACTGCGGACCGGAACGGCCTGCCTGCCGGGCTGTGCAGCACCACGGCCGAGCGGCACCGGCATGCCACCGCCGACACCACTACCGGAAAAGACGCCGGGCGGGACGCCGAACGACCCGGGGCCTCCGATGACCGCGCTCGGGCCGCCGATGCCACCCGGCACCGTCCCGGCACCCGACGGCACCAGCCCGCTGCCTCCGGCGGCCGGCACCGTCGACGGCGTCGGCAGGACGCCGGCCAGGTCGGGGCCGCCGGAAGGGCCAGGGATGCCGTCACCTGGCATTCCGGGGCCTGCAGGTTCACCCGTATCAGCCGGTCCGCGATCGGGGAAGCGGTCCGGTGCGGGTGGGTCGTGCGGCACCGCCACCGGAACCGGCTGCGCGCCCGAGGATCTGTTCAAGCCACCCGAAGACCCGGCCCCGGTGCCTCCTGTGCCGCCCTCCGCCCCGTCACCCGAGAGCTCCCGCACCGGGCCGTCGCGCGGATGGGTGGGTTTGTACAGCTGAGGCGGCTGGATCTGCGTGCCGTGATCGGCGATCGCGGCCTCCGCCCGCCGCATGGCCTGGCGGGCCTTCTCGTCGTACTCGTCCTCAGCGTGGTCGACGAAGCGGGGGATGATGTCGCCGGTGGCGTTCTGACGCACCTCCACCCACGGCTGGACCTCCGCTTGGGCGGCACCGAGCGCTTCGAGAACGCCTCGCAGCCCGGCACGCGTGTCCTCCGCCCGGGTCAGCGTGTCGTTCATGGAGGCGGCGAGAAGATCCATCCGGTCGAGGAAGATGCGCGCCGAGGGGTTCTTGTCCGGTGACCAGACCGCCGCGAGGCTCTCCTTGGCATCCAGCAGGCGGCGATGCTGCGTACGGACGTCGTGCGCAAGCCCCTCCCACGAAAGGACCCGGTCGGCGCCGGTGCAGGCGTTCTCCTCCTTCAGCATCGACCAGATGGCGGGCAGGTTGTACGCGTCCCAGTCAGCGCCCATCACGCCTGCCCTCCCTTCTGCACCGCGTCGGCGTTCGCGATGGCTCCGTCCAGCAGCGCCTGCACGCGCAGCTGTGCAGCCTCGGAGGACATGTCGACGTGAGCGAAGTCTCGGGCGATCTGCTCGGCCACCTCGGCGAAGATGACGGCCATGCGCCGGTACTCCCGCAGGTTGGCTTCCGTGTTGGCCAACGCCTCGGCGTAGCGGTTCTTCGCGTCGAGCACCGTGTCGCCCGGAATCGACTTCCCGAAGACGACGCCGTGGGCGTGGAGGTCGGCGCCGCGGTCCGCTGCCGACGCGAAGCCCTTGTCCGCGTCCGCGCGCAGGTCCTGCGCGAACTCGTTGACCTGATCGGTCTGGATCTGCACCCCGTCCGGCATGCCGTACCTCCCCCGTCGCCGCGACGTCACAGCATATCGATCGACCGGTACGCATGTGCACCGATATCCACAGCCTTCGCCCGGTACACGGATGGGGGCCGGGACCGGGTTCAGGCCGCGCAGAAACAGCCGACGCCCTTGGCGATCCAGTCGCGGCCGGACCAGTCCGGGTGCCGCTCGACCAGCACCGCCTCGACCTCCGCCGCGATGGCATCCTGACTCATCGCCGAGTCCCGCCGCTTCCACGTCTCGTCGCGTAGTTCCTCCAGGTAGGCGCGTACCTCGTCCAGCAGCGCCCGGCCGCCGATGTCGCCGTGGCCGGGTACGACCGTGCGCGGGGCCGCCGCGCTGAGCCGGCGCATGACCTCGATCCAGCGGACGCCGTTCACGTCCGTGTCGTGCGGCGGGAACCAGGGGAAGATGGCGAACTGGCCGGTCTCCACCAGGTCGCCGGTGAACATGACGCCGGCGTCGGGGACCGTGACGACCTGGTCGCCCCTGCTGTGCGCCGGGCCGGTCGCCCGCAGGTGGACGACGCGGCCGCCGAGGTCGAGGTCGTACGCGTCGTCATACGTGATGTCCGGCGCCGGGAGGTGCACGTCCTCGAGGTAGCGGGCGGTCGTCTCGCCGAGGGAGCGGAACATCTGCAGGTAGCCGGCGCCTTTGCCGGCCAGGTCGTCGGCCTGGGCCTGATTGATCAGGTACGTCGCCTCGCCGGCGAAGGTCCGCGCGCCGAACGCGTGTTCGGGGTGGAAGTGGGTCGAGGTGAGGTAGATGCGGCGGCCGCGGGCCTGCTCGGCCGCGAACGCCAGGACCTTCCCGGCGTTGCGGGGCCCCATGCCGGTGTCGACGACCAGCACCGCTCGGGTGCCGCCGATGACGCCGATGTTGGGTACGAGCGGCACATTGCGGTTCTCGATGACGACGAGGTCGCGGGCGACGGCACGCGCCTGGGCCGGCCGGACGACGGGTTCGGGCAGATCGTTCTCGGGCATGCCGACAGTCCATCCCCGGGGGTCCGCCGGCGTCCAAGTCCGGCTCCGCATCGCCCATACCGTGCGGGTATCGTCGCAGCCCATGGAGCTCCGTTCGCTGCGCTACTTCGTCGCGGTCGCCGAGGAGCTCCACTTCGGGCGCGCCGCCGCCCGCCTGCACATGACGCAACCGCCGCTCAGCCGCGCCATCCGGCAGTTGGAGGCGGATCTCGGCGCCGTGCTGCTGCACCGGTCCTCCGCCGGTGTCTCGCTGACTCCTGCCGGTTCCCTGCTGTACGACGAGGCCCGCGCGGTGCTGGAGCGCGCGGGCGAGCTGCGTACCCGGGTATCGGCCGCAGCCGGCGCCGCCACCTTGACCGTCGGGGTGCTGGCGGACAGCGCCGAGCGGGCCGGGATCACCCGGGCCGCCGCTTTCCGGGACCGCCATCCGGACGTGACGGTCCGGGTGCGGGAGGCGGACTTCTCCGACCCGACGGCGGGGCTGCGGTCCGGTCTCGCCGACGTCGCGCTGACCCGCGCTCCGTTCGACGAGACCGGCCTGAGCCTGCGAGTGCTGCAATCGGATCCGGTCGGGGTCGTGCTGCGTACGGATGATCCGCTCGCCTGCCGTGACCGCCTGCGTCTCGGTGACCTCGCCGACCGGCAGTGGTTCCGCCTGCCCGACGGCACGGACCCCGTCTGGCGTGCCTATTGGAACCCGGTGACGCCGCAGCACGACGGCCCGGTGGTGCGCACGGTGCACGAGTGCCTGCAAGCCGTGCTGTGGAACGGCACGATCGGGCTGACCGCGCTGAACCACACGGTGCCCGCCGGCGTCACGGTCGTGCCGCTGGCGGACATGGCGCCGAGCCGCCTGGTCGTCGCCTGGCGGACGCGGGACGCGAACCCCCTGGTCCGCTCGTTCGTCCGGACAGTGACGTCGGCCGCCGGCTGAGCTACTTGGTCACCGCCTTCGCGCGTACGCGTGGCAGGAACCGTTGCCGGCGCACCGGAAGCGGCGCGCGCAGGCGAAGGCGACGCGACGCTTTGCCCGTACGGCTCTTGACCAGCGCCCGGGCCAGCAGCAGCGCGGTGACCGCGACCACCTGGCCGCCGAGGACCACGCGGTTGACGTCGATCGCCGGATGCCACGAGACCTTGTCGCCGGAGAGCACGAAGACGCCGAGGGGTTTGGCCGAGACGCCGAGGCCGCCGCCGGTGCCGCCGTTCTCCTGCCCCTCGGGCGCCGGGCCGGTGCCGCTGCCACCACCGCCGCCCCCGCCGACCTTGGCCACGGGCAGCACGACCGTGCCGGCGTGCTCGACCGGGGCGCCGAAGACCTTGCCGACGGTCGCGTTGTCCACCACCTCCCGGAGGGCGTCGAGCAAGCGCGTGTCGTTCGCCGATGTTGTCGTCACGGCAATCCACTCCTTTCATCGCATCCGCCCAGACTGCCCCGGCCCGCGGATCCACGACAGGGCCGAAGGACCGGGCGTACGGGATTAGCGGGGTGCCGGGGCGGGCACCACCGCGGGCATGACAGCGACCCGCAGGGCCCGCTTCACCAGCCGTCACGCGCGCCGGCTCATCGCCGTCGATCGATCACTTCCGCCGGTCGCGGAGCATCGTGTGCACACCGTCGTGGTCGGCGGCGGGATCGCCGGTGTCTCGGCGGCCTTGCTGCTGGCCGAGCGCGGCGTCCGGGTGACGCTGCTGGAACGCGGTGAGCGCCTGGGCGGACGGCTGGCGGCCTGGCCGAGGACGCTCGCCGACGGGTCGCACCAGATGGTCGGTCACGGCTTCCACGCGTTCTTCCGGCAGTACTACAACTGGCGCAACGTGCTGCGCCGGGTGGATCCGTCGCTGGGATTCCTGCGCCCCGTACGCGGCTATCCGGTGATCTCGCGCGACTGGCCGCAGGAGGATTTCGGGGCTCTGCCCGGCACGCCGCCGTGGAGCCTGCTGGCGCTCATGGCGCGTTCTCCCAGCCTGCGGACGCGTCAGCTGCGCCACGTCGACGGCCCGACGTCGCTGGCGTTGCTCCGCTACTCGCGCGAGGAGACGTACCGGAGCTTCGACTCGATCTCGGCCGCGACGTTCCTGGACCGGCTCGGCATGCCGGACCGGGCCCGGGCCATGCTCTTCGACGTCTTCGCGCACTCGTTCTTCAACCGGGCGGCCGACATGTCCGCCGCCGAGATGATCATGCAGTTCCACTTCTACTTCCTGCGCAACGCCGAGGGCCTCGGCTTCGACGCACCGGACGACGACTACGAGACCGTCATTTGGCAGCCACTCGCCGCGCGGCTGGAGAAGCTCGGTGCGGACATCCGTACCGGTGCGGCCGTCGACCGGATCGAGCCCGGCTGGACCGTCACGCTCGCCGGCGGACAGCAGGTGCACGCCGACCATGTCGTGCTCGCGGCCGATCCGCGCTCCGCGCGGGAGATCGTCGCCGCCTCGCCGGGATTGGTCCGGCACGCGCCGCGGTTGGCCGCGCAGATGGCGACGGTACGGACCACAGCACCGTACGTGGTCAGCCGTGTGTGGGCGGACCGTGACGTCGAACCGGGCCGCGCCGTGTTCACCAGCGTGTCCCGGGAGCCGACGCTCGACTCCGTCAGCCTCTTCCACCGCGCCGAGGCGGGGGCCGCGCAGTGGGCCCACCGCACGCACGGCGCGGTCGTGGAACTTCACGAGTACGCCGGCGACCCGGATGCCGACGCGGACACCTCGGCGCGTCGCATGTGGGAGCAGCTGGGTGGATTGTGGCCGGAGACCGCGAGGATGCGCATCGTGGACAGTGAGAGCCGGCTGGGCGACGACGCGCCCGCCTTTCCCGTGGGCAGCGACGCCACCCGGCCAGGGGTGAGCACCGACGCCGACGGCCTCCACCTGGCGGGCGACTGGGTCCGCATGCCGTTTCCCGCGGCCCTGATGGAACGGTCCGCCGCCTCGGCCGCCCTGGCCGCGAACGCCATTCTGGGCCGCCACGGGATCCGGCCGCTGCAGGTCTATTCGGTGCCGCCGCGCGGCCTGCTGATTCGCTGAATCGTCAGACCGGAAGGTGCGAAGCATACGCGCGCCCCGCCGGTTCTGCGGCTATTGCACAAACGGGACGTCAACCGGACTGAATCGCGGCGAAACCCCTGGTCAGCGCTAATTTGAGAGCGCTCGGACAGCCAGCTTCACACACGGGGGAAAACATGTTCCGGACCAACCGTCTCATCGCACTCTCCGCCGCCGCCGTCGTCTCGATGATCGTGCAGATCCCGGGTACGCCGGCGGCCGCGACGCCACCGGCCGGCGGCGGGTTCAGCGGCGTCGCCGGCGACTTCAACGGCGACGGCCGCGACGACATCGTGACGTTCACCCGCGGCGCGGCCGCGGATGTCTACGTGGCGTTGTCCACCGGGTCGTCTTTCTCGGGCACCGGCGTGAAATGGCATGACTATTTCGCCGCGGGCACGGAGACACCCCTGGTCGGCGATTTCAACGGCGACGGGCGCGACGACATCGCGACGTTCACCCGCGGCGCCGCAGCGGACGTCTACGTCGCCCTGTCGACCGGCTCGTCGTTCTCCGGTACGGGCTGGAAATGGCACAACTACTTCGCCGCCGGCACCGAGATCCCCGCCGTCGGCGACTTCAACGGCGACGGCCGCGACGACATCGCCACCTTCACCCGCGGCGCCGCAGCGGACGTCTACGTCGCCCTGTCGACCGGCTCGTCGTTCTCCGGTACGGGCTGGAAATGGCACAACTACTTCGCCGCCGGCACCGAGATCCCCGCCGTCGGCGACTTCAACGGCGACGGCCGCGACGACATCGCCACCTTCACCCGCGGCAGCTCCGCCGACGTCTACGTCGCCCTCTCCACCGGATACTCCTTCTCCGGAACCGGCTGGAAATGGCACAACTACTTCGCCGCCGGCACCGAACTTCCGTCGGTCGGTGATTTCAACCGCGACGGCCGCGACGACATCGTGACGTTCACCCGCGGATCGGCGGCCGACGTCTACGTGGCGCTCTCCACCGGCTCGTCGTTCTCCGGTACGGGCTGGAAGTGGCACAACTACTTCGCGGCCGGCACGGAGATCCCCGGGACCGGCGACTTCACCGGCGACGGCCGTACCGACATCGCCACCTTCACCCGCGGTGCGGCAGCCGACGTGTACGTGGCCCGCTCGACCGGCGGCTCGTTCGCGGGAACCGGCTGGAAATGGCACAACTTCTTCGCCGTGAACTCGGAGATCCCGCAGCCCGGCATCCTCTGGTGACATACACCGTTCGCAGCGCTGTCCCGGCCCTCACCGGGACAGCGCCGTGAATTGCAGGCCGCGCCCGTCGCCACGGGTCAGCACCAGCCGATTCCCGGTGATGCGGACGGACAACGGCCCGCGCAACAACTCCAGAACGCCGCTGTCCCAGCCTTTCAGCTGGGCGGCACAGGGCATTCTCCGGGTGCTCAGCCCCGGGAAGGAGACGGTGCCGCCGGCCACGGACGCGGACCCCTCGAGGCGGGTGCAGCCGGTCGACCCGGTCACCCGGTCGCCCTCGATCATCAGGTACGCGTCCGCGCCGGCCGGCACCGAACTCGCCGTACCGTTCTCCACCACCGTGTCCAGCGACCAGCGCACGCCGGTCAGGGGCCGGTCGGGCTCGGCCGACCGGAGGTCCACCAGGCGCAGCCGGGCGGTGTCCGTGCTGAGCAGCAGCGTGTCACCGTCCAGCCGCCACCGGGGCCGGTCCTGCAGGAAGCGGCGCACCCGATCGTCCTGATCGGTCAGCTCGGGCGAGCACCCCATCAGCGTGCCGCCGACCTCGGTGACGACCAGCCGGTCCCCCTCGGTGGTGAGCTTGCCGGTGAGGTGGTTGCAGCCGGCCTCGGCCGCCACCTCACCGTTGCGGAAAGCGAGCCGCACCCGGGTGCCTTCGACGAGCGGCAGATCCTGCTGCTGCTTGTCCCCCATGGTCACGAACGTTCGCCCGGTCAGCTCCGCGGGCCCCTCGGCCGCCGAGCCGGAACCACACCCTGCGATCGTCATCGTCGTCACCACCGTGAGAAGCAGCCACCATCGGGTCGTCATAGGCATTGGGACGGCTCACTTCCGCCGTACGGTTCCCGCCGAGGGCCTAGGCGGGCGACAGGCCCTCGGCGTAGTCGAACAGACTCTTGATGTCGTTGTCGAAGTACGGGCCGTCCATCTGCGCGGGGTCACCGTGCCGGTGGCTGACCACGCTGTTGGTGTAGCCCAGCCCGGTCTGGTCGTTGTACTCCTGCAGCCAGGGGCCGCCGCTCGAACCCTGGGTCATGTTGCACCAGGCCCGCACCTGCTGGCTGTGCCCGTTCCACGTCGTGCCCTGGCAGAAGTACTGGACGTCACCCGGGAAGCCGCCGGCCGCCGGGTACCCCAGAATGGTCACGGCGACGGAATAGCCCCAGTTCCACCGCAGCCCCATGCCGCCGACCGTGTCGACCACCTTCGCGCCGTAGATCCCGCCGTTGTTCATGACGGCGATCGCCATGTCCTCGTCGCTGTTGCTGTTGTTGATCCAGGCCGTACGGCTGGTGAGCGTCCAGGCCACGAACCGGCCCACCGGCTCATTCCCCTGCCGGAACCCCGGCACGAATATGAAGTTCGAATACCACCCGCCGCCGGCGCCGGCGTGCACGCAGTGCCCGGCGGTGATGACCAGCCGCCGCTTCCCGCTGTTCAACGCGCTGGCGGAACACTGCCCCGTGCCGCCCGGCGTGGTCACGTACACCTTGCCGACCGTCACGGACTGGTTGAGCGAGGCCATTCCCTTGCTGGGCAGAGCGGGAGCCACACTGCCCGGCTTGCCCTGCGGCACGGCCGCCGAGCCGGTGCCCGCGGAATCCTTCAGATCCAGATCCACGGCCGCCGCCATCCTGGCCGGCGTCCAATACGCCTCCACGGCGGCGATGGCGGCCTGCGTGTTCACGGCCCTCCCGTCGGAGGTCCGCGCCACCGTACTGGCATTCCCGGAGGCCGCGGCGGAAGGCTGAGCCTGCGCCACGGTGCCGCCCGCGAAGGTCACGAACAACACGACTCCCGACACGGCCACCGATTTCACGATCGATCTCATACGGGTCCCTTTCCACGAACGGATTCGGTCCCTCGACGCTAATTGATCCATTCGAATGAAAGAGTGTCCGGATCGCGACCGGAAAAGCGGGTCACGAGATGTATCTGCGAAACAATCCGCCCCCACCAGCAATTCTGTCCGGCGATTATGAACGCCGTGCGGCAGAACGTGCGCGGCGCCGAACAAAGGAAGAAACCGCCGGTTGCCGGGACCAACCGGACGCCGTCATCGCACCCCGTCGAGCACTTCCCGCAACAATCGCGCCACGTCCCGAAGGAACACCGCGGCGCCCGCATCGTTCTGATCGTGGTCGATACCCCAGTTGGCATCGCCCTCGACGAGCCGCAGCAGAGTGCCGACCGGTTGCGGCTCGGAGAGGACAACCTCGAGAGCATCCAGATACTGGCGCAAGAAGATCGTGT
Source organism: Actinoplanes sp. NPDC049316 (assembly GCF_040677315.1). NCBI lineage: Bacteria > Bacillati > Actinomycetota > Actinomycetes > Micromonosporales > Micromonosporaceae > Actinoplanes > Actinoplanes sp. NPDC049316. Next base: position 43,706 of record NZ_JBFAQM010000028.1, on the reverse strand, counting down.
TCGTCCGCGCGGTGCTGACAAGATCCCGGCGGATCTCGTCGAAGTCCTCGGCATCGGAGATGTAGCCGTGCAGGACTCTGATGCGGACCCTGACGAGGCTGGTTTCTCCGTACTCCGCCTCGCGCGGGCCCGCGCCGTACATGCCCTTGTTGTAGTACCCGAGCCCGACGCGGTGCCCGGCGTCGAAGGTGCTCTCATGGAATGGGTCGTGCCGTCACAGCATCGCTCGGGCAGGGCTGACCACGCGCCGGCCCGGAACCATGACGCTATTTGATCCGGCGGGTGGAGCGGACGACGATCTTCTCGTACTCCGGGTGCTTGTCCAGCCACCCGCTCAGGAACGGACAGATCGGCACGACCGTGCACCCCCTGCTCCGTGCATCCTCCATCGCGGCCCGGGCCAAGGCCGATCCCACGCCCTGACCCTCGTACGCCGGCTCCACCTTGGTGTGCGTGTACGCGATGATCGTGCCGGTCAGCTGGTAGGTCAGCACACCGGCGAGGGTGTCGTTCTCGTCGCGCGCCTCGAATCGTTCCCGTTCGGACGCGTCAGTCACCGCGAAGCTCACCCTGTCATCCAATCATGGTCGCGTCCCACGCCGCAGGATCACGCCTTCGCCGCAGGCCCGGCCGCGCGCCGTTCATCATGTGAATCAAACACGAAATACGACACAGCCGCCTATGGCGGTCTTTGCCCCCGCGCAAAGAACGCCCGGGCCATGCCCGGCCGTCCTTTCGGTCAGATCTATCGCGCCCGATGGCGGCGGAATCGGCCGCAGGGTGCCTGTACGAGGCATTGAACGGCCGCCCGAGCGGGAGTTAAAGTGACCGCACTGGCCACATGAGACAGCGACGCCGAAGGCGATTCCGCGGCGGCCCTCAACCGATCACGATCAATAGACACCTCGTCGATCCCCGATCTTGCAAATGATGCGGGGCTCCTTTCGTCGCGCATTGGACCGACGGCGCCGCTATGGATCAGCAATGCTGCCGCGGAATCACGGTGCCTGCTGCGTGACTTCGGGGGAGGCATATTCATGCGCACACGTCGCGGGCTGATAGCTTTCGGATCCCTGTCCGCATTGCTCCTGCTCGGCGTCTCTCCGGTCGCTCCGGCCACCGCCGGGCCCGGCATCGGGCGGGCGGCGCACGCCGAACACGCCCAGGAGCATGACGACGGCCACGACCACATGGCGGAGGACCTGGTGGGCACCCCGATGCGGGTCATCGAGGAGCAGACGGCCAAGAACGCGGCACGGATCCAGAGCGAGACCGGGCGACGTCCCGGAACGGCGCGCACCAAAGCGGCCGTGGTCGCCGACCCGGGGCAGTCCGGATCGTGGAGCCCGGTCATCAACACCCCGGTCGTTCCGGTGTTCCAGGCGATGCTGCCGAACGGCAAGGTGCTGATCTGGGACTCCGTGGGCGACAACGCGGCCGAGTCCTATCCGGACCACAGTTTCACGCGGGCGATGGTGTGGAACCCGGCCGATGACACGTACAAGCGGGTCGACGTGCAGGGCTCCAACATCTTCTGCGCGGGCTTCGCGCATTTGAGCAACGGCAACATCCTGGTCGCCGGCGGAAATGCCGACGCGACCCTCGCCGGTACGGTCCAGACGCACATCTTCAACTGGCAGACGGAGACGTGGTCCCGGGGCAAGGACATGGCCGGCGCCCGCTGGTATCCGTCGGTGGCGGAGACGGCGAAGGGCGAACATGTGATCGTCGGCGGGGGGCCTGCCACCGCCGAGGTGTACCAGACGAACGGCGCCCTCCGCTCGCTCACGAACTTCACGAAGTACGGTTCGCGGGTCTATCCCTTCATGGGCTCGCGCCCGGACGCGCAGCTCGGGCTGTTCGGCCCGTACACCACCGGATACACATTGGCCACCGCCGGCAACGGCGTCATCACGACCACGAGTACGCGCGACAGCATTCACCGCGATTACGGCAGCTTCTCCACGTACGACATCGGCAAGACCATTGTCGTGGGGGGCGGGAACATCACCGAGGACGGCGCCGCGAAGGTGCCCACGAAGACCGCCGTCGTCCTGAACAGCCGTACCGGACTGGCCCCGTCCGTGACGGCGACCGGTTCGCTGACCACCCGCCGGCGGCAACTCAACGCGACCCTGCTCGCCGACGGGTCCGTGCTGGCGACCGGCGGCATGACCAGCGCGGCGACCTCGGACCTCGTCGACCTCGACCATGCCGCGACGGCCGCGGAGCGCTGGGATCCCGCGACCGGCCGCTGGACGGTCCTGGCCGGCGCCAGCCGCGTACGGCAATACCATTCGACGGCTGTCCTGCTGCCCGACGGCCGCGTCATGACCGGTGGAGGCGGAGTCTGCGGCATCTGCACGCGAGTCGGCTACCTCGAGAAGAACCTCGAATACTTCACCCCGCCGTACCTCTACAAGAAGGACGGCAGCGGCGACCTCGCCGCGCGGCCGGTCATCTCCACCGCACCGGCCGGCGTCAGCGTCAACACCGCCTTCACCATCACGTCCGCCCAGGCGGCGTCCGTCAAGAAGGTCGCCATGGTCGGCCTGGGCGACGTCACCCACAGCATCGACCAGGGCCAGCGCTACATCCCGCTGAAATTCACGACCTCGGGTACGACGCTGACGGTCACCGGCCCACCGAACGGCGGCGTGGCACCTCCCGGCTACTACATGCTGTTCGTCATCGACGCCGGCGGCGTACCGTCCGTCGCCAAGATGGTGCAGCTCGCCAAGGGCCCCAACCCGGTGCTGAGCCAGGTCAAGAACAACACCGGCCTGTGCATCGACACGCCCTCGTCCGCAACGGCGATCCGCACGTATCTGCAGACGTACACCTGCAACAACACCAAGGCGCAGGCACTCACCCGCCTGCCCGACGACAATTCCATGCGGGTGCTGGGCAACTGCCTCGACGTGCCGTCCCGGCATTTCGTGCCGGGCCAGAAAATCTGGACGTACACCTGCAACAACACGGTCGCCCAGACCTGGCGCTTCGGCACGGACGCCACGATCCGCCCGACGGGAAACACCGCCATGTGCCTGGCCGCGGCAACGACAGCCAGCAAAGCCGCGATCCTCCTCGCCACGTGCAACGGAGCATCGCTGCAGAAATGGACGTGGTAGGAGGCCGCGGTGAGGCCTTGCCATAGCGGTGCCGCTCGTCGACGCGGTTCCCGCGAGCGGGCCGACGGGCGCCGGCGAAGCCGTCCGAGCGACGACAGCCGGCGTCCACGGTCCGTGCGGCCGGGGGTGGCGCCGAGGTAGCGTGCCGGGCGTGCAATCCGTCTCGAAGCTGGAGCGACGGGTGGTGACCGCCGCCGAGCAGGTGCTGACCCGGCAGGGCTACGTGAGCCCGCTCGACGTGCTCGCCGGGATGGGCTGGCTGCCGCCCGGGCACGTGACCGACTGGCGGCAGGGCCGGCGGCCGCACCTCGAAGGCTGCGCCGCGGTGTCGGCCGATCGTCTTGCCGACGCGTTGGAGGTGTTTCAGCGCTGGGTGGAGGCTCGGGCTCTGCAGCCGAGTCCGGTCGATTATCTGGCTGCCACCCGGGACCGGCGGCCGTTGCGTTTCACCGCCGCCGGCGACGCGGAGCTCGAGCTGTCGTTCCGTACGCACTGGACGCCGGCGGACATGTCCGAGCGGCGGCGGGAGCAGCTGACCGCTCGGCAGAGCAAGGCGCCGGATCTCGTGGTGGTGCTGCCCGCGAAGCCTTTCACCTGCGCCGGCTGTGGGCGTACGGATGCCGGCATGCTGATGATGGAGGACGCCGGCCCGGCGTGCCTCACCTGCGTGGACCTCGATCACCTGGTGTTCCTGCCGGCCGGCGATGCGGCGCTGACCCGCCGGGCGAAGCAGGCGAGCCGGCTGTCGGCGGTCGTCGTCCGGTTCAACCGCTCCCGCAAGCGCTACGAGCGGCAGGGGTTGCTGGTGGAGGAAGCCGCCGTCGAGCAAGCCGAGCAGCAATGCCTGTCCGATGAGGACGCCCGAGCTCGCCGCCGCGAGCGGGACCGGCAGCGGCGGGAGGACGCGGACGAGCGGCTGCAGCAGGATTTCGCCCAGCAGATCGGCCGGCTGTTCCCGGGCTGCCCACCGGAGCGGGCTGCGGCGATCAGCCGGCACACCGCGACCCGCAGCAGCGGCCGCGTGGGCCGCAGCGCCGCCGGCCGGGCGCTCGACCCGGACGCCGTCACGCGGGCGGTCGTCGCGTCGGTACGGCACGAGGACACCACGTACGACGATCTGCTCATGGCCGGCGTGCCACGGGATCAGGCCCGGCAGCAGATCCGGGACGACATCGATCGGGTGCTCGACGGGTGGCGGCGCCGAGCCTGACGGACGCGACGCGCCACGGTCAACTGCGGGGCAGGCTCCGGCCGTCGGGCAGCGTACGGCCGCTCAGCAGAGCCACCAGCGACCCGCTGTCCGCGCGGACAAGCGTCCCGCTCCCCCAGCTCCAGGCGGTGTCGGTGGCTTCGAGCCGGACGTCGGCCAGGTCGAGGCCGAACCAGCCGCCGCCGGCCGCCACGATCCGGTCGAGGATCGCGATCACGGCCTCTCCGGGCGCGACCGCCGGCTGGTCGAGCGCGACCGTCACGTCCAGGGAGTGGATCACGGCGTGGCTCAGGGCGCCGGCCGCGCCACCGCCCGGTGGCTGCCAGGCGTGCAGGACCGGGGATCGGAGCTGGCCGAGGAGGTCGGCGACCGGCAGCGACGCGTCGCGTTCGGCCACGGTGTCGGACAGGACGGTGAAGTCGCCGCGGGCCGCCGCCATCTCGGCGCCGAACTGCTCCGGTGTCAGCCGCGCCGGCATCGTCACGTGCGCGATCACGTGGCGTACGGCCCATTTGTCGCACAGGGACGGGGCGTCCCATGTCTCGGCGGGCGCGCCGGCGAGCAGGTCGGCGAGGCGCGTGTAGGTCGGCCCGACCCAGGACTGCAGATCGCTCACGAGATCTCTCCCAGATATTCCTCGAGCTTGTCGAGGGAGGTGACGAATCCGGCGCGGGCCTCGGGCGTACGCATCGCCGCGGGCACGTGCCGCTGGTGGATGACGACCGCGGTGCTGCCGTCGCCGAGGTCCTCGAGCGTGCTGGTGGTGTGCATGCCGCTGGCCGGCTCGACCCAGGCGAGCCGTTCGGGCGCCACGACCTCGGTGAACGTGGCGACCCTCCGGTGGCTGCCGCGCCCGCCGACCATCAGGGTCTCGAAGCGGCCGCCGGGGCGCAGCTCGACGATGATGCCGTCGACCGGGGTGTGCATGCCGCGCGGACCCCAGAAGTGCGCCAGCTCGGCGGGCTCGGTCAGGCACCGCCACACCAGCTCGCGTGGCGCGCGGAAGACCCGCCGGTAGACGAGTTCGTCGTTGCTCATCGGTCGGCACGCTCCTGGAGGTGGGCCAGGCGCGTCTCCAGCCGGTCCATCCGCTCCGCCCAGGTGCGCCGGCTCTGCTCGATCCACGAGCCCGCCGCTTCCAGCGCCGCCGGTTCGAGCCGGCACGGCCGCGTCTGCCGGTGCCGGCCGCGCGTGACCAGACCTGATTTCTCGAGTACGCGGATGTGCTGCGAGACCGCCTGCAGGCTCATCGCGTACCGGTCCGCGAGCTCGGTGAGGGTCGCCTCGCCCGTGCTGAGCCGGGCGACGATGTCCCGCCTGGTCCGGTCGCTGAGCGCCGTGAACAGAGCATCGAGCCGCTGGTCTTCGACGATGGGGGGCATGACGCTTACTCAAGCACTTTCTTTATAAAGCGTCAACTAGAACAGCCGGGTGGCGACAATCCGGGGAAACGTGGCAGCCGCTCCCGTGTCGGCGGCGGCTGCGCGCTCCTAGGTTCGGGAGCTGTGCTTCGTTACCTCGCCCCGGTCGTCATAGGGCTCGTCTGGGTCGCCGCCTGCTCGCTCCTCCCCGAGCCCCGCCGCCGGCAGGTCAACGCGGTCGTCGTCGGGGGCGCGGGAGCCGCGTACATCAGTGGCGGGGGTTTCGGTCTCGGCGAGCTCGCCTTCACGACGCTGACGACCGTGATCGCCTACCTCGGCCTGCGGTCGTGGACGTTCATCGGGATCGGCTGGCTGCTGCACACCGCCTGGGACGTGCTCCACCATCGGCGCGGCGCCCCGCTGATCCCCTCGTTGCACGATTCGTCGTTCGGATGCGCGATCTGCGACCCGGTCATCGCTTTGTGGTGCTTCCTGGGCGGCCGCTCCCTCGCGGAGATCAGATCCCTCGCAGCACGCGCAGCGCCCGAGTGAAGGCGGGCAGGTCACCGCTCAGGCCGGCGAAGAACGCGGCGTCGCACGCTTCGACCGCGACCACGGCCTCGTTGACGAGCGCCCGTCCGGTCCCGGTGACGGCGACGGCGCGGGCACGCCGGTCGGTCGGGTGCGGGGGGCGGTGGACCAGGCCGCGGCCTTCCAGCGTACGGAGAACCTGCGACGTCATCATCGGGTCGGTGGCGGCCATGTCGGCGAGAGCCTTCTGGGTGACCGCCCCGGAGGCTTGCAGGTAGGTGAGCGTGGCCAGCAGCACGAACTGCACATGCGTGATGTCGTACGGCTTCAGCGCCGCCCGCTGCGCGGCCTGCCATCGGTTGGTGACCTGCCACAACAGCAGGCCCGGGCTGTCGTCGGCGCTGTCGTGCCGGGTGGCCAGGCTCATGCCGGCACCCGTCCGGCCCGCATCGCCGCGTGGATCCGGGCGAAGTCACCCTCGCTGAGCCGTAGCAGGCCGCGACGCAACCGGACGCCCCAGCCGGGCTGCGCGGTGAGCTCCAGCTCCAGCGTCCGGATCGGCGTCTCGGTCACGTCCGGGAGGTAGCCGACCCGGCGCCGCCACGGACGGAAGTCGCCCTCGTCGGCCTGCCAGATCTCGTCGTCGGCGACCACGCCGAGGGCCGTGAACGCCTGCAACGGTTCGCCGCCGCGCAGGCTGGTCCGCGGCGAGTAGTAGATCAGCCAGTCGCCGGCCGCGAGCCGCGCGAGCCCCGTCCGCTTGCCGTGCCCGAGCTGGGCGATGCCTTGCGCAACGCCGCGCCGGACGTGATCGCGACACACCACTCCGAGCCAGTGGTTCACGCCGTCACCTCTGTCGTCGTCATGAGTTTAGTATGCGCGCTTATTATTCTCCTCGCAAGCCGGCCTCTGGATCACGGCGAGGCATCCGTAGACTCACGACACAGTGGACATACGGCGAGGGGTGGTAGTCACCGCGATGAGCGACATCGGTATCGACACGACACGCCCGCACGTAGCGCGGATGTACGACTACTACCTCGGCGGCAAGGACAACTTCGCGGTCGACCGGGAGGCGGTCGCCGCGGTCGAGGCGGCGATGCCCGAGGTGCGGCAGCTCGCCCTCGAGAACCGGGCCTTCCTGCGCCGGGCCGTCACGTACATGACCCGCGCCGGGATCCGGCAGTTCATCGACATCGGCGCCGGCCTGCCCACCGCGGGCAACACGCACGAGGTCGCGCAGGCGACGGCACCCGGCGCCCGCGTCGTGTACGTCGACAACGACCCGATCGTGCTGGCCCACGGGCGCGCGCTGCTGGCCACGAACGCCGACACCACGGTCGTCACCGCGGACCTGCGCGACCCGGACGAGGTCATCGGCCACGACGAGGTCCGCGAACTGATCGACTTCACCCGGCCGGTCGGCGTGCTCCTGATCGCGATGACGCATTTCCTCCGCGAGGACGAACGGGACTGGGTCATGGGTACGCTCCGCGAGTCCCTGGCGCCCGGAAGCTACCTGGCCGCCACCCACGTGACCGTGGACGGGCACTCCCCCGGCGCGGTCGAGGGCGTCGAGGCCGCGTACCGCAAGACCCCGACCCCGATCTACTTCCGCCGGCACGACGAGATCTCGCGCTTCTTCGACGGCTTCGAGCTGGTGGAGCCGGGGCTGGTCACGGTGGACGAGTGGCGGCCGGACCCGAACGACCCGGCCCCCGAGCCGACGCGCTGGCTGTACGGAGGCGTCGGCCGCCGCCCCTGACCTGAAAGTCGCGCCTCAGTCGTCCGCGGCATGGCGAGGGCCGGCGCCACGGTCGGCACCGACCCGGCCCCGCGGCCCCGCCATGCCCACCAGCTTGGCGGCATTGGAGCGCCGCGTGCCGGCGATCGGCCGCGCCTCGGGGAGCGTCACGGGCACCGCCAGCTCCGCCGGCAGCGTCACCGACGCGGTGATGCCCCGCTGACCGGACGGCGTGAGGACGACCCGGATGCCCCGCTGGGCGGCGAGCCGCGCCACCACGACCAGCCCCAGCCGCGTGCTCGTGGCGGGGTCGAACTCCTGCGGCTGGGCCAGCCGGCGGTTGGTGTCCGCCAAGGCGGACGCGGACATCCCCAGGCCCTGGTCCTCGATCTCGACCACGACACCCTCCGCGACCCGGTGGCCCGAGACCCGCACGGGGGTTTCCGGCGGGGAGAACGTGGTGGCGTTCTCCAGCAACTCGGCGAGCAGGTGGCCGATATCGGCGACGGCCGGTTCGGGCACCTCGGCATCCGGCAGCACCCCGACCTGGACGCGCTCGGCGTGCTCCACCTGCCCCGCCGCCCGGGCCACGATCGCGGCCAGCGACTCCGGACCGAGCCCGCGCCGGCTCCGCGCGGAGCCCGAGAGGATCACGAGATGCTCCGCCTGCCGGCGCATCTGGACGGCCAGCTGTTCGACCCGCCCGGTGTCCCCGCCGGCGCTCAGGGCTTCGAGCTGCCGATCGATCAGGCTCTGATTGCGGCGGGCGATGTTCACGAGCACCCGGTTCATGTCGTACCGCAGGGCCGCCTCACCGGCGGCGGAGTCCACCGCGCTTCGCTGCACCTCGCTCAGGGCAGCCCCGACGTCGGCGATCTCGTCCTTGCCCAGAGAGAGACGCAACGTGTTGCTCTCCACGTCGATCTGCTCCCCGGCCCGCAACCGCGCCACCATCTCCGGCAGCCGCCGGTGCGCGAGGTCGATCGCCGCCGTACGCAGCACGGACAGCCGCCGTACCACGGACCCGCCGATGCGGATCGACAGGAAGAGCGACGTCAGAATGGCGACCAGACCGAGCCCGCCGGAGATCCCGAACCGCCACAGGATCCGGTTGCGTTCGGCGCTCGCGAACCCGACGGCCTTGTCGTAGCCGTTGCCCAGGAACGCGTAGAACTGCCGTACGGCCGGGGTGAACGTGGCCTTCCAGACGTCGCGCGTGAGGGGCACCGCTTCGCCCGTACCCCCGGTTCCGAGAATTTGATCCTCGGCGCTGCGCAGCGCCGCAAAGGTCGGGCTGCTCAGCATGCTCTTGAAAGCGGCCTGATCGGGCGCCGGCAGGGTCGACCCGGCGGTGGGAATCTGGAACCGCAGACCCCCGACGATCTCGGTCAGCTGCCGATACTCCCCCGCACCGAACCGGCCGGCCGTCGTCACCCCGGTCAGCAGGGCATCCTCCTGATGCAGCAGCTCACCGGCCCGGCGCAGCGCGACGGACGTACGCATGACCCGCTCCACGAGCGGATCACTCGACGCGGCCGCGGCCGTGGACACGCTGAAGGCATAACTGATGATGCTGTTGTACCCGCTCAGCACCGCGGCCGGATCGACGCCGCGGGCATCGACCTGCGCCCGCAGCAACGTCAGCGAGTCGAAGGCCGCACCCATGTCGGCGATCCGTGCCCGCGTGATGTCGGCGGAGATCCCACTGCCCCGGTAACGCCGCGAAAGCTCACGGAACTGCGCGACCGCACCATCGGTGACCGCCCGCTGAGCGCCGAGCCCGGCGACCGCCCCACCGGCAGCGGCCAGCATCTCGACAGACCCGCTGCGCTCGGCCTGCAGGGCGGCAACCATCACGTCGCACGGGATACTGACGTTGTCGCGGGTGTTGTAACTGTCCCGCAGCGCCGCCGCGTCGGCGAACGAGGCGTTGACGTCCAGCGCCCACAGCGCGATCAGCGCCGCCACGGGCACCAGCAGCACCAGGACGATCTTCGAGCGAATAGACCGCGGGTTGCTCCGCATGAGACCTCGCTTGCCGGGGAACGAACTCACCATCGTGGATCCGGCATTATGTACTCGCGTGAGCCTTAAACGGTTCAGCTTTCAACGAATCTGTCCGAAAAAAGACACGAGTGGCCCGCCCGCACGCCACGGCGTCGACCGGGCGTAAGTGCGTGTTCGCTGTTGGTCGCTGGTTACCGGTAATGCATTCCGCATCCACGTCTCCCCGGTACTTCGTCGCGCCGAGCACAGACCGGCGCGTACGGTACAACGTCATGCGTATGGTGTTCACGGCTGCGCCGGAGGAGACCTTCTACCCGGCGCAGGATCGACTGGTCGTTGCCTTCCAGAGATGGGCGCGACAGCATCGCCGGACAGTGGATCCGTTCGTGGTCGAGACGCTGGTCGAGCACCGCTGGGACGACGGCGACGGCATCCTCTGCCGATGGCGGCCGGACGAACTGCGCAACGCGCTGCTTGACTGGTTTCCGCGTAAGGTGTCGATGCCCCCGGGCTCGTGGCGGACAGTCGTGCCGACCGTCCACGCGTTCGTCGACTTCTTGTTCGCCGAGGACCTGGCCGATGCCCGGTGCGCGGAGGCTGAGCAGCTCCATGCCGTACTGGACGGGCTGGTCGACGATTTCGACGCGGCGATGGGCGACCAGTCCCGCTACGACCTGGCGAAGTTCTGGGCGATGCGCATGCTGGCCGCCGATGTGGACCCGACCGACTCCGAGGCAGCCGGGCGCTACATCGCGGCCGTCCGCGAAGGCAAGATCGCCATCGATCAGGAGCTGCTCGATCAAGCGGTGGCGAACCACTTGAACGCCTCCGGCGACGCGCATCTTCCACCGCTTCCCATCGTGGCCGTACCCGACGAGGGCATCCTGGCGAAATCCGCGGCCGGATCAATCGCACTGGCCCGGATCCAGCGATTCGTGGAATGGACCGGATCCGGCCGCACCCTGACCGCCACCGGCCGACTGCGGCTCACCGACGCCCGCGAGCTGATCTCGCTGCTGGATCTCGCGGATGTCGTCGATCCGCAGATCGGCGAAAAGGTCTTCAAGACGAAGAGCAGTGAGGAACTGTACGAGACGTCCGTGGTCTTCGCCTGGGCACGCGCCGCCCGAGTCGTCCGCGTGGCCAAAGGCCGGCTGTTGCCCGTGAAAAGCGCCCAGAAGGCGGTCGCCGACCCCCTTTCGTTGGCGCACCGGGCGTTCGACGGGTTCTTCGCGCTGGGCGAAGCCGTCTGCGCGTCGGGCTATTCCGAGACCATGGTCCGCTGGCGATTCGACGAAGTGACGTTCGCGCTGCTGATGGCCATGTATCTCGCCCAGGACCGGGTGAAGCGGGCCGAACTCGAGGAGACAGCGGTCCGAGTCGCCGAGGGAGCGCCCTTAGACAGCCTCGAATCGCCCCACATCGACCTCTGGCGGGACCAGTACGAACACGACGTGCACAGCCTGCTGACCCACCTCGCCCTGCTCGCCGCGATCACCCTGACCGACGGACACGCCGAGCTGACCCCGCTCGGCACGACGCTGGTCGCCGAGCACCTCCGCCGGCAGGGCGCCGACGTCCCCACCATGCAGGACCTGCTCGATGAGACCGCCGAAGTGGTCGTCGCCGCAGCTGCCGACGCACCCGCGGCGGTGCGGGACGAGCTGCTGACCGGCTGGTGCCGGCGACACCCGGACACGGCGGCGGCCTCCCTGCGCGCCCTCGCCCGCCGCACCGACGACCGCGACCACCGCAAGCTCGCCGAAGCGTACGCCCGCAGCGCGCGACGGACTGCCGACTCGCATCTTCGAGCGCTGAAGGAAATCTGATCAGAGGGCCGGGGTGTGGGTCCGCGCAGGCGTCAATGGCGGCGACGCTGCAGCAGGGACGCTATCTCGAGCTCGAAGGGAAACGGCTCGTCGGAAACGAGCGCTTCCCCGGCACGAGCGACCACGGCGGAAACGTAGTGATCGCCGCTCAGCCGCTCGAGGTGCAGTTCCACCGAATCCTGCGGCTGCTCGACCCGCAGATACCACCCGATCCGGGCCGCTGCGTACAGCTGCGGCTTGAGTAGTCGGTCCGTGCCCGCATTGCTCGGCGACACGACCTCGATGACGAGCCTGGCCTCGGCCGCCTCGACCGTCGTGCCACCGTCGTCGGTATCGGCCACGACCAGGTCCGGCTGCAGGATGCGCCCTCCCGCCAGACGAAGGTTGACGTCTTGCAGAACCAGCAAGCCGGCCCGCTCGGCCGCGGCGTAGAGGCCCATGGCAAGCAAGAACGCGATGTGCTGGTGGCGCTTGCTCGGCGCGGGGCTCGCCCACAATTCTCCGTCGATCAGCTCGATCCGGTTTACGGTCTCGCCGAGCGCGAAGTATTCCTCCTCGCTCCACGGCTCGGGGTGCTCCAGCACTGCCACGCTCATCGCCTCGCCTCTCGGCGGATGCTGCCATGTGCCACGCCAAGCCCTGCCCATGCGACAGCAACCGTCGCCGCCCCGTCACCACCTGTCGTAAAGCAAGTCGCCGCCCCGTCACCACCTGTCGTAAAGCAACACGTCATGTGACCACCTGTCGTAAAGCAACACGTCATGTGACCCACCGGTGCAGTCAAGCTCAAAGTCGGCCGAAGACGGTAGCGCCGCGGCGGTAGGGTCGTTGCCGACATCGATGGGAGTAGACGTTGGCTCCGAGATCCCGCAGGCATGGCAGCGGCGGCCGCGACGACCCTCCACCCGGAGGCCGGGGTCGCCGAAGCCGAGGCGGACAGCCGGGCAACGTGGCTCAGGGCGAGGGTCACGCCCGTGCGGCCTTCCAGCATGGCCGTCCCACGAGCGCGGGCGGTGGATCGTCTGACTCCACCGGCCAGCGCCCGTCCTCGTCCGGCCAGCCTCGGGGCGTGCCGTACGGCTTCCGTGACTTCGGGCAGTTCCAAGAATTCGCGACCCGTTTCCGGGACCGCATGCGCGAGCTCTATCCCGACCTCGAAATGGGGTTTCAGGGCAGCTCGGTCACCGGGCGCAGCACCGAGACCGGGGCACCGTTCGACGAAGGCCGGGTGAGCGACTACGACATCGCGATCAGCGGTGATTCGGTCAACCGAGCGGCCCAGGAGAACGGCGTGCCGTTTCGCGGTGACGGTGTGTCGACCGGGCCTTTGGGTGAACACGATCAGCAGCGGCTCGGTCTGGACGACATCATCGACGAAGCATCGGCGGAGACCGACCGCGAGGTCCACGTCATGATCTTCCGTACCATCGAGGAAGCCGCCGGCCGCAAACCGACCATCAAGGTTTGGTTCTGAACGGGAAGCAGACAGTGATCTACGACGTGTACGGATACAGCGAGCCCAGCCTGGGCGAGCAGCCCAGCAAGCTCGCCGAGGCGCTCGGAGTGGAATGGGTCCTGCACGAGAGCGACTATCGCGGCATGTACTACGCGGCGCGCGCCCGGAGCGGGAGCGGCAAGCTGCGGCTTCAATCGAACGACCTGCGCGACGGCGACAACGAGTACCACCAGGAGCCGGGCTTTCCGGAGTACCGGTACCTATTATTCGTCAACAAATTCGATCGTCCGGACGAAGTACGAGCCAGACTGGCCCAACTGCCACAGTGGGAGTTTCTGGACCGCAGGATCGTGGAGTGACGGCTGATGCGTCTTGTCGGCACACGGACGCATCGGCTGGCGACGGTTCCATACCGGGCGGCCGGCCCCGGTGGCATGCCCCAGAACGTTCAGCTCGGCGTTGAACAGTTGGTCGTCGACAAGCTCCCGGCCGGCTGCGACGCGCTGGTCGCCGCAGGTGACCTGCAAGGGGTTGCGTTCTCTCCGCTCGGTGGAGATCCGGAGCTGCTCGGCATAGCGGTCGCCGACTACCTGGGAGTGTGGGCGGAGAGCGGGTTACTGCCGCCAGCCGACCGGATCGGCGTGCTGCTCACCGGTGATCTGTACTCGGCCCCAGGCGCCGACCGGCGCGGCGCCTCCGGGGCGGTCCTCGACGTGTGGCTCGCCTTCGCCGCCGCGGGGTGCTCCATGGTGTACGGCGTGGCCGGCAACCACGACGAGGTGACCGCCACGCAGGTAGCGGAACTCGGCCCGCACGTCGCGCTGCTCGACGGTGACCGGCGCGACTTCGGTGGCGTCACAGTCGCGGGCATCTCCGGCATCATCGGCGACCCCGGGCGTGCCCTGCGACGTACGGAGCAAGCCTTCCTCGCCCTGATCCAGAAGCTCACCACTCCCCCGGTTGATGTGCTGCTCCTGCACGAAGGACCGACCGGGGAACGAGCGGAGCAACTCGGCCGGGCCGTCCTGCGCAGCACGCTGGAGCGACGAGCGCCGGGCTTGACGCTCTGCGGCCACGTGCACTGGGACGAGCCGGTGGCGGCCCTCGGCGACGGGCACATCGTCAATGTCGACGCCCGGGTGGTCGTGCTCACGGCGTGAACCATTTGTGCTGGTCGTTGTTACACTCCGGCGCATGTCCGAGGCTTCCGACATGCAGGCGTTCCTCGACCCGGACGCGTCTCGCCAATACCTGCGCTCGTGGAAGGACAACGTCGATCGGATGGCGGCACGGGCGGCCGCGATGACGGAACAAATGGAACAGCTGCGGGTCACAGCGCGGGACGGAAACGGCCTTGCCGCGGTCACCATCGACTCCGCCGGCGTGCTGGTCGGCCTGGAGCTCACCGACCGCATTCATCGTTTGGAGCCGGCGGTGGTGGCGCGGGCGGTCATGAGCGCGTTACGCGAAGCCCGGGCCCAAGCCGCACGCCGGGCACATGGCATAGCGGTCGAGGTCATGGGTCCGGACTCGCTCTCCGCTCACACCACCGCCGATCGGATGCGCAGTGCTCTGGATCGGCCGGAAGAGAGCCAAGAAGCCAGCCAAGAACAAGCGCACGAACGGGAGTTCTGACCGACATGTCGGACACTTTCCAGGTCGATTCGTCACAGCTGTTTCGGCATGCGGCCAACATCCGCGCAACGCGTGACCAGCTCGCGGCAATCAAGTCCGCAAGCGCCACCATCGCGCACGATGACAGCGCATACGGCCTGCTGTGCGGATGGATCTCCGCGATCCTTGAGCGCCGGCACACCAGTCAGGATGAGCTGTACTCATACGCCGAGGAGAATCTGCAGTTGCTGGCTGACGCACTCGACGCTACCGGTCGCGACTACGAAGCCGCCGACGTCAACGCGGAGCGCACGATCCGCGCCGCCGGCGGGCTGGGCTGACCATGGTGTCCAATGCATCCCTAGTGGCCACGACACCGACGAGCCGGACCGCGTACACCGGCATCTCGCTCGCTGACGGCTTCCAGGGCCTCAACCAATCGGTGCGGAGCGGCAGCTGGGTTGACGGCGTCCTGGCCGGAGGCTCATTCGTGGGCGATGCCGCCGCGACCGTCATCGACCCCTTCAGCGCACTGCTGGCCAACGGACTCGGCTGGGTGATGGAGCACTTCGAGCCGCTGCGCGAGATCCTCGACAAGCTGACCGGCATCCCCGACAAAATCACGGCGCACGCGCAGACCTGGGCGAATATGGCCGGTGCGCTCCAGGCCATGGCCGAAGACCTCAGGTCCGACCTCGCCGCGGACCTACCCGACTGGGGCGGCACCGCCTCTGAGGCGTACCGGTCGATAATGACCAACAACGTGGACGGGTTCGGAGGCCTGGCGGTGCTGGCCGACACCATGTCGGCGGCCACCCAAGCCGCAGGCAACCTGGTCCAGTTCACCCGGGACATAGTCCGGGACCTGATCTGCGACCTCGTGGCGCGGGTCATCGTGTGGGCTGCTGAGGCTCTGGCGATCGTCACCATCCCTGTGGTGACCGCGCAGATCGTCGCGGCGGTCGCCAAGTGGTGCGCCAAAATCTTCGGCTACACCGGAGCGCTGATCACCAGCCTGCAGAACCTGACGACGCTGATGGAAGGGTGATCGCGCCAAGACAAGACCACAGCACTCTCTCGGATGGCGGCGGCTGGCCGTTGCCGCCGTGACACGAGCACGGCGGCACCGTCCTGCCGGGTGTTCTACTCGTGGACGACGACGGTGTGGTCTCCGGCCGCCACCACGAACGTTCCCGCGCCGTCGACGTCGAGGTTGTACACAGTCGTCCGCTGGTTCCCGGCCACGACCTCCTCGACCGGCACCGCCCGGCCGCCCTCATCGAGCAGCACGTCGCCTGCGGTGAGATCGCCCGCCGCGATCCATCCGCCGCGGTTGACGACCCAGCAGCGGTGGTTCGTGGTTGCGGTGAGCCAGTCGCCGGCGTCCAGGCCGACCGACACCAGATCCTTGGGTCCGTGGCCCACTATCGGCTGGCGCACGGTCGCGATCGTGGCGGCCGCGGCCGCCGGGTCGACAGCGCGTACGTGGTCGCCGGGACCGCACCCGGGCTCACCGTGAGAAGATCCAGAACGGCGTGGGCCGCCTCCGGCAGCCCGGAGATCCGGTCACCCATGAGCTCGGCGACCGCGGCCGGAACGTGGCGGGATTCCGTCGCCGTCCCCGCGGCGACGCGGTTCGGGGCCGTCGCCACCACCGCCGGGGCTTCGTGGTCGCGCAGTCACGGCTTCCCCTCGCCCGCACTTTTACCGGAGACTAATCCCGCCGCGGGCTGCCGCGGGTCAGCGGGCCTGCCGCTCCACGTCCTTGGCCATCGCCCGCAGGGTCGCGCCGAAGCCGAGACGGCCGGTGAGCGACAGCGCCGGACCCGCGAACCGCGTGATGCGGTGCGGCGTCACGGTCACGTCCTCGTCCCAGTCGACCCGGCAGCGGCCGCCCGCCAGCGGCAGCACCGAGAACCCCGCCCGGCCGAGCACCACCCTGCCGCTCTTGACCACCTCGCACCGGCCCGGCGCGTCGCCCGGGGCGTCTCCGCCCGGCGGCTGCCACAGCTCCACCGTCATCGGGTCGTCGAACGCCAGCCGTCCGATCCCGGTCCGGGCGACGAATTGCGCGCCCACGCCGTCGGGCCGGGGCGTTGTCACGCGTACGCGGGTCAGCGGCGCCCAGTCGCCGTGGCGGCGCCAGTCCACCAGGGCGGACCAGACCGCGGTGGCGGGCGCTTCCACCTGGTGCGTGACGGTGAACCGGGCCATCCGTGTCTCCTGTGCTCGCCGGCGGGTCGGCCACGACCAGCAAAACACATGATCAGCCCTTCACCGCCCCGGCAGTGAGCCCTTCGGTGAGGAAGCGCTGCCCGAACGCGTACATCACCACCACGGGAATGCTCACGAGCAGCGACGCCGCGGCGAGCTGCCCCTGGGGCACGACGTCGCCCGCGATCATGGACTGCATCCCTACCGGGAGCGTCTTGTACTCGTCCTTGGTGATGAACACGAAGGCGAAGAGGAATTCGTTCCAGGCGTTGGTCAGCGTGAACAGGCCGACCGCCAGCACGCCCGGCTTGGCGAGGGGCAGCACCACGCGCCGGAACGCCTGGACGCGCGAGCAGCCGTCGACCAGCGCGGCCTCCTCCAGCTCGGCGGGGATCGACGAGAAGTAGCCCGCCAGCAGCCAGGTCGCGAACGGCAGCGTGAAGGTCGGGTACGTGAGCACGAGCGACCACAACGAGTCGGTGAGCCGTACGCCGATGAGCAGCTGGTACAGCGGGATGAACAGCAGCGCGCCCGGCATCACGTACGTCAGCAGCACCGTGACGGTGAAGCCCTGCGCCCCGCGGAACCGCAGCCGGGCCAGCGCGTAGCCGCCCAGGACCGCGCAGACCAGGGCCACCACGGTCGACGCGGCGGACACCACGAGGGTGTTGAGGTACCAGCGGCCGAACGGCTGGTTGGTGAACAGGGCGCCGAACTGCTCCGTGGTCCACGGCGTCGGCCACAGGTCGTGCGTCCGCGTGACGACCTGGCCCTCGGTCTTGAAGGCCGTGACGGAGATCCAGTACAGCGGACCCAGCACGAAGAAGAGCAGCCCCGCCATCGCCACCCAGGATCCCGTACGCGACACCAGGGTCGACGCACGGCGACCACCGCGCGCCTGGAGCGCCGAGACCACCCGGCCCACCGCCGCCGCGATCAGCATGATGACGCCGAGCAGCACCGCGGCCTTCCAGAAGATCTGGGGTGAAGCCCAGGCCAGCAGGCCGGTGAACGCCGCGGTGAGGATCCAGGGCAGCGCCGTGCGCATCGGCCCGGGGCGGCCTTCGGCCCGGCGCCGCCGGCGCAGCGGGCCGGCGCCGGAGTCCTGGCGCAACAGCCGGACCAGGAAGAACACCAGGCCGCCGACGACCGGCAGCATGACGAGCGTGACGGCCGCTCCCGCGCCGTACTGCAACTGCAGGATCGCTTTCGAGTACGCGACGAGCACGTACGGCGCGGTCACGTCGCCCGGGCCGCCCTGGGTCAGTAACCAGATGAGGTCGAAGTTGTTGAACGTCCAGATCGACGACAGGGTCACCGTCACGGTGATCACGTGGCGCAGCCCGGGCAGCGTCACGTGGGCGAAGCGCTGCCACGCCGAGGCGCCGTCGATGGTCGCCGCCTCGTACTGGTCCGCCGGGATGGCCTTGAGCCCCGCGAGGAAACAGACGGTGAAGAACGGCACGCCCTTCCACACGTTGACGAGGATCACGGACGGCATCGCCAGCGACGGGTCGGACAGCCAGCCCGCGGGCCAGCTGTCGACCAGATGCGTGCCGGCCAGCAGCGGCCCGATCCCCGAGCTGGTGAGCAGGGTGTTGACGCTGCCGAAGATCGGGTCGAGCAGCGCGCGCCAGCTGAACGCCGTCACGACCGTCGGCACCACCCACGGCACCAGGAGAAGCCCGGTGAGCACGGCGCGGCCTCGGCGCCGATGATGCAGCAGCAGGGCCGCGGCCAGGCCCAGGACAACCTTGAAGATCTCGGCGTACGCGGTGAAGACGAACGAGTTCACCACGCCGGTGCGGAACTGCTCGTCGCCGACGAGGGCGAGGTAGTTGTCCAGGCCGACGAACACGGTGTCCTGCCCGTGCCGTTCGGTGGTGCTGGTGATCATCGACCGGGCGATCGGCACGAGCACGAGCGCGCCGACCAGGAGGGCCGTGGGCGCCAGGAACAGCACCGCCAGGCGCCAGTCGCGGCCCAGCCACCGCTGGGTGGCGGTGAGCGAGCCGGGCCCCGACGGCGAGGGTGCCCGCCTGGCCGGGGCCGGCGCCTGCCGAACCGTACTCACTGCGGCAGACCCTGCTGGTTGAAGATCTGCACCATCTTCGCGTGTGCGGCGGTCACCGCCTGCGCGGGAGCGGTTCCCTGAACGACCTGCTGCATCATGTCGGTCAGGACGTACGCCGCGACGACGGCCTGCTGGCCGGCGCTGGCCTTCTGCGGGAACTTGAGGCCGTTCTCGGTGGACAGTGGCAGCGGCTGCTGGGACATCGTGCGCAGCAGCGGGAACGACGGGTCGCCGCCGGTGAAGTACGGGTCGGCGTCCCAGACCTTGTCCCAGGCGGGCATCACCAGGCCGGGTGCCTCCTTCGCGACCCCGACCAGGGCGGGCCCGCTGACCAGGTACTGCGCCAGCAGCTTGGCGAGCGCCGCGTTCTTGGCGCCCTTGAAGACGACGAACCCCTGGGACTGGCCGATCAGCAGGGACTTGTCGGTCGCGGGCCCGATGCAGTCGGAGAAGACGTGCGTGTTGGCGTACACGGGATTCTTCTTGGTCTTGGAATCCGCGTACACGCTGAAGCTGTTGCGGGTGTAGCCGAGGATCCCGGCGAGCCAGTTCTCGTTGTTGCTGGTGTCGGTCCAGCTGGCCACGCCGGGAGGCAGCATCGGCTTGTACTTGGGGTTGGTGTAGATGTCGCCCAGGAACGTCACGGCCTGCACCGTCTCGGGCGAGTCGAACGTGACCTTCCGGCCGTCGTTGGAGGCGATCGATCCGCCGTACGAGTTGATCAGCGCCTCGATCATGCCGTTGCCGTCGCCGGACCGGTTCACCGTCATGCCCCAGCCGAACCGGCGCTTGCCCGGGTCCGAGATCGCCAGGCAGAGGTCCCGCATCTCCTCCCAGGTGTACGTCTCCTTGGGGGCGATGCCCTTCTCCTGCATCCAGTCCTTGCGCAGGAACGACCCGACACCGATGAAGTGGTACGGGATGGCGTACCACTTGCCGTCGAAGACGCAGAAGTTCTTGGCCTCCGCGCACGGTTCGCCGTACTTGGCGGTCAGCGCCTCGACGACGTCCGACACGTCCTCCAGGTCGCCCAGCGAATGGAACTGGGCGATGAACCGCGAGTCGGTCATGAACGCGAGGTCCCGCGCCACCCCGCCCTTGACCTCGGCGTGGATCTTGGCCACCACGTCACCGGCGTCGGCCTGGACCAGGCTGTTCTCGATCTTCGTACCGGTGGAACCGGCGAACTTGGCGATCGAGCTGTCGAGCGCTTCGTTGGCGGCCGTCGAATAGAGCTTCTGCGACAGCACCCCCATCGAGGTGCCCTTCAGCGACGCCGCGGCGTCGAGCAGCTCCTTCGGAACCTCCGCCTGCACACTGGCGGGCGAGTCGGAGCCGTCCCCGCACGCGGCGAGGCCGGCTGCGCCGAGCACTCCCGCACCCAGCCCCAGAACGTTGCGCCGCGACCACAACCGCCTGTCCTGCATGGACATTCGCCTCCCTCATCTCCCCTGAGCGCTGCACTGCTCGTGCTCCAGCCGGCTCTCGATGGCGGCGGCCACGGGCCCGTCACGACGGGAGGGATCGGCGCTCCGATGCTGTTCGAGATTTCGAACTGCGGTTCGAGATATCGTATGGAGTGGACGCGACGCTAGAGGACCCCCACAGGGGTGTCAATGTTTCGACGCGGTTTCTGGCCCGAAGCGGCAAGCCGCCTAGCGAACGCGGCCCGGATAACCCATGCGGGCGGACAGCGTGGCAGCACCCTCGCGCACCAGATCGGCCCACTCCACGTGCGCCTGCGGCGTCCACCGGATGATCGGCGCCGAGATGCTCATGGCTGCGATGATCGAGCCGGAATGGTCCCGCACCGCCGCGGCGACGCACCGCATGGCACTGTCGGACTCGCTGACGTCGAGCGCGAGGCCCTCGGCCCGTACGCCCTCGAGATGCGCCCGCAAGCGGTCGGGGTCGGTGATGCTGTCCGGCGTCATCCCCGGCAGGTCACCCTTCGCGAGCACGGCGTCCAGCGCCGCCGGATCGAGACCCGACAGCAGCACCTTGCCCACCGCCGTACAGTTCGCCGGCAGCCGCCGCCCGACCGCGGAGACCATGCGGACGGGGTGGGTGCTGTCGACCTTGACGAGGTAGATGACATCTGCTCCGTTTAGCACGGCGACGTGGACGGCCTCGTTGCACACCGCGGCCACGTCCCGCGTGACGCTCTGCGCCTCCCGGACCAGGTCAAGCCGCCCGGAGAAGGCGGCGCCGAGCTGGAACAACGGCATGCCGAGCCGGTACTGGACGGGCTGGCCGGGCACGGAGATCAGGTACGAGCGCTCCACGAGCGTGACGAGCAGCTCGTGCACGGTGGTACGGGGCAGATCGAGCCGCTCCATGACCTCGCGAGCCGACAGCTGCGGCCGGTCCAGGAAAAGCTCGAGGATGTCGAGCGCGCGGCTGACCGCCGGTACCACACGGGGCATGTCGAGGTTCCCTTCGCGATGCCGGGCCCGCGCCGATGATCTCCGTACGGGCCGGCATTTCAAGAGGGTAGCCGCGCCGGCCCTCGCGCCCCGTGCCGAACCCGTCGCGATCAGCTCCACTGCAGGCGGGTGCCGACGTTTTCCGACGCCGCGTCGGTATAGTTGCCGACGCGATGTCGAAAAACGTCCGGCGGGAGGATGCATGTTTCTGGCTTTGCGCGAGCTTCGCTTCGCGCGCTGGCGGTTCACGCTCATGGGTAGCGTCGTCGCCCTGATCGCGGTGCTTGTGGTGTTACTGTCCGGGCTCTCCTCGGGTCTGGTGAACGACGGTGTCTCCGGGCTGCAACGGTTGCCGGTGACCGCCTTCGCTTTCGACCACGACACCAAGCTGGACTCGGCGTTCTCCCGCAGCGTGGTGGACCGCGAGCAACTCGATCAATGGCGCCGGCAGCCCGGGGTGCGTGAGGCGGCCCTGTTCGGCAACATGCTGGTCAACGCCCGCAGCGACCGCGGCCTGCCCATCGATCTGGCCATGTTCGGCGTGGAGCCGGGCTCGTTCCTGTCGCCCGTCGCCGCCCAGGGCGCCGGACTGGGCAGCCCCGACGGCATCGTGGTGTCCCGGACCGCGATCGACGCCGGTCTGCGAGTCGGAGACACCGTCGTCATCGACCGGATCGGCACCCGGTTCACCGTGGTCGGCGCGACCGCGGACCAGCGCACCTTCGGCCACGTCGACGTCGCGTACGTGCCGCTGGACGCCTGGCAGCGCCTGCACCAAGGCGCCGGTCCCGGCGAGAAGCTCCGCGCCTCGGCGGCCACTGAGGCCACGGCGGTCGCCATCCGGGCGGACGAGGGCCTCGACCTCGCCGCCGGCGACGCCGCGGCCCGCACGACGAGCTTCGACAAGGTCGAGGCCTACGGCGCCTCCCCCGGCTACACCGCCGAGACCTCGACGCTGCAACTCATCCAGGCCTTCCTCTACGCCATCTCCGCGCTGGTGGTCGGCGCCTTCTTCACCGTCTGGACCATCAACCGCAGGCACGAGCTCGCCGTTCTGCGCGCGATCGGCGCCGCCCGGTCGTACCTGCTGCTCGACGGGCTGGCGCAGGCGCTGGTCGTGCTGGGCGGCTCGATCGGCGCGGGAGTAGCCCTGGGTGTCGGGCTCGGCGGGCTGATCAGTGGCAGCGCGGTGCCGTTCGCCATCGAAGCACCCGCCGTCATCCTCGCCGGCCTCCTGCTGGCTGTCCTCGGTGTGATCGGGGCGGCCGTCGCCATCGTTCGCGTCGCGGCCATCGACCCCCTCACCGCACTGGGAGCCCAGCGATGAACACCGGCAGCCGTACCGGCCTCACCCTGGCCGGCGTGACCGTCCGTCTCGGCGACGGCGACGCGACGGTCACCGCCCTGGACGACGTGCACCTGGAGGTCACCCCGGGGGAACTGGTGGCCGTGGTCGGCCCCTCGGGCGCGGGTAAGTCGAGTCTGCTCGCGGTGGCCGGCGCGCTGACCGTTCCGGAGCGGGGAACGGTCACCGTCGACGGCCACGACCTCGTCGGCATGACGGTCAAGCAGCGGGCGGCCTACCGGCGTGACCACATCGGATTCGTGTTCCAGAGCGGCAACCTGATACCGGCCCTCACCGCCCTGGAGCAGCTCCGGCTGGTCACCAAGCTCAGCCCTCGCCGGGCCGGCGGCCGCGACCCCGCCGAACTGCTCGCGGACGTGGGAATGACGCACAAAGCCGGCCGCCGGCCGCACCAACTCTCCGGCGGCGAACGTCAACGCGTCGGGATCGCCCGCGCGCTGATGGGCCGGCCGTCGTTGCTGCTGGTCGACGAACCGACCGCCGCCCTGGACCGGGCCCGCAGCCACGACGTGGTGCAGCTGCTCGCCCGCGAGACGAAGGAGTGCGGCGTCGCTACGGTTATGGTGACCCACGACCACGACGTGCTGGAACATTGCGACCGGGTGGTGGAGATGATCGACGGGCGGCTGTCCGCCGGCTGAGCGACTCGCGAAGAGGAGGGCCCGTGCCGCGCATCGACGCACCCACGATCGCCGAGCACCGCGCCCAACGCCGCCGGGCCCTCCTCGACGCCGCCCGCGCACTGCTGGTGGACCACCCGCATGAGGCGCCGAGCCTCACGGCAGTCGCGGCCCGGGCGGGCCTGCCCCGTTCCTCGGTGTACGAGTACTTCTCGTCCGGCGAAGACATGCTGCTCGAACTCGTGCACGAAGTCCTGCCGAACTGGTCACGCCAGGTCAACGACGCGATGGACACGGCCGGCACCCCGGCGGAGAAGGTGCTCGCGTACGCCACCGCGAACCTGCGCCTGGTCGCCGCGGGAGAACACGCCCTCGCCACCGCGCTGATCCAGTCCGTACCGGGCGACCAGGTCAACGCCAGCACCCAGCTCATGCACGAGGAGATGAGCAGGCCGCTGCGCGCCGCCCTCGACCGATTGGGCGTGCCCGACCCCGACGCCACCGCGCGCCTGATCAGCTCGGTGGTCTACACCGCCAGCCGCATGATCGAGGACGGAGCGGACACGGCCTCCGTCGACGCCCGGGTCCGTGAGCTCTTGAGCCCTTTCCTCCTCGGCCACCTCGACGCGGAGGGACGCCCTCGGCTCGGGGCTTGAGAGCGGCACCGAAGGACCACAAACCCGATACGCCGGGTACTTCGGCCCGTCCCGGTCCCGAACCGCGCCGCTACGGTCAACAGCGTGCCGGAATCACCGATGACAGGGGTCATGAGCATGAAGAAACTCGTCCTGGCGAGCGCGGCGCTGATGCTGACCGTCGCCGGATGCACCGGCACCACGTCCCCGACGGAATCGGCGGCGACCGGCTCGCCCGCGCCGGCGGCCGCCGCGGAGCAGCCGCTGCTGGCGCGCTACGGCCTGGCCGGCAAGAGCGCGGTGGAGGTCATCGACCGGCTGGACCGGCTCGGCCTGCAGCAGCGGCCGGCCGACCTCAAAGCATCGGTACGGACGAGCGAACTGCTGCTCACCGCCGGCGGGCAGGAGCAGAGCCTGCCCATCCCCGGCGACCGGTTCTACCTGTCGGTGGCGCCGTACGTGCAGGGCACCCACGAGTGCTTCTACCACTCGCTGACCACCTGCAAGGGCGAACTGGCCGATGCGCAGGTGCAGGTGCGGATCGTGGACGATGCCGGCAAGGTGCTCGTCGACGAGACCCGTACGACGTTCGCCAACGGGTTCATCGGGTTCTGGCTGCCCCGCGACATCACCGGCACCCTGCGGATGACCTCCGGCGGCAAGACCGCCGAGTCCACGTTCAGCACCGCACCGGACGCGCCGACCTGCCTGACCACGGTCCAGCTGGTCTGAGCACCCCAGCAGAAACCGCCCCGGACGGGACCTCTGGCCGTACCGATCATGGGGCTTGGTGCCCTGCCCCGCGGGCTTCGCGTCCGCAACGCTGGGTGACATGATCGCGATTCTTCTCGGCCTGACCGCAGCGGTTCTCCTCATCGCCGGCCCCACCATGATCGTGCAGGGCCTGGTGGGCCGCAGAAGCGTGACCAGCGAACTGGCGCAGCAGCGGATCACCTTCCCCGCCGGCGACGGCCTGCCCGCGGGCCTGCACCGCTACGCCGGAACGCCGGTGCACACCGGTACGCAGGCCAGAGCGTTCGCGGACCTCATCGGCGCCCACGTGGCGAAGGCGACCGGCGGTCGCACGTACTCCGAGATCGCCGACGAGTGGATGGCCGGGGGCCGGACCGACGACCAGCTGGCCCGGCTGCGCGAGACCGCATTCATGGGCCAGAGCCTGCGCGGGGCGCTGCTCGGCGCCTACCAGGCCTGGCAGATCACCGTGCTGGTGCTCGCGCTCGGTGCCGTGTTCACCGCGATGGGCGCAGCGTTCCTGGCTCTGGCCCTGCATGGAGTCTGACGACCGGACGGGTCCATGCAGCGCACATCGGGCGACGACAGGAGACGAGAAGATGGCTGACGCCACAAGCAGCACGGCACCGGAAGGCGCGTACCCGATCCATCCGCCGGCGATCGTCCAGGGCGGGATGGGCGTCGGCGTCTCCGGGTGGCGGCTGGCGTCGGCTGTCGCACGCTCCGGGCAGCTGGGTGTCGTCTCCGGCGTCGCCCTCGACGCCCTGCTGGCCCGGCGGCTGCAGACCGGCGACGACGGCGGGCACGTCCGGCGCGCCCTCGCCCGGTTCCCGGTACCCGCAGTGGCCCGGGCGGTGCTGGACCGGTACTTCGTTCCCGGCGGGCTCGCCGACGACCGGCCGATGCGACCGGTGCCCAAACTCGGCCTGCGGCAACGGCTCCCGGCGCAGCAGCTGGCCGTCGTCGGCGCGTTCGCCGAGGTATTCCTGGCCAAGGACGGCCACGGCGGTCCGGTCGGGGTGAACCTCCTCGAGAAGATCCAGACCGCGACCCCGGCCGCGCTGTACGGGGCGATGCTCGCCGGCGTCGACTACGTGCTGATGGGCGCCGGCCTGCCGACGGAGATCCCCGGCCTGCTGGACACGCTCGCCGGCCACCGGCCGGCCCGGCTGTCGGTCACCGTGCACGGCGCTCTGCCCGGCGAGGACCACCACGTCACCTTCGACCCGCGTACGGTCCTGGGCGAGGCGCCCGAGCCGCTGCGCCGACCGCGACTGCTGGCCATCGTCTCCTCCGCCACCCTGGCCGTCTACCTCGCCCGCGACGCGGCCACGCGCCCGGACGGCTTCGTCCTCGAGACGCCGGTCGCCGGTGGGCACAGCGCGCGGCCGCGCGGACGGCTCACCCTCGACGACGACGGCGAGCCGGTGTACGGACCGAAGGACCACATCGACGTGCCGAAGGTGGCGGCCCTGGGACTGCCGTTCTGGCTGGCCGGCGCACAGAGCAGCCCGGAACGGCTGGCCGCGGCGCGAGCCGCCGGCGCGGCGGGCATCCAGGTCGGCACGGCGTTCGCGCTGTGCCGCGAGTCCGGCCTCGACGACGGTCTGAAGAAGCGGCTGCTGCGCGAGGCGGCCGGCGAAACGCTGACCGTACGCAACGACGTCCGGGCCTCCCCGACCGGGTTTCCCTTCAAACTCGCCGCCCTCACCGGCACCGCCGCCGACGACCGGGTCTACGCCGACCGTCCCCGGCTGTGCGACCTCGGCTACCTGCGCACCCCCTACCGCCGCACCAACGGCACGGTCGGCTACCGCTGCCCCGCGGAACCGGTCGACGAGTACGTCCGCAAGGGCGGAGAGGCCGGCGACACCGTCGGCAGCCGCTGCCTGTGCAACGGCCTGACCGCCACCGTCGGGCTCGGTCAACGCCGTGCCGACGGCTACCTCGAACCGCCCCTGGTGACCCTCGGGCAGGACCTCACGTTCCTTCCCCACCTGACCCGGCACAGCGCGGACTACACCGCCGCCGACGTCATCCGATATCTGCTCACCGCGCCGGCACCGTCCCCCGCGCGATGAGCCCCTATACCGTCGAAACCCCTGCACTCCACGGCCATTGGTCTCCCCGCGGTCGGGACCTCCGGCGCTGCCGCGGCCCGCAGCCGCCGGAAGAAGCTCGACCATGATCTCGATACGGCAGGCCGCATTCGACGTTTTCCGCGCCCACGGCCTCACCACCGTGTTCGGCAATCCGGGCTCGACGGAGCTGCCGATGCTGGCGGACTTCCCGGACGACTTCCGCTACGTGCTCGGCTTGCACGAGGGGGTGGTGACCGGCATGGCGGACGGGTACGCCCAGGCCACCGGGCGCCCCGTGCTGGTCAATCTGCACAGCGCTCCCGGCGTGGCGACCGCCATGGGCGCTCTGGTGAACGCCGCCGCGGCCGGTAGTCCCCTGGTGCTGACCGCCGGGCAGCAGGTCCGCGCCCTGCTGTCCGGGCCCGCGCTGCTGACCAACCCGGAGCCGACGCTGCTGCCTCGCCCCTTGGTGAAGTGGGCCGTCGAGCCGTCCCGGCCGCAGGACGTACCGGCCGCGCTCGCCAGGGCCATTCACCTGGCGACCCTGCCGCCCTGCGGACCCGTCCTCGTCTCGCTGCCGATGGACGACTGGTCAGCCCAGATCGCCGAAGACCAGGTGCGCAGGCTCACCGCCCGGCGCGTCACGGTGGCGGCGGCGCCCGATGCCGGCGTCATCGGGCGGCTGGCCGCGCGCCTGGACGCGGCCCGCTCGCCGGCGCTGCTCGTGGGCGCGGGACTGGACAGCACCGCGGGCTGGGCGGCCGGGGTGGCACTCGCTGAACGCTGCGGGCTGCCGGTGTACTGGGCGCCGCTCGAGCCACGCTGCGGTTTTCCCACGACACATCCGGCGTTCCAGGGCGTGCTGCCCGCCACGGAGGCCGGACTCGGCAAGGCGCTGAGCGGGCACGACCTCATCCTGGTGGCGGGGGCGACGGCGTTCCGGTTCTATCCGTACGTGCCGGGCCAGGTGCTGGGCGCCGGCGCGGAACTGGTGCTGCTGACCGACGACGCCGGCGAGGCCGCTCGCGCCACCGACGGCGAGGCCGTCCTCACCGACCCGGTGGCCGCGCTCGCCATGCTGGCCCGGGAGACATCCGCGAGGCGCCGTCCGCCGCCGCCCGGTCCGGGACCGGAACCGGTACGGCCGGGCGGTCCGCTGACCGCGGCCGGCGCGTACGCGGTGATCGCCCGAGCCCTGCCCCCGGACGCGGCGCTGGTCTGCGAATCGGTGTCGAACATGCGCGACTGTCAGGATCAGATTCGCTTCTCCCGGGCGGGCGGCTACTACAGTCCGGCCGGGGCGAGTCTTGGATTCGGGGTGCCCGCCGCGATCGGGGTGCAGCTGGCCGATCCGGGCCGGCGCGTCGTGGCGGTGGTCGGTGACGGGGCGTTCCAGTACGCGGTTCCCGCGCTGTGGAGCGCCGCCCGGCACGGCGTACCGGTGACGGTGGTGGTGTTGCGCAACGACCGCTACGCCGTGCTCGAGGACTACTGCGACTTCCTGGGACTGAGCGGGGTGCCGGGCTTGCAGGTGCCCGGGATCGACGCCGTGTCGCTGGCCGGCGGCTACGGCGTGCCGGCCGTACGCGCGGAAGGAGCCGGCGAGCTCGACGCCGCGCTCCGGCAGGCGCTGGCCGGCTCCGGGCCGGCGCTCGTCGAGGTGCCGGTCGGTGGACCCGCCGAGACGCACTGGTGAGCGACCCGATGGACACCCCGAACACCGCTGCCCCTGGTAACCGAGGCCGCCCGCGAACCGGCCGAACCCGGGCCTCCGGTCCTGCCGGGCGTCCCGTCCGCTGCCCTGCCGTCGCTTCGGAGGAATCGTGATCACCATGTCCGCGCCGCCGACGTCCCAGGTCCTGACCGAGTGCGTGCGCTCGGCGACGGCCGCGCCGTCACTGCACAACAGCCAGCCCTGGCGGTTCCGGTTCCGGGAGGCGGCGGTGGACGTGTACGCCGATTCGCAGCGTCGCTTGCACGTGCTGGACCCGGCCGGCCGCGAGCAGCTGATCAGCGTGGGCGCCGCCGTGTTCACCCTGCGCCTGGCGTTGCGGCAGGCCGGCTTCTGGTCCGACGTGACCCTGTTCCCGGAGCCGGACGAACCCGATCTGGTGGCCCGGGTGACGCCGACGACCCCGGCCCGGGCGACGTCCACCGTGGAGGCGCTCGCGTCCGCCATTCCGCACCGGCACACCAACCGGCATCCGTTCGCCCAGGCCGCCGTTCCCGCCGCTGTCGTCGAGGAGCTGCGCGGGGCGGCGTACAAGGAGGGTGCAGTGCTGGCCGCGACGGCTCCGACCGGCCGGGACGCGATCCTGCGCATGGGCCGTTTCGCGGACGGCTGGCTGCAGTCCCGGCCGGGCTATCACGACGAGCTCGCTCGGTGGACGCGCGACAGGGTCCGGCGACAGGACGGGATTCCGCAGTCGGCCGCCGGGCCGTGGGACGCGCTCGAGGTACTGCCGACCCGCGACTTCTCCGGTCTCTGGCCCGGCTTGCGACGCTGCGAGAAGTTCGAGCCGCATCCGACGATCCTCGTGCTCGCCACCGCGGGCGACCAGCGCAGCGACTGGGTACGCGCCGGGCAGGCGCTGCAGCGGGTACTGCTCACCGCGACCTGGAAGGGCTTGGCCACCACACCGATCAGCCAGCCGGTCGAGATGCCGGCCGTCCGGTGCCGGCTCATCGATCCGCAGGCGGCCCTGTGGGTGCAGATGGTGCTGCGCATCGGGTACGGCACCCCGGCCGGTCGCACGCCACGGCGACCGCTGAAGGATGTGCTGCTCTCTACGTGAGTCCGGGTGCGGCGGAGTGTTCGAACCCTTATGCGGCCAGCGCCGAGTCCGCCGCAATCGCTGCTCGCGGTAGCCCGGCGGTGGAGCCCAGCTCTGCGAGGAAGGCCAGCGCCTGCGTCCCGCTGCGTACGCCGCCCTGCTCGTCCACGACGACGGGCAGCGACGACCGGTTGCCGGCGGCGACGGCAAGCCAGTCCTCACGCCAGCGGCGTGCGCGTAACCACCCGGCCGTGGTGATCGGGGCACCGGCGAACGACGTGGTGGCGCCCAGCGCACGGGTGATGCCCAAGGGGGTGGGATCGCCGAACCGGGGCAGCGCCCGATCGGGCGAGCAGCGATACGACTCGATCGGGTGAGGCGGATAGCTGATGGCGCTGACCACGTCCCGGACGTCGTAGGCGCTGCTGAGGTGCTGACCGCGTTGCCAGATCGCCTCGAACAGGGCGCGCCGCAGCTCGTGCTCCAGCCCGTCCGTCACGGCTTCGGCGTACGCGGAGGTGGCTGCGAACGAGTTGCTCACCAGCGTGGGCGGCGCCTCCGGCGCCCGCTCGCCGGCGGTGGCGAGCAGCCGGACCTCGGCCAGCGCCCGCCGGCACGCCTTCGGCCCTCGGTCGGACGGGGTGCCGGTCATGGCCAGCGCGGGGTCGTGCTCGACCGCTCGCCACTCGACCTCGGCCCCTTGGCGCAGCAGCGCGTCGACGCGCTGGCTCGCGAGGTAGGAGAAAGGACAGTTGACATCCCCGTAGACCGTCACGCGCATCGGTACCCCCAAGGCAGTTCCTTATTTTTTACTATGCCCATCGTATATAATAGGCGGGTGTCCGACGACGTGACTTATGACGCACTTGCGGTTCCCAGTCGCCGCCAGTTGCTGGCAACGCTCAAGGCCGCCGACGGCGGCCTCGACGCCGCGGCCCTGGCAGCCGCCACCGGCCTGCACGCCAACACCGTGCGCTTCCACCTCGATCTCCTCGTCCGCGCGGGCATGGTCGAGCAACACAACGAGCGCGGCCGTGGCCGCGGACGACCCCGGCTGGTGTACACCGCGACCGGAGCCGGCGAAGACGGCGGCGGTTACCGGCTCCTGGCCGAGATGATCGTCAGCCATCTGGACCAGGCCGGCCCGGCGGTGGCCGAGGACGCCGGCCGGGCCTGGGCCCGGCGGTTCGCTCCGCCGGAGCAGCCTGCCGCCGCCGCCGAGCCGGCCGCCGCAACCGGGCAGGTCGTGACGGCGTTCACCACCATGGGTTTCGAACCCCGCGCCGCGGTGGACGACCGCCGCGCCCGGGTCGATCTGCACGCCTGCCCGTTCCGGGGCATCGCCCGGCGGCATCCGAACGTGGTGTGCACGATGCACCGGGGGCTGCTACGCGGCCTCATCGATCAACACGGCGCCGGCCACCTGGAGGCCGACCTCACGCCGTTCGTGGAACCGGACCTCTGCGTGGCCCACATCAGCACCACCGCCACCGGTGGCCCTGCGCCACTTCAGTCCTGATCGCCGGGAGCGGTTCTGCGACCAGCGTGTGTCCGGCGGCGCTCCCCCGGCTTCGGCGGCGCCGGGACCACCATGACCGGGCAGGACGCGCGGCGGACACACTGGAGGATGGTGGCTCCGGGCGCGCCGCCCCGCGAGATTCCGGAATCGTGGGCGCCGAGCACCAGAAGCGAGGCGTGCGAACTCCTGTGGATCAGTGCCTCGGCCGTCGACCCGACGACGACCTCGGGCACCGCGTGCACGCCCGTGCCGGCCGATTCGCGGATGAGCCACGCGCGGCTCTGCTCGACCAACCGGTTCTCGGCAGCCGTGAAAAGGTCCGCCCCCACGTTCGCCGGCGGCTGCACGTGCATCGCGACCAGGCCACTCGCTCGCAGGCGCGCCTCCTCAGCGGCAGCGGTGAGCGTGTGCCGCGCCGTTCCCGGCGCCCGGACGCCGGCGACAACCCATCCCCTGGTCGCGTACGGGAGCTGGTCCCGGACCGTCACGACCGGGCAGGGCGAGTGGGCGAGACAGGCCCGGGTGACCGATCCCAGGATCAGCGCACCCAGCGTGGACCGCGCCCGAGTGCCGACCACGAGGACGTCGCCGGGCCCGCAGACGTCCCCCAGACAGGCCGCGGTGTCGCCGATCCGATGCCGCAGCGGCACCGGGTAGCCGTCCGGGAGCCGCAGATCTGCGCCGTCCGACTCGTCGTGCCTCGTGACCACATAGGCCTGGAGCTCGGCCCGGCGTAGCCGGGCTTCGGCCGCCGCCCACCGCAGAGCCGCGATCGCGGCCGGGGAGCCGTCGAATCCGACGACGACACGGCTCGTCACGACATCACCAGCCTTCGGGACGGCGGCCCGCTCAGCCAGGTGGGCGCGTGCGGGCCGCGCGACGATCATGACCGGCCGGAGGGACCGGCGCTGTCTTCAGAGTGGCGACGGCCGGCGCCTGCGGCCAGAGGCGCTGGGCCCGACCCGCCGAGGCAAGCGGGTCGATTCACCCGTCCGGCGGCCGGCCGTGGGCACCGGGGTCGGGCATACATCGGCAGGAGCACCCGCCGGGTATCGGGATCGCCCGGCCGGCTACCGGCGCGACTCATGCGGGGCGCCGGTCACGCGGTGCTCGCGAGCCAGGCCAGGCCGGTTCATCGCACCGTCGAACGCCAGGTCCAGCAGGGTTTCCACGTGCGCCAGGGCATCCGGTACGCGGTTCTCGGCCCAGTCGCGCATGGCCGCCTCGAACGCGCGCGCGATGTGGGCGGTGAGGAAGGGGGCCGGGATGTCATCGCGTATCGCGCCGGCCGCGGCTCCCTCCTCGATCAGGCGCTCGACCGTGTCCAGGACGGCCGGGCGGGCACCGGCGCCCATCAGCGAGGCGTGGCGGATGGGCAGGGTGTAGACGAACCTGGCCAACTGCTCGTTGGTCAGCATCCGGGCGGCGGCAGAGGTCAGCAGTTCCCGGACGCGAGCGACCGTGTCGGCCGCTGCGCCGGGTGGTGGCGGCACCGGTTCCCGGCCCAGCAGCCGGGCGAACAACTCCGCGAGGATCTCCTCGCGTTCGGAGAAGTGCTTGTAGAACGTGGCGCGGGAGATGCCGGCCGCCTTGGCGATGTCACCGACCCGTACGCCGATGTAGCCCTTCTCGACGAACAGGCTCAGCGCCGTGTCGAGCAGCAGGTCCCGGGCGCGGTTGCGCTGCTCGGCATGGGTCCACCCGAAGCCCGGCGACCGTACGGCCATCGCTGCCCCACCCCTCGACGACACGTGCTCGACATCTGCCCAGACGGGAGTCTACCGCTCTTGCGGACAGCCTCGACATGCGTGTAGACACGTGTCTACACGCATGTCTCGCAGGAGGTTCGCAGTGCTCAGCGCCACGGCTCGGTTCTCCGTACGTCATCGCTGGCTCGTCGTCATCGGATGGCTGGTGACACTGGTCGCCGCCGCGACGGCCAGCCGGGTCACCGGTGGCACGTTCAGCAACGACCTGACCCTGTCCGGTACGGACTCACAGGCCGCCTACGACACGCTCCGCCGGGACTTCCCGGCGATGTCGGGCGACGGCATGCAGATCGTGCTGCACCGCGACGCCGGAGTGCAGGCGGCGGACGTCCGGCAGGCTGTCGAATCCGCGCTGGACGCCGTACGCACGGATCCGGCCGTGGCGGCTGTCCGCTCGCCGTACGGGCCGCAGCAGCCGCTGGTGTCCAGCGATGGGACGACCGCGATCGCCACCGTGCAGTTCGCCGCCCGGGCCAAGGACATACCGCCCGAGGCCGTCGAGCGGTCCGAGGCGGCGTTCGCGCCGGTTCGCGACCGCGGCGTACAGGTGGAGTTCGGCGGGCCCGCTGTGCAGACGGAATCCGGGCCGTCGGGCAGTGAGATCGTCGGCCTGGCCGCGGCCGTGCTGGTGCTCCTGGTCGCGTTCGGATCGCTGCTCGCGATGGTGGTACCCATCGTCACCGCGCTGGTCGCCCTCGGGCTCGGCCTCTCCGTGATCGAGTTGCTGACCCACTGGGTGACGATCGGCACCTCCGGTCCGGTCGTGGCCGCCATGCTCGGCCTCGGGGTGGGCATCGACTACGCGCTGCTCGTCGTCACCCGGCAACGCGAGGGCTTGGCCGCGGGTCAGGACCCGGCCGCCTCGATCCACCGGGCGATGGCCACCGCGGGCCGGTCGGTGCTGGTCGCGGGCACCACGGTGATCCTCGCGATTCTCAGCCTCGCTCTGATCGGCATCCCGTTCGTCTCGGCGCTCGCGCTGGCCAGCGCGGTCACCATCACGGCCACGCTCGCGGCGGCGCTGACGCTGCTTCCGGCGCTGCTCGCGATCTTCGGCCGCGGGCTGGACCGGTGGCGGGTCCGGCGCCTGCCGGCCGGCGCGAGCGGCCCGCACGGCGCGGCGGGACGCTGGTCCAGGTTCGTGCTGCGCCGGCGGCGGGCCGTCGTCGTGACGGCCACCGTCGTGCTGGTCGTGCTCGCCGCGCCGCTGACCGGGTTGCGACTGGGCACCGCCGACGGCGGCTCGCAGTCGCCGGAGACGACCCAGCGGCGGGCGTACGACCTGATCGCCGGCGAGTTCGGCCCCGGCTGGGCCGGGCCGCTCCTGGTGACCATCCAGTACCCGGACGGCACACCGGCCGGTCAGGTGACGGGCTCGGCCGCCGGAGTGCGCACGGCTGTCGCCGCCACCGCCGGCGTACAACAGGTGGCACCGCCGCAGATGGCCCCGCGGGGCGACACCGCTCTGCTCACCGTCGTACCGGCCGGCTCACCGGACGACGCCTCGACCGAGCGGCTGGTACACCGGCTGCGGACCGAAGTGTTGCCCGCCGCCGCGCCGGGTGCCCGGGTACACGTCGGCGGGGCGACCGCCACGAGCATCGACCTGGCCGACCGGCTCGGCGCCCGGATGTGGTGGTTCATGCTCCTCGTCGTCACGCTGGCCTTCGGGCTCCTGCTGATCGAGTTCCGGTCCCTGCTGGTGCCCCTCGTCGCCGTACTGATGAACCTGCTCGCCGTCGGCGCCGCCTACGGTCCCGTGGTAGCCGTCTTCCAGTGGGGCTGGTGGCCGGCCGCCCTCCTCGGCGCGCAAGCGGGACCGGTGGAATCCTTCGCACCGGTGATGCTGTTCGCCGTCCTCTTCGGACTGTCCACCGACTACGCGGTCTTCCTCTTCGGCCGGATACGCGAGGAGCACCTTCGGACGGCCGACGCGCGCCAAGCCGTGATCAACGGTTCGGCAGCCACATTCCGCGTCATCCTCGCCGCCGCGTCCGTCATGGTCGTGGTGTTCGCCGGCTTCGTCCTCAACGACCAGCGAGTGGTCAACCTCTTCGGCTTCGGCCTGGCCACCGCGATCGCCACGTACGTGATCGTGGCCATGCTGGCGCTGGCTCCCGCGACGTTGGGCCTGCTCGGCCGTGCCGCCTGGTGGCTGCCGGGTCGCACGCCCCACCCCCGGCAGGTCGCCTCCCCCATCCACGACGACGACCGTCAGTACACCTAAATCTCCTCAGCCGGCCAGCGCCACGTCCGCGGACCGCCCTGCACCGCCTCGACCAGGCAGGCTCGGGCACGATCGTCCGGCTCGCCCTCGGCCAGCATCCACAGCAGTCCCCGATCGGCGCCCGGCTCGCTGGAGATCCGGACCAGCGTCAGGGCCGCGAGCGACCGCGTCTCCGGATCCGGGTCGTCGAGCATGTCCCGCACCACACGGTCGAACCCGTGGAGGGCGTGCTCGACGGCCTGCTCCGCGGCGATGCCGAAGTCCCACTCCCCGCGATAGGTGCGGGCTTCCGCCCGCAGGTTGCGATACACATGGGCGTGGTCCAGCACGTAGATCAGCACGGCTAAGGCATCGGCACGCCAGGGCGTACCGTCCTCGATCAGCCGGCGCACCGCGGCGACCACCCGGTCCGCTGAACCGGGCGTGACCGCGACCGCATCGTCGACCGCGAGCCGGGCCACGTCGTAAGCGGCCGAGCGGGCTGCCGCGCGGCCGGCCGCTTCCCGCAACCGATCGACGAGCGGTTCGAGATCTCGCATCATCGCGGCAGGATTTCACAGCGGCGGAGGGTCCAGTATCCGGTCGCTCGCGAACGCTGCGGGCGGAACACCGTCGAGGTCCGCGTGCTGCTGCAAACCTGTTCGGACCATTGCCGGTGAGCCGGCACCGCACCAGTGGACCTGGGCCACGAGTTGGCTAGAGATGGTCGGCCAAGGCGACGATGAATGCTCTGACCTGGTCCGGGGAGCTGGCCTGGTTGGGGTGGACCGTGATGGTGACCACCAGATTGCTGACCCGCACATGGAAATCACGATCCTCGACGTATGCGTCGTCGCCGACACCAGCCAACGGGGTCACACCCGGCCGGGAACCGATGTCGCTCATCAACTGCTTCGCACCGGCGATGTCGCGTACGGGTTCTCGGAAACTCACGGTGATCTTCGGCTCGTCGGCGTACTGCGGGTGGTCTTCCGGCAGCCGGAGGTCACAGGTCCCCAGCTTGCCGGCCGGCCGCAGCTCGTAGGGCACACCCAGCTCGTCGACCACCGGCCGAATCTTGGGGCACGCACGTGGGACCGTGTCGTAGCGTCCCTCCTTCTGCGTCACCACGTACCAGACACCGAACCCGGCCGCGACCAGCAG
This sequence comes from Actinoplanes sp. NPDC049316, assembly GCF_040677315.1. NCBI lineage: Bacteria > Bacillati > Actinomycetota > Actinomycetes > Micromonosporales > Micromonosporaceae > Actinoplanes > Actinoplanes sp. NPDC049316. The sequence goes on along the minus strand of NZ_JBFAQM010000028.1, from coordinate 7,222 downwards.
GACGGGCGCGAGGACGAGCACAACGAAAGCACGCAGGCGCATGGCCACCGATCGTAGATGGAGCCGCGGTCGTGATCCGCGCTGAACAGGGATTGCGTGCTTGCTGAGCTCCGTGACCAACCCTCGGCTTCGGTCAACTTCGCGTCCGGAGGGACCAGAGCCGCATGGATCAGTTCGGCCACACCCCATCCGGCGCGGCCAAGAGGTTCTGGTACCACCCGCCGTAAGTCGAGTAGACCGACCGGTCCGGCAGCAGTCTCCTGATAGCCATCCTGGCCCGCCGGATCGTCATCTCGGCCCTGCGCGCAGATCCGTTCACCGTCTCCACCGCCGACCAGATCCGCCGGCTGGGCATCGTCATCCTTACCGGCGGTGGCCTCGCGGAGTTCATCCGCGCAGGGGCGTCGTATGCGCTGTACCGCAGCGTGTTCCCGTCCTTCTCCTATGTCGGCGACACGGTCGGTTTCAGCTACGAGTGGCTGCCGCTGGGCCTCGCCGTTCTGGCGTTCGCCGCTGTAGTGCGGCACAACTGCGCACTACGCGCCGAGCTCGACGAGGTCATCTGATGCCTCCCGAGGAGCAGCACCGCGTCGACATCCACATCGACCGGCTGCTAGCAGCCCGCGGCATGACCCTCACCGAGCTCGCCGGGCAGGTCGGCCTCACCCTGGCCAACCTGTCCATCCTCAAGAACGGGCGCGCCCGCGCCATCCGGTTCAGCACCCTGACCGCACTCTGCGACGCGCTCGACTGCCAACCCAGCGACCTGATCACCGTCCGACGCCCGCCGCCGGAGTCCACTACGAAAGACCAATGACGTCTGGGTGACGGGTGTGGTGTCGAAATCCCGAACACCAGCTTCACCGACCCGAGGGATGCGGTCACCAATCACGAACAAGTGGTGCCGTACGGCGGCATCTTGGTGGACAGCCCCGGCGGCACTACAGGCCTTCGTTCGACCACTGATGAGCCCGCACGTTCGTCAGCTCTTGACGCCACGTGGGCCACTGGCCGTCGCTCCAGGGGCGCCCTTCGAACCTGCTCGGCCGACGATCTTTGGCGTTAACCACCAAGACGGTCAGGTCCGGCTCCCCCCGCTGCTCGCACTGCTTGGCGAGGCGGTTGAGGACCGCCTCCTGCCCTTGGTTCGATCCCCCGAAGTATCGGGCCAGCTCCCCGTACGTTGGCAGCTGCGACTCTTCCCGGCGCAGAGCCCCCAGAAGGAACGCCCTTACCGCGAAGTCGTTGTGGATCTGCTCCATGCCCTCAGAGTGGCACTTGGACGTCAACGGCGCGGCGGAATGTACAACCTCTGGTGCGAGCTGACTGTGCGGCCAGCACAAAGGCACACGGCGCGGTAAAGGAATCCGCGTTCACCGACCGGTAGGTAGGTGATGTCACCGACGTAGCGCTCGTTGATCGCCTCGGCAGATGCGGCTCGATGGTCAGCGAGAACCGGCCACCGGGCCGGCCGACGCGGCACACCGGGTCATGTACCGCTCAGCTTCGGGACTGGCGGAATCCGTCGAGTAGGTGACCTGCCATCCGTCGTCGTATTCGAGACCGAGCCCGTGCCCCTCGTCCACCTTACGGTCGGCGATTCGACGCACGCGCAGCGAAACCCCGTCCGCAGTCTCCATCACGCGCAGCGTCCACGTCCCCGACAGGGAGGTCGGCCGCACCCCACCGAACTCGGTTTCCACCCGGTACCCGTCGACGTACCCGTCCTTTTCCAGAAGTGGACCCGTGAACGAGGCGGATGCATTCGTGATCGCGAACGTGTGATCCGCGTTCAGCACGACCACCTCCTCCGGCAGACCACACCACCGCCCGATCACGTCCGCTTCGGTCACCGGCCCCGGCGGAACTTCACTCTCCAGAGAACACCCACCCAGCACCGACATGACCGTCACGGCGGCCAGGAGGCGGAGCCGACCCCCCTGCTCGCGACCCCGCCGCCGTGCGCTAATCATTCGGCCTCGCCGGAGCGAACTCGATGATCTCCACCCAGTAGAAATGTTGCTCCACCGGCCGTTGGGAACCTGATTTCGCTTCGACCGGATTCCATTTCTTCTTGTCGATCCACGGTGGCCGCATGCCGGACTTCTTGTTCCAGGTGTTCTGCCCGTGGAAGGCCACCCCTGCACGACCCTTGTCCGGGTCGACGGCCATGACCGCATACCCGAGATCGTAGGATCCGATCGCCGACGCGGCTGCACTCTGCCGCTTTGCGGGATCCCCCTGCAGTCCCCTCCTCGCCATGTTGACCATGTCCAAGCCGGCTTGCATGGCGCCTTCCTTCCCGCTTGGCAGATCGTAGGCCAGGCTATTCCCCTCGTCTGCGGCTTGGTAGTCGCCCAGCGCGAGCATCAGCTTCATCAATGCCGCACTTCGTCCATGTGGTGGGTGCCGCGCACGCCCATGGTGAGCTCATCGACCTGGTACCAGTTCTGCACAGCTGGACCGACGCCCGTGTAGTACGCGCCGAGGGCCGTGGCGATGGACCAGTTGTTGGCCACGTGCGCCCGGGCGTCGATCTGGGCCTGAGACGAGTACAGATAGCGGTTCCAAATGGTGTCGCGCCCGGTCTCCGTCGTCTTCACGGTCGGCCAGTGCCGGTCCTTACGGGGACTCGGATAGCGCGGGGCCGTCCGCCACCGGCCCTTGCCGTCCATCTTCATCGTGATCCCCTCCCTCGCCATGATGTAGGAATCCTCGTGGGCGCTGGAGCCGATCAGCGGGCGCTGGCCGTCGGGATCCATCATGGTGACGGGCGTGTTCTGCGCGTCCGCGTAGGCGTTCATCTGCTGCGGGTCCGTGAAGTCGACCACGGGGTCGACGCAGAGGAATCGCCCGATGGCCGGGTCGTACTCCCGGGCACCGATGTGCACGAGGCCCGACGGGTCGAGGTCGCCGCCCACGAACCCCTTGGCGGTAGGCCATGCGACGGCCGAACCTCGGGTTTCACCGTACGGGGTCTGCCGCCGGATCGTCACCTTCTGGGTGGCAGAGTTGACCGCCACCTGCCCCGTGCCCTGGTGATCGCCGAAGATCCAGGTGAGCCCGTTCGTGCCGGGAACTCGGGAGGCGACCGTAGCCCCGGCGAACGCGTACGTGCGGGTGGCGGTCACCGCGCCGGTGTTCTCCCGCCGCAGCTCCATACCGGGCAGGAACAGCATCGTGCCTTCCGCGTCACGGCGCAGCAGGCGAGTGCCGTCGGCGTCGAAGAGCTGCGTCGTCCGGGAGGCACCCTCGACCACCGTCACCGGGCGGCCCTCCGGGTCCCAGGTGATGGTCTGGGCCGCGCCGGTCGGTCCGGTCCGGGTCTAGCAGGCCGTCACCGCTGGGCGGCAAGCCGATCCATCGGGCACCCGCGACCCGCAGGCTGTGCCCGTTCGCGATCAGCGCGACGTCTCGGCCCGCCAGGAGGTCGCGGGCCCGGGCGAGCACCCGGTCCAGCCGCTCCCCCACCTGCTCCGGCGTCTCGCCGCCCGGCAGCCGTCGGTCCAGCTGGACGATACCGACCTGGTCGCTGCTTGAGGTCAGGCTCCTCCCCCGTCGTGTTGATCCGCCGCGGCCTGCGGTCGCGGCGGATCGATCTCACCACGCTGGCAGAGGCACGTGGACGGGATCGTCACGCCCATCCCATGCAACCAGCAGCTCGTGCAGATCGGGAAGCTGGTCGATGCCGATGACGACGACCTGGAACGAACCGTGGGCAGGCACCTCGCCGCTTTCTAGCTCTGACCGTATGAGCGCTTCGTAGGCGGGAGGCACAACTACTCGAACGCCGGCAGCCGTGCTGGTGCCGACGTTGCGCAGCACGAAAGTCGCGCCTTTCCCTCTGCGGGCGGTGCTGCGCAGTTCAGCCTTCCAAGCGACGGCCGGTGGCGGCGGTGCCAACGCGGCCTCGGCGGCGGCCGCCTGACGTTCAGCCGCGTCCGCGCTCCGCTTCGCCTCACGCGCGCTGTCCTCGGAGGCGTCAGCGCTCCGGCTGGCGTTTCGGTTAGCCAGGATGGCAACAATCAGAGCGGCCAAGGCGATGAAGGCGACCACGACAGCACCCGTGGCCGCAGACCGTACCCTCCGGTCGACCAGCGTGAACGATGGCGGCCCGGGTAGGCCTCGTGCCGCCGCCGCAGTCGCGGATACGAGATCAGGCGGCTGGTGGAGCAAGAAGTCCGCGGAGCTGGCCCCTGCTGGGAACCCGCCCGGCGAGGACGACATGTTCGTCAACGACGAGAGCTGGGGTACTCATGACGCCGTAGCCGACGATGGAGGGGTAGTCGGTGACCGCGGTGACCTCGGCGGTGACGCCGAGATCGGTGAGGGCTTCGCGGGTACGGGCTTCAAGGGCGTGGCAGTTGGCGCAGCCGGGGCCGAGGATTTTGATCTGCATCTCGGTTCCTTCACAGGATGGCGTTGAACAGGTAGCCGGTGGCCAGGATTGCGGTGGCGACAACGCCGACGAACGCGGCAAGCAATTGGGGTTTGAGGACGCGACGCAGCAGGATGAGTTCGGGCAGGCTCAGCGCGACGACGCTCATCATGAAGGCCAGCAATGTGCCCATCGCCATCCCTTTGTCGTGCAGGGCTTGGATGAGCGGCAGGATGCCGGCGGCGTTGGAGTACAACGGCACGCCCAGCAGGACGGCGATCAACGGCGCGAACGGGTTGTGCGCTCCGGCGGCACGGGCGAAGAAGTCGGTAGGGGCCCAGCCGTGGATGGCTGCACCGAGGGCGATGCCGGCCAGCAAGTACGGCCACACCTTGCGCAGGATCTTGCCGGCCTCTTCGCGGCCCAGGGCGACGCGGTCCGGCCAGGACAGCCGCTGACCTGCGACGACCGGCGCGCCGTGCAGGGTGGTGGTGTAGACGAACGGTTCTACCCAGCGTTGCGGACAGACGCGTCCCAGGACGTATCCGCCAACGGTGGCGATGACCAGCCCGGAGCCGATGTAGAGGGTGGCGATCCTTAGGCCGAACATGCCGTAGAGCAGCACGACAGCGACCTCGTTGATCAGCGGGCTGGCAATCAGGAACGACAGGGTCACCCCGAGTGGTACACCGGCGGCGACGAAGCCGATGAACGCTGGCACCGCCGAGCAGGAGCAGAACGGGGTCGCCACGCCCAGCCCGGCGGCAGCCACGTTCGCCACGCCTTCACGGCGGCCACCCAGCAGCGCCCGGGTGCGTTCCAGGCTCAGGAAAGAGCGGGCGATGGTGGCCACGAAGATGATCCCGACCAGCAGCAGGGTGATCTTGACGGTGTCCGCGAGGAAGAAGTGCACACCGCTGCCGAGCCGGGAATCAGGCTCGAGGCCCGCGACCCGGTACACCACAAGATCCCACAGCGGTACGTTGCCGAGGTACATCACGAGCCAGGCGAGGGCCGCCGCGGCCAGGGTCAGTGGTAGTCGTCGTGCGGCCCCGCCGGGCCGGGTGGCGGCGGGGACGCCGCGGGTGCTCATCGGGCACCGGCCGCGGTGACGACGGGGCGAGCCGGTGTGGGTGGCTCGGTGATCGCGACGGGCAAGGCTCGGCGCAGACGCTGCGCGGCGCCGTCGGCGAGGGTGTAGTCGATCCAGCGGCCACGCCGGTTGGCGCGCACGAGGCCGGCTTCGCGGAGGACCTTCAAGTGGTAGGACAGCAGGTTCGACGCGACGCCCGCTACGGGTTGCAGGTCGCAGACGCAGCGTGTGCCGCCGTCGCGCAGCGCTGCCAACAGCCGCCACCGTACCGGGTCGGCTGCTGCCGCCAGCAGTTCCCACGCTTCAACCGGGCTTGCTTCAACGCGCATTGAACTGTTCACGCGTCAACCGTCGGCTTGATGCGCTGTCCACAGGCAGGGCCGGATGCACCTCGTTCAGGGACGGACGTCCCGCGAGCGCACGGGCCAGTCCGCGGTAGCGGTCACTGAGGTGGCGAGGAGGGCTGCTGCCGGTGCCGGGTGTCGGCGTACGGGTTCAAGTGCAGAGCCGCGTACGCCACCGAGTACACAGCAGTCATCGACATCCGTGAGCGCATTCACGGGCTCGCGGCCGAGCTTGCTCAGGAACTTCTGACTACATTCAGTCATGTTGGTCGATCCGGTGGCGACCCGATCTGCCGATGCGCGGCACTTCGGTGCGCTCGCCCGTAGGCTCCCTTCGTGACCACACCGTCATCCGACCTCCCCGCCGCCGAGATCGCCCTGGTGGAGGCCGCGCGTTCTGCCTTGCGGGACAGCGGTGACGGTGACATCCACACCGTCGCGGCCGCCATCCTGGACGAGAACGGCCGTATACACGTCGGCTTGAACCTGTATCACTTCACGGGCGGACCCTGCGCCGAGCTGGTGGCTCTCGCGGTGGCCCGCGCCGGCGGCGCCCGAGAGCCCCGCTTGATCGTCGCTGTCGGCGATGACGGCCGAGGAATTCTGGCGCCGTGCGGACGCGACCGGCAGGTGCTGGCCGACTACTACCCAGACATCCATGTCATCGTCCCCACCAGCGAGGGCACCCAGGTCGTGCCGATCTCCGACCTGCTGCCGCACACCTACCAGTGGGCGAACCAGAAAGTACAGCGCCTCCGATTCCGCGCCACGCACCTTCCCGCCGTCCGCGACGGGAGCAAACGGGTGACGATGCGATTCGGGGATCCCGTACAGGTCGGACCGGCCCTGCTGGTCTTCGACTCCGACAACGAGGTGTGCCTGCGTGGGCGGATCACCTCCACCGTGGCAAAACGCGTCGACAGCATCAACGACGACGAGGCTCGAGAAGACGGCTTCACCAGCGCCGCCGACGTCCTGCCAGGCTTGCGTGACTACTACCCGGCCCTGCAAGCGAGTGACGAGATTATGATCGTTCGCTTCGAAATGAACGGGTGACCTTATCCAGGAGCAACGTCTTCATCTGGCCGCGATCCGGGCGGCAGCCCACGTCCACCGATTACTGCTCGTGAGAAGTGGACGTGCGTCGCCGGAGCGGCCGGTGCCGCAACGTCCCCCAGCGCCCCCCGGCCTCTGCACATTCGGCGTACCTGACTCTGCATCAGAACCCGTACGCTGACACCGGGTCACGAGCCGTCGGCTGGACCGCCCGATGGAGAGTGAACGGACGGCGCGTCATCCGAGATCCAAGAACGATGCGATGAAGCGCTCGGCGTCCAGCGCTGCCGCGCAACCGGTGCCGGCGGCGGTGATGGCCTGACGGTAGGTGTGGTCGACGAGGTCACCGGC
>NZ_JBFAQM010000027.1:0-131259 GCF_040677315.1 Actinoplanes sp. NPDC049316 | reverse complement strand
GTTCGGGGTAGGACGTCGCAATCCACACCGAACCCGAAGGCCCTCACCTTTTACAAGATCTTCCCGTCACCAACGTCCGTGGTCAGTACACCTAGACGGCGCCCACCTCCACGCCGAGGACAGCCTGCTCGTCCGGCTTGTGGGCGAGGACATCGGTCAGGTACGACTGCACCGCCGGCGCCATCCCCACGTCGCGTCCGGCGCGCTCGGACAGCAGCCACTTGTGCTGGATGATCTGCGAGAAGATCTCCTGCGGCTCCAGCTTGCGGCGCAGGTTGGCCGGGACCGCTCGGACGACCGGCTCGAAGACCTCGGTCAGCCAGCGGTGCGCGGCCTGCTGCTCGTCGATCAGGTCGCTCTCCGCCCGGTACGCGTCCAGATCGTTGAGCAGCTGCCGGGCCTGGTTCTCCTCGGCGTCGAGCCCGGTCAGCCGCAGCAGCCGGCGCGTGTGGTAGCCGGCGTCGACGACCTTGGGCCGCACCCGGTAGCCGCCGTCCACGGTGGACATGGCCACCTCGGCGACGTCGAAGCCCAGGTCGTTGAGGCGGCGGATGCGGCCCTCGATGTCGTGCCGGGCGTCGCGCGCGACCTCCTGCTCGTACGTGACCTCGTGCCACAGCCGCTCGTAGCGCGACACGATGTCGTCGACCACCGTCTCCGGGTCGATCGCCTCGTGCAGCAGTTCGGCGGCCTGCAGGTCGAGGCACTCGCCGAAGATGTTGAGCCGCAGGATCTCGATGTCCTCGCTGCGCTGCCCCTCGGAGAGCTTGGGGTAGAGGTTCCCGGTCTCGGCGTCGACGAGGTACGCCGCGAAGGCGCCGGCGTCGCGGCGGAACAGCGTGTTGGACAGCGAGCAGTCGCCCCACGAGAAGCCGGTGAGGTGCATCCGCACGATCAGCGCGGCCAGCGCGTCGAGCAGGCGGTTCATCGTCTCGGGGCGCAGCACGTGCGAGAACAACGCCCGGTACGGCAGGGAGAACTGCAGGTGCCGCGTGATCAGCACGGATTCCAGCGGCTCGCCGTCGGTGTCCGTACGGTCGGTGACGATGGCGACCGCCTTCACGGCCGGGAAGTCGATCCGTTCCAGCGCGCGGAGCAGGTCGTACTCCTTCTCGGCGATCCTTTCCCGGGTCTCCTTCAGCGCGTACACGGTGTCGTTGAGCTTGACGAACCGGACGATGTGCCGCGAGATGCCCTGCGGGAGTGCGACGAGGTGATCCGCGGGCCACTCCTCGAGCGGCAAGTGCCACGGAAGGTCCAGCAGCGCCGGGTCGACAAGGGCTGAGGTGATGCGCACGAAGCCAGTGTGCACGTTCCGGGCGGCGCGTCGCTGCCGCACGTGGCTCGTTACACAGAAGCGAGATCGCCCGATTGTTGCTTATGTCGGCGATGTGACGCGAGGGACGGGAGTGGATGTGCGACGGACGGTGAGTATCGTCGCCGGGGCCTGCGCCGCCCTGGCACTGGCCGGGACGGCCGGTGCGGTGGCGTGGCGGTCGAGCGGCGACGAGGGCCGCACGGTCGGCACCTGGCACGAGGCCGCGGGCCCGGCGCGTACCCCCGTCGCGGTCGAGCGGTCCACAGCGGACAAAAAGGCCGACAAGGCAACGGCTGTGCCGCGTGCGGAGAAGGCGCAGGCCACGGTCAGGAGCACGGCGACCACCGAGGCGGCCACCCGGCCCGCCGAAGACGGCCGGCAGAAGATCGGCGAGCTGCTCGGCGTCGACAAGCTGCTCGGGTACGGCTCACCCGAACGCGAGGTCTTCCGCTACCCCGGCGCCTCGTACGTGAAGCTGCACTTCAGCCGCATGACGATGCTGCCCGGCGACTACCTGACCGTCTCGGACGCCAAGGGCCAGGAGTCCTACCGGTACGACGCCCCGAAGCTGCTCGACGCAGCCGCGCCGTCGGACCGGTGGGCCATGTCGATCACCGGTGACACGGCCGTCCTGGAGATGCACCGCGGCGGCGGGCTGGTCGGCTCGCTGCTCGACCGGCTGGGCGTACGGGTCGACAAGGTCGCCAAGGGCTTCACGAAGCGCGAGCAGGAGCGCGCGCCCGAGGCGCAGCTGAGCAACCCGAACCGTACGGGCCGCGAGGAGTCGGTCTGCGGCAACGACGAGAGCCGCGACGCCGTCTGCTACCGGTCGGCGGACCCGGTCGCGTACACCCGCTCGAAGGCGATCGCCCGGCTGCTGATCAACGGCACCGAGCTCTGCACCGGCTGGCGCATCGGCTCCAAGAACCGCATGCTCACCAACAACCACTGCTTCGACACCTCGGACGACGCGTACGAGACCGAGGTGTGGTTCAACTACCAGTGCGCGCGGTGCGGCGGCTACGACGTCTTCCGGCCGACCAAGGTGTGGGGCGACAAGGTCCTCGCGACCAACCACGTGTACGACTACACGCTCTTCACCGTCGAGAACTTCGCGGCGGTGCAGAAGTTCGGCTCGCTCACCCTGGACACCGTCCGCCCGGCGCGCGGCCAGGAGTTGTACGTGCCGCAGCACCCGGCGGGCGAGCCCACCCGGATCGCGGGACGCCTCGGGGAGAAAGCCGGTACCTGCTCGATCACCGACAACGCCTACGACGGGTACGCGCGGAACTCCGACGTCGCGTACTACTGCGACACCGAGGGCGGATCCAGCGGCAGTCCGGTGCTGTCCCGCAAGACCGACAAGGTGGTCGCCCTGCACCACTTCGGCGGCTGCCCGAACTCCGGTGTCCGCGCCGACCTGCTGTACGCGCGGCTCAAGGCGTACCTGTAGGGCTTTCCCCGCGACGGTAGCGTGGGTCCCATGCAGCAGAGCGCCGTCGAGACCCGCCCGGACCAGCGCGTACGCGGATGGTGGCCGGACGCCGTCCTGCTGGCCGGCTTCGTGCTGCTGACCGTCGCGCTGGCCCGGGGCCACCTGCTCGCCCTGGACGTGCGGGTCGCCGACTGGGTGTCCGATCATCGGCCCACGCCGCTGTACTGGACGCTGCGGGTGCTCAACTTCCTGGGCCAGGGCGGCCAGGTGCTCATGCCGCTCACGATCCTGCTGGCCGGCCTGGCGACCCGGCGGCTGCGGTCCTGGCGGCCGGCCGCGCTGTTCGTGGGTGTCTTCGTGCTCACGTACGTGACGATCGGCCCGCTGAAGATCTGGCTGGACCGGGCCGCCCCGGCTTTCAAGGGGCCGGACCGGGAGATCCTGTTCAACCCGGCTGCCTCCGGCACCGCCGCGATGAGCTACCCGTCGGGGCACGTCGCCAACGCGCTGGCCTGGTATTACGCCATCGCCGTGCTGCTCGGGGTGCTGCTGAGCCGGCCGCTGTCGGCGCGCGCGAACCTGGCGTTGCGGGTGCTGCCGCCGGCCATCGTGTTCGTCACGACGACGTACCTGGCGTTCCACTGGATCACCGACTCGGTGGCGGGACTGCTGCTCGGGCTGATCCTGGCTCGCCTGCTGGCCCGCGTACCGTGGGGCCTCGAGTCTAGATCCACTCCCCGGCCCGCATCACCCGCTTGACCCGCAGGTCCGCGGAGAGCACCACGAGATCGGCGCGCAGGCCGGCCTCCAGCGCGCCGACCTGATCGGCGAGGCCCAGCGCCCGCGCCGGGGTGGTCGAGGCCATCGCCGAGGCGGCCGGCAGATCCAGCCCGGCGCCGACGGCCTGCCGCAGCGCCGCGTCCATGGTGAGCGTGCTGCCGGCGATCGAGCCGTTGCGGGTCAGCCGGGCCACTCCGCCGGCGACCGTCACGTCCTGGCCGCCCAGCTCGTACTGCCCGTCCGCCATCCCGGCGGCGTCCATGGCGTCGGTGATCAGCGCGGCCCGGTCCGGCCCGGTCGCGTGCGCGGCGAAGCGCAGCGTGCCGTCGTGCAGGTGGGTGCCGTCGGCGACGAACTCGCAGACGATCGACGGCGAGTCGATCAGCGCCACGACCGGGCCCGGTTCCCGGTGGTGCGCCGGCGGCATGCCGTTGAACACGTGGGTGCCGACGGTCGCGCCGGCCGCGACACCGGCCAGGGTCTGCTCGTACGTGGCATCGGTGTGCCCGAGCGCGGCGATCACACCGTGCCGGGCGAGGTAGCGGACCGCGTCGAGCGCGCCGGGCAGCTCCGGCGCGATGGTCACCATGCGGATCGCGCCCGCGCCGAGCTCGACCAGTGCGGTGAGCTCGTCGATCGACGGGTCGCGCAGGAACGCCGGGTTCTGCGCCCCGCACCGGGCCCCGCTCAGGTACGGCCCCTCGAAATGGATCCCCGCGATCACGCCGTCGCGCACCAGCGGCAGATACGCGGCGGTCGCGTCCCGCATCAGTTCGTACGGCGAACTGACCAGGCTCGCGAGCATCGTGGTGGTGCCGTGGCCGAGGTGGAACGCCGCGGCCCGGGTGGCGTCCCCGGCGTCGCCGCGGGTGAACGTGTGCCCGCCGCCGCCGTGGCAGTGCAGGTCCACGAAGCCCGGCACGATGACGTCGTCGCCCGCGGGGTCGCCGGCCTCGACCGACAGGATGGCCGGGCCGTCGACCTCGACGAACCCGGGCACCACCGCGCCGGGCCGGACGACGTGACCGTGGATCTTCGTCACTGCATGCGCTCCAGGGAGTCGAGGGCCGAAAGGGCCGCGCCGAGGCAGCCGGCCGTGTCGCCGAGCGCCGCATGCACGATCTGCGGCACCCGGTGGAACGTGACCCGGGCTTCCAGCGCCACCCGCAGCGGCGCGAGCAACGCCTCCCCGGCCTCGGCCAGGCCGCCGCCGAGCACGACGATGCCGGCGTCGTACAGCGCCTGCGCGGTGAGCAGGCCGTCCGCGAACGCCTCCACCGCCTCGGTCCACACCCGGTTGGCGAGGTCCTCACCGGCGGCCGCACGCGTGGCCACGTCGTACGCCGTCACCCCGGCGACGCCGGAGAGCTCGACGTAGCGGCGGCCCACCGCGGAGGCCGACGCGATCGCCTCCAGGCAGCCGCGCCCGCCGCAGTTGCAGGGCGGGCCGCCGGGCCGCACGATGATGTGCCCGACCTCGCCCGCGGCGCCGTGCGCCCCGGAGCACGCCTTGCCGTCGACCACGTGCGCGGCCGCGATGCCGGTGCCGATGGCGATGAACAGCACGTGCCGCTGCTCGCGGCCCGCGCCCAGGCGCGCCTCGGCCATCCCGCCGACGCGGACGTCGTGGCCGAGCACCGCGGGCAGCCCGAGCCGCTGCGACACCAGGTCCTTGACCGGTACGTCGCGGAAGCCGACGTTGCTGGACCACACGGCCGTGCCGGTCTCCTCGTCCACCACGCCGGGCACCGCGACGCCGGCGGCAACGGGCTCCAGGCCGTCCGCCCGGGCTCGCGCGGCGAGGCCCTCGGCGATGTCCAGGATGTCGGCGGTGACCGCCTCCGGCCCGCGCTGGGGGAGCGTGGGATGCCGTTCGGAGTGGTGCACGGTGCCGTCGCGGCGGACCAGTCCGCACTTCATGCCGGTGCCGCCGACGTCCAGCGCCACCACCACGTCCCGGGCTGTCATGGGAGGACGACGGAACGCGTGAGGTTGCGTGGGTGGTCGGGGTCGAGACCCTGGCTGGTCGCGAGCAGGACGGCGACCCGCTGGGCCACCACCAGGTCGGCCATCGGGTCGAGGCCGGCCCGGCCGCCGCCGCGCCAGCTGCCCAGGGCGGCGTACCCGCCGTTGTAGCGGCTGTGCACGAAGGCCGCGCCGGTCGCCTCGACCTCGTCGCACAGGCCCGCCGGGATCTCGCCGAAGGCCCAGACCACCCGGCCCGGCCGGGCGATGGAGATCGGGCCGTGCCGGTAGTCCATGGCCGGGTACGCCTCGGCCCACCAGCCGGCGGCCTCGCGGCACTTGAGCGCCGCCTCCTCGGCCAGCCCGACCGTCCAGCCGCGGCCCAGGAAGGTGATCTGCTCGGCCAGCGCCGGGTGCACCGGCAGCGGCAGCCGGACGGCCACCTCGGCGTCGGCCGCGACCGGCTCGATGTCGAAGTTCAGGTGCGCGCGGGCCAGGGCCAGCGCGCTGGTGGCGAAGCGGGTCTGCACGACCGACAGCTCGTCGGCGAAGTCCAGCACGATCGCGTCGTCGGCGGTCGACGCGGCCGGCTCCCGGCCGTCCGCGGTGATCACGGTGGTCCGGGTCCGCCCGCGCAGCGCCTCGAGCAGCTCGAGCACCTCGGTGGTCGTGCCGGACCGGGTGATCGCGATGACCCGGTCGTACGCCCGGTGCAGCGGGAACTCGGAGGCCTGGAACGCGTCGGTGTCGCCGTGTCCCTCGCGCTCGCGCAGGGCCGCGTACGCCTTCGCCATGAACCACGACGTGCCGCAGCCGACCACGGCGACCCGCTCGCCGGGCAGCGGCAGCCCGTCGGAGTCCGCCATCTTCGCCGCCTGCCGCCAGCAGTCCGGCTGACTGGCGATCTCCACCTTGACGTGACTCATGGGTTCCTCATCAGGCCGTTGTGCTGCGCATAAGCGCTCGGTTCTCCGCTCTTTCGAGCGTCATTCTGCGTGGAGGATCGGTCGCGCCGCAACCAGGAGACCGGGTTCGCGCAGACAACTTCTTTGCTTCGCGACGTTTCGCGCACTAATGTGCACACTCTTATCACGAAACGAGCAGCAGGGAGATCGGGTGGACCGGTACGCGCGGTGGAATGCCCTGCTGGAGGTACTGGCGGAGACCGGCCGCGTCACGGTGGAGGACGCGGCGGGCCGCCTCGACGTCTCCCAGGCCACGATCCGCCGCGACTTCGACCAGCTCGCCCAGCAGCAGATGATCACCCGTACCCGCGGCGGCGCGGTCGCCAACGGGGTCTCGTACGACCTGCCGCTGCGCTACAAGAGCGCGAAGCACTCGGCCGAGAAGCAGCGCATCGGCGAGGCGGCCGCCAACCTGGTCGTGCCGGGAACCGTCGTCGGGCTCAACGGCGGCACCACGATGACCGAGGTGGCGCGCGCGCTCGCCGTCCGCCCCGACCTGAACACCAGCGGCGACGGCGCCCAGCTGACGGTCGTGACCAACGCCCTCAACATCGCCAACGAGCTCCTCGTCCGCTCCCGCATGAAGATCGTGGTCGCCGGCGGCGTCGTCCGGCCCCAGTCCTTCGAGCTGGTCGGCCCGCTCGGCGGGGCGCTGCTCAAGGAGGTCACCCTCGACATCGTGCTGCTCGGCGTCGACGCCTTTGACGTCGAGCTCGGCGCGGCCGCCCACCACGAGGGCGAGGCGGCGATGAACAGCCTGATGGTGGCCCGCGCCAAGCGCGTCGTGGTGATCGCCGACTCGTCCAAGCTGGGCGGGCACGCGTTCGCCCGCATCTGCCCGATCAGCAAGGTGGAGACCCTGGTCACGGACTCGGGCGCGCCGGCCTCGGTGGTCCACGCCTTCCGCGAGGCCGGCGTCCAGGTCGTCGTCGCCTGACGCATCGACAAGCTGTCACCAGCCGGACACGATCCGCTGAAATCCTTGAGGTGTTCGGGACGCCTGATTTCACCGGGAGGATTCCGTGATGAGGTTCGGGAAGAGGTGGCTGTCGATTGCGGCGGCCGCGCTGATCGTCGGAACTGCCTTGACGGCGCCGGGTGCCAGTGCTCAGGCCGCGCCCTCGTCCGACGGTCCGCGGTTCGCCCACTCGCAGGCACGGGCGGGTGCGTCGATCGATGCCACCATCGGCTCCGTGGCGGTCGACGGTACCCGTCCGTACGTGTTCGTGATCGGCGGTGACGGGAACCTGTGGGTCAACTGGTGGAGCGGGTCGGCGTGGTACTGGAGCAACCAGGGCCGCCCGTCCAGCGCCACCATCGACGCCGGTATCGGCGTCACCGCCCTCGACGGTGCCAGCCGGCCGTATGTCTTCGTCCGCGGCAGCGACGGGAAACTGTGGACGCACTGGTGGAGCGGGTCGGCATGGACGTGGAGCTATCTCGGCTCGCCGGGCGGCACCTCGATCGGGGCCGGTGTCGGCGTGGTGGCGGTGGACGGCACGCGTCCGTACGTCTTCGTGCGCGGCGGTGACGGGAACCTGTGGGTCGACTGGTGGAGCGGGTCGGCCTGGTCGTGGTCGAATCAGGGTCGTCCCGCCGACGTCGCCATCCGGGCCGGCGGCAGCGTCGTGGCGCTCGACAACGCGGCCCGGCCGTACGTCTTCGTGCGCGGCGGTGACGGGAACCTGTGGGTCAACTGGTGGAGCGGATCGGCGTGGTACTGGAGCAACCAGGGCCGCCCCGGCAACACCTCCATCGATGCGCAGATCGGCGCCGTCGCGGTGAGCGGCACGCGTCCGTACGTCTTCGTCCGCGGGGGCGACGGGAACCTGTGGGTGGACTGGTGGAGCGGGTCGGCGTGGAGCTGGTCCAATCTGGGCCGCCCGGCGAGCACGACGTTCGACGCCGGTGTCGGCGTGGTGGCGGTGGACGGCACGCGTCCGTACGTCTTCGTCCGCGGCGGTGACGGGAACCTGTGGGTGGACTGGTGGAGCGGGTCGGCGTGGAGCTGGTCCAATCAGGGTCATCCCGCCAACGTCGCCATCCGGGCCGGCGGCAGCGTGACGGCTGTCGACAACGCCTCCCGGCCGTACGCCTTCGTGGTCGGCGGGGACGAGAACCTGTGGGTCGACTGGTGGAGCGGGTCGGCCTGGCGTTGGAGCAACCAGAGCGCCCCGTAGGTGAGCCATCCGCACAGCGCGGCCGCGCACCATGCTCGCTCCGAAGCGTCACGGTGCGCGGCCGCACCGGCGCCTACGACGTCACGTCTTTGCGGGTGAAGCGGTAGAAGGCCAGTGACCAGAACAGCGTCGCGTAGCAGACCGCCGAGATCGCGCCCTTGACCACGTCGTCCGTCTGCATGGGGGTCGAGAGCAGGCCGAGCCAGGCGTCGCTGTAGTGCGTCGGCAGGAAGTTGCGCAGTGAGCCCAGCGCCGTGATCTGGTCGAGGATGCTGGACAGGATCCACAGCAGGACCGCGCCGCCGACCGCGCCGAGGGCCGCGTCCGTGAGCACCGAGAGCAGGAACGCCAGGCCGGCCACGCCGAGCAGGGTCACGGCGAGGTAGCCGAGGATCGCGAGCAGGCGCAGCACGCCCTGGCCCGCCGGGATCTCCGCGGCGACCGTGCTGCCGAGCGGGTGCCAGCCGTACCGGAGGGTGCCCACCAGCAGGGCGGTGCCGGCGAGGGTGAGCAGCGCGGTCAGCGAGTAGGCCAGCGCGACCACGAGCTTCACGGCGAGCAGGCGGGCGCGCGGGACCGGGATGGCCAGCAGATAGCGCAGGCTGCCCCAGCTGGCCTCGGATGCGACCGTGTCGCCGCAGAACAGCGCCACGACCACGACGAGCAGGAAGCCCGCGGACACGAAGATCGCGAAGAGCGCGAAGTTGAGGCCCCCCGACGTGGCCAGGTCCACCAGCGACGAGAACGCGCCGCCGCCGTTGTCGTCGTCGTTCCCGCCGCCGAACTCGAAGGCCAGCAGGACGATCAACGGCAGCAGGACCATGAAGCCCAACGCCAATTGGGTACGCCGCCGCGAGGCCTGCCGGCGGATCTCGGCCCGGATCGGCAGGGTCGCGGACGGCCGGTAGCCGGTGGCTGCGCTGCTCATCGGTCCCCACTTCCCCGGGAGTTGTCGCCCACGAGGGCGAGGAACGCGTCTTCGAGGCGGCGGCGCGGCACCACCCGGTCGACGCCGACGCCGGCGCGGACCAGGGACGCCACCACCTCCTCGCGGGGCGTGCCGTTCATGTCGACGATGAGGTCCGTCGCGCCGTCGCGCTGCACCCCGCGGACGTCCAGGGACTCCAGCACGGAGGTCGCCGCGGTGACGTCGGAGACCGAGAGCTGCACCGACGGGGACTCCCCGACGATCTCCGACACCGGGCCGGCCGCCACGATCCGGCCCTTGTTGACCACCACCGCGTGCGTGCAGGTCTGCTCGACCTCGGCGAGCAGGTGGCTGGAGACCAGCACCGCCCGGCCGTCGGTGGCGTACCGGCGCAGCACCCGGCGCATCTCGGCGATCTGCGGCGGGTCGAGCCCGTCCGTCGGCTCGTCGAGCACGAGCAACTCCGGCAGGCCGAGCATCGCCTGGGCGATCGCGAGCCGCTGGCGCATGCCGTGGCTGTAGTTCTTCGTCCGGCGGTGCACCGAGTCGCCCAGGCCGGCGATGTCGAGCGCCTCCTCGAACCGGGCGTCCGCCATCGGCCGGCCCGTCGCCTGCCAGTACGCCCGCAGGTTCTCGTACCCGCTTAGGTGCGGCAGGAAGCCGGGCCCCTCGACCAGCGCGCCGACCCGCGACAGGATCGGTGCGCCGGGGGTGAGCGGGCGGCCGAACACCAGCGCGTCGCCGGAGGTCGGCATCGTCAGGCCCATGAGCACGCGCAGCGTCGTGGTCTTGCCCGCGCCGTTGGGGCCGAGCAGGCCGACGACCTGCCCCCGCTCGACGCGGAAGTCCACCTGCTCGACGGCCACGAACCCGTCCCCGTACGCCTTGCGCAGCCCGCGCACCACCAGCGGGGTGTCGGCGAACTCGGCCACCGGGGGAGCCTCGCGGCGGCGGCGGACGAGCAGCACCGCCACGACGCCGAGGACGATCGCCACGAGCACGCCGAGAAGCACGTACCGCCAGACGACCTGCGGGTTGGCGATCGGCGTGCCCACCACGGTCGGCAGCGTCACCGCCGGTTCCACCGCGACGGTGTAGACGGCGGGGTCGGCCGGGGTGAGGAAGCCCTGGTCGGACGTGGCGACGACGACCCGTACGGTGTGCCCGGCGTCGATGCGCCGCACGATCGCCGGTAGCGTGACCATGACCGGCTGCGCCGCCGCGATGTCCTCGGGAAGCCCGGTGAGCCGCACGGGCGCGATGAGGCCGCCGCTCAGTGTGGCCGTACCGTTCTGGTCCGCGTCGTAGAGCTTGACGAACACCGTCGCCGAGCCGGTCGGCGACGCGATCCGCAGCCGCACCGTGGGCGCGCCGACGACGTCGGCCGCGGCGCTCAGCGGCGCCGACTCGAACGTCGCGTGCTGGCCGCCGAGGTCGCCCGCGACACCGCCGAGCAGCGAGCTGAGCCGGTCGCCCACGCCGGGCAGCGACGACAGCGCGCCGGGGTTGCCGTTGGGCGGGTTGGCGATCGGCTGCGCCGGCCCGCTGACCGAGATCTCGGTGCGCCCGCTCCCGGCCAGCCCCGGGTACGCCGGATCCGAGTAGCCGTTGGTGACGAGCCCCCGGTCCAGCGCGCTGAACCCGGCCACCCGCGAGTACGTGAAGCTGTTCTCCGGCGCGGGGCTCTCACCCTTGACGTAGTGGTCGAGCCACTGGGCGGTGAGGAACTTCGTCCGGTCCTGGTCGGTCTGCGGGCCGAGGCCGCCGTCGTGCCCGCCGGTGAACCAGGCCACGCGTACGGGGGTCCCGGCCGCCGCGATGCCCCGCGCGTTGGCGTCCGCCTCGGAGAGCGGGAAGAGCGTGTCCACGGCCCCCTGGATCAGCAGCGTGGGCGCCTTGATCCGGTCCAGCACGGTGGCCGGGCTCGACCGGCGCAGCAGCGCGGTCGTGGCGGCGTCGGGCACGCCGGTGGTCGCCATCTTCAGATACGCGGCGCAGACGTCCGCGGCGAACCGGCCGCACGCGGGGTCGCCTCCCGCCCTGGGCGGGCCCCCGGCCGGCGAGGCCGAGCCGTTGCCGAAGAACAGGCCGGCCCAGCCCTTCTTGAACACGCCGGGCGTCGTGACGCCGTCCGCGGACTGGGGGAAGAACGACCGGCCCAGATCGTTCCAGGTGATCAGCGGCACGATCGCGTCCACCCGCGGGTCCTGCCCGGCCAGCAGCAGGGCCAGCGCGCCGCCGTACGAGCCGCCGACCACGCCGACCCGGGGGTCGCCCGCGGCGTCGGTGCGCACCTCGGGGCGCTCGGCCAGCCAGTCGAGCAGGCGCTGGGCGTCGCGCACCTCGTAGTCGGGGCTGTCCAGGTGGATCTCGCCGCCGCTCGCCCCGAAGCCGCGGGCGGTCCAGGTGAGCACGGCGTACCCGCGGTCGGCCAGGGACTCCGCGTCGTCGCCGACCGAGGTCTTCGTACCCCCGAAGCCGTGCGCGAGCAGCACCGCCGGCACCTTGCCGTCGCGGTCCTTCGGCAGGTAGAAGCGCGTGTCCAGGTCGACCGGCTCGGTGCCCGCGGGCCCGGACCGCACGGTGATCCGCTGGTCGGTGGCGGTCCAGGAGTGCCGCTCCGGCAGCGCGGCCCAGGTCACCAGGGCGGCCACGAGCACGAGGACAGTCGCGCTCGCCACGACCCGGCGCCGCGTCGGGCGGGGGAGGGCACGGCGTTTGAAGCCGTTCATCCTGGGTTTTCCGCTGCGGGCAGGCACAACGTCGGCAGGGCGGACATGGGGCAACGCTATCCGCGAGCCCCTGAGCGGGAGCTGTGAACCGGCTCAGCCCTGCTGCCTGCCGACCGGCCCCTGGTTGGCCTCGCCCTTCTTCGGCGGCTTCCGGGACGACGTGCCCTCGGTGGGCGTCCCGGTGGTGGGCGCCGCGGAGGTGCCGGGTGCCGCGGACGTCGCGCCGGCGGCCGGAGCGCTCGCGGAGCCGCTGGGCGACACGAAGGCCGGCGTGCCCTTGTCGTCGGAGTCGTCCCCGCAGGCGGCCGTGCCGAGCAGAGCGAGAGCGGCGACGGCTGCGACGAGCGCGGCGCTGCGGCGGTGCCTCATGGTGGGTGCCTCCCCGGGGCGACTGACGGCGATAGCGTGTCAACCTAGTCCCCAAGTCCAAACGGAAGGGCCCCGCGGTGCCAGACGACCTCACGCTGACCGTCACCCAACGGCCGGCGGCCCTCGACGCGCGCCGCGGCATCGTGCGCCTGCACCCGGAGGTGATGGCCGCGCTGGCGATCAATCCCGGGGATCCGCTGCGCCTGACCGGGCGCCGCAGCACCGCGGGCATCGCGGCGCGGGCGGAGCCGGGCGCGAGCCGCGCGCTGCTCTACGCCGACGACCTGACCATCGGCAACCTGGGACTGCGCGACGGCGGCCAGGTGACGGTCACCCCGGTGCCGGTCGTCGCGGCGCGCCGGGTCGCGCTCACCGGCCCGGCCGAGATCGTCGCGGTCGTCTCGCCCGAGATGCTGCGCCTCGCCCTGCTCGGCAAGGTCGTCACCGCCGGCGACGACGTGTCGCTGCTGCCCCAGGACGTGATGCCGGAGGCGGCGCACCGGTCGCTGGTCGAGGCAGCTCGGCGCAGCCTCGCCAACCGGGTCGGCTACGCCTGGACGAGCACGTTGCTGCAGGTGGTCGCGGTCGAGGCCGCGGACGCCGCGCTGGTCACCATGGACACGGTCGTGGGGTGGCAGGACGGCCAGTTCTCCACCGTACGGCGGGAAGCGGAGCCGGCCCCGGCGACGGGGCAGCCGGCCTCCACCGATCCGGACATGCCGCCGCCCAGCGTGGACGACCTGCCGGGGCTGCGTACCCAGGCGCAGGAGCTGACCGAACTGCTGGACCTGGGCTTCCACCACCGCGAGGTGCTCGGGCGCCTCGGCACCACCGTCTCGCTCGGCGTGCTGGTGTCCGGCCCGGCCGGTTCGGGCAAGTCCGCCCTGGTCCGCGCGGTGGCGACGAGCGTCGGCGCCGGTGTGGTGCCGGTGTGGGCGCCGGAGCTGGCCGCGCTCACCAACGACGCCGCGGCGACCCGGCTGCGCGCTCTCGCCCGCGACGTACGGGACGGCTCGCCGGCGGTCTTGCTGATCGCGGACGTGGAGGCGCTCGCGCCCCGGGACGAGCCGGGACCGCTGTCCACGGTCTTCCGGCAGGTGCTGGCCGAGCTCATCAAGGCGGGAGCCGCCGTGGTGTGCACGACGAGCCGGCCCGAGGCGGTCGATCCGTCGCTGCGCTCACCCGACCTGCTCGCCGTGCAGCTGGCCGTACCGTTGCCGGACGCGGCGATGCGGCGCGAACAGTTGCGGGTGCTGACCCGCGGGATGCCGCTGGACGAGGACGTGCGCCTGGACGACGTGGCGGGGCGTACGCCCGGCTTCGTCGCCGCCGACCTGGGCGCGCTGGCCCGCGAGGCCGGTGTCCGCGCGGCCCTGCGGCAGAAGGACGCGGAGACGCCGACGGTGGCGATGGCCGACTTCGAGGCGGCGCTGGACGTCGTACGGCCGACCTCCATGGCGGAGTCCACGCTGGAGGTCGCGCAGGTCACGCTCGACGAGGTCGGCGACATGGTCGAGGTCAAGCAGGTCCTGACCGAGTCGGTGCTCTGGCCGCTGACCTATCCGGACACGTTCGCCCGGCTCGGCGTGCAGCCGCCGCGCGGGGTGCTGCTCTACGGCCCGCCCGGGTGCGGCAAGACCTATCTGGTCAAGGCCATCGCGGGTACGGGCAAAGCGAACGTGCTGTCGGTCAAGGGCGCCGAGTTGCTGAGCAAGTGGGTCGGCGACAGCGAGCGAGCGGTCCGCGAGCTGTTCCGCCGCGCCCGCGAGGCCGCGCCGACGCTGGTCTTCCTGGACGAGGTGGACGCGCTGGCCCCGACCCGCGGGCAGGCCACCGACGGCGGCACGACCGACCGCGTGGTCGCGGCGCTGCTCACCGAGCTGGACGGGGTGGAGTCGCTGCGCAACGTCGTGGTCATCGGGGCGACGAACCGGCCGGACCTCATCGACCCGGCGCTGCTGCGCCCCGGACGCCTGGAGCGGCTCGTCTTCGTCCCGCCGCCGGACGGTGACGCGCGCGCGGCCATCCTGCGCGCGTCGTCGAAGTCGGTGCCGCTGGACGACGCCGTGGACCTCGACGCGCTCGGCGCCGACCTGGAGGGCTTCTCGGCGGCCGACTGCGCGGCGCTCATCCGCGAGGCGGCGCTGGCGGCGATGCGGGAGTCCCTGGAGGCGACGACGGTGACGGCCGGGCATGTGGAGACGGCCCGCAAGCGGGTGCGGGCGTCGCTGGATCCGGTGCAGGTGGCGTGGCTGGAGGCGTACGCCTCGACGCACGCGGCCGGCTAGCGGCGGCGGGTGCGTGCCCTCGTGGAGCGCAGCCGGCGGAGGCGTCCGACCAGGACGGGGTCGTGCTCGAGCGCCGCGGGGTTGTCCAGCAGGCCGTTGAGCAGCTGGTAGTAGCGGGTCGAGGAGAGGCCGAACGCGTCACGGATCGCCTGCTCCTTGGACCCGGCGTGCTTCCACCACTTCTGCTCGAAGGCGAGGATCTGCTGCTCGCGCTCGGTGAGCCCCGGCGTCTCGCCGGCCTCCCGGGGCGCCGGGACGTGCTGCTGCTCGTTCGTGGCGGCGTCGGGTTGCATGACAGTCCTCGCAGGTGGTGAGAGGTCCCGCGCGGCAGGGACCGCCACCATAGTGACAGCTGACGATCCCCGCCGCGCGCCTTCCACCGGACGTTACCTCAGGTGATGTCTCGCTTACGGAGAGTCCACATTGCCGTACCCAGGACGAGGGCGATCAGGATCACGATCCCGGCGCCGGCCATCTGCCAGGTGAGCGTCAGGCTCGGCTGCACGCAGGTGTCCCCCGAGCCGACGCACGGCGCGTTGTAGTCGATCAGCTCGACGGACTTGGTCATCCAGGCGGCGATCCAGGTCGGGGCCAGGTACATCTCGAGGTACTTCACCTGTGCCATCGCCAGCACCGTGCCGAGGCCCGCCTGGAGCACGACCAGGACACCGATGGCGACACCCATCGCCACCGCGGTGTGCCGCCCGATCGACGCCAGCCCGAAGCCCACCGCCCCGGCCACCAGCACCATGACCAGCCCGCGCAGCTCCATCAGCAGGTACGACTGCCAGGCCCCGGACGTCATGCCGTCCAGCGTCCCGCGGAGGCTCGCGATCAGCGCGAAGGCGCCGGTCCACAGCGCCGACAGCGCCACCGTGACCCCCGCCAGCAGCACCAGCAGCGCGGCCAGCTTCGTGTTCAGCACCTTGAGCCGCTGCGGCCGCCACAGCAGCAGGTTCATCATGCCGCCGCTGCTCCACTCGGCGCCCACGAAGGACGCCCCGATCACGAACGCCGCCACGGCCAGGATCGACGCGAGCGTCGTCACCATGTCCTTGAAGTTCTTCCGGAAGTCGAACGTCGGCGGCATGTACCACTGCGCCTGGAACTCCTCCCGGGTGGGCGTCCACATCTGCGAGCAGTCGCTGCCCGGCTGGGTCTGGGCCTCACACGCTTTGCGGTCGGCCTCGGCCCGCACGACCGCCTGCTGGAACTCGCGGTCGGCCTTGGCCTGGGCGGCAGCCACCACCTCCGGGGTGTTCTTGTGGTTCGTCAGGAACATGCCGGCCGCGATGGCGCCGAGCACGAGGACGACGCCGATCAGGAAGAACCGGGTGAAGCGGCGCTTGGTCAGCCGCCGGGTCTCCGCCGTGTACAGGCTCACTGTCCCCACCCACCCTGCGCCGGACCCGCCTGGGCCATGACCGTCTCGTCGACCTGCCGGTGCTCGCCGGCCACCGGGGCGGTGCCGGTGAGCTCGAGGAACACGCTCTCGAGGTCCACCGACACCGGGGACAGCTCGGCGACGTAGACGTCGCGGGCGGCGAGCGTGCGGGTGATCGCGCTGGGCTGGGCCAGGCCGCTGACCATGAGGTGGTCGGCCTCCACGACGACCTGGGCGCCGAGGTCGCGCAACGCCCCGGCGGACGCCGTGAGGTCGTTCGCCGACTCCAGGCGTACCCGTACCGAAGAAGAGGCGTGCTGGGCCAGCACGTCGGCGACCGCGCCCGCCGCGACCCGCCGCCCGGCCGCGATGATCGTGACGGAGTCACAGATCAGCTGGATCTCGCCCAGGATGTGGCTGGACAGCACCACCGTCATCCCGGACTCGGCGAGATTGCGCATGAGCGTGCGCATCTCCCGGATGCCGCCCGGGTCGAGGCCGTTCGCGGGCTCGTCCAGGATCAGCAGCCGCGGGTTCTTGAGCAGCGCGGAGGCGACGGCCAGGCGCTGCTTCATGCCCAGCGAGTACGTCTTCACCCGGTCGCCGGCCCGGTCCCGCAGCCCGACCAGCTCCAGCACCTCGTCCACCCGGACCCGCTCCACGCCGCCCGCGTCGGCCAGCAGCGACAGCGTGTCCCGGGCGGAGAAGTTGCCGAAGAACTGGGGGCTCTCCACGATCGCGCCCACCGCCCCGGCCACCTCGGGCAGCGCCTGCGGCACCTCACGGCCGAGGATCGCCATGCGGCCGCCGTTCGGACGGATCAGGCCGAGCAGCGTACGCAGCGTGGTGGTCTTGCCCGAGCCGTTGGGGCCGAGGAAGCCGTGCACCTGGCCCGCCTCGACGACCATGTCGAAGCCGTCGAGCGCGCGGCGTACCCCCTTTCGGCTGCGATAGGTCTTCTGCAGACCCTGGATCTCAAGGACGGCGCTCACGCCGGACCTCCGGAGCGTTGGTGGGAATGACGTGCGTCACCCTATGCACACGGCGCCACCCTGCCGGGGACTCCACGCCTCGTCGGCTGGCTCACACCTCGGGACAACCGGGTTGTCGTTCCGGCCTCGCCACGTAAGGTGTGGGAAACACAACTGAATACCTCATCCAGAGGGGCTGAGGGATACGGCCCGACGACGCCCCGGCAACCACCGCGCACGACTCGATGACGAGGCAGGCGCGCGGCAGGTGCTAATTCCGTCCCGGAACCGCGGTGACCCCGCGACCGGGAAAGATGAGAAGGAGCCTCGTATGACGTCGACGGTCGACGCCCCCACCGCCACCTCCACCAGCCCCGCCCGCGCCCTCGTCTGTCGCGGCTGCGGCACGGAGTTCCCCCTCGCCGCGCAGCACGCGTGTTACGAGTGTTTCGGCCCGCTGGAGGTCGCGTACGACCAGGCCGCGCTCGCCGCCGTCACCCGCGAGCAGATCGAGGCGGGCCCGCAGAACATCTGGCGCTACGCCGCCCTGCTCCCCGCCGGCCAGAACCCGGCCGCCCGGGTCACCCTCGACCCCGGCCTCACCCCGCTGATCAGCGCCCCGGCCCTCGCCGCCGAGATCGGCCTGCGCGCGCCGCTGTGGGTCAAGGACGACTCCGCCAACCCGACCCACTCCTTCAAGGACCGGGTCGTCTCCGTCGCCCTCACGGCCGCCCGCGAGCTGGGCTTCACCCGCTTCGCCTGCGCCTCGACCGGCAACCTGGCCAACTCGGTGGCCGCGCACGCCGCCCGCGCCGGCGTGCCGAGCATCGTCTTCATCCCCAGCGACCTCGAGCCCGGCAAGGTCATCACCTCCGCGGTGTACGGCGGCGGCCTGGTCGCCATCGAGGGCTCGTACGACGACGTCAACCGGCTCTGCGGCGAGCTCGTCGAGACCGACGAATTCGAGGACACCGCGTTCGTCAACGTCAACGTGCGCCCGTTCTACGCCGAGGGCTCCAAGACCCTGGGATACGAGGTCGCCGAGCAGCTCGGCTGGCGCATCCCCGCCCAGGTCGTCATCCCGATGGCCTCCGGCGAGCTGCTCACCAAGGTCGACAAGGCGTTCAGTGAACTCGTCGAGATCGGGCTCTGCGAGGCCCCCGAGGGTGGCTGGACGGTCTTCGGCGCCCAGTCCGCCGGCTGCAACCCGATCGCCACGGCGCTGCACAACGGCACCGACCAGATCATCCCGGTGAAGCCCACCGGCATCGCCAAGAGCCTCAACATCGGCGACCCGGCCGCGGGCGCGTACGCGATCGAGGCGGTCGAGCGCACCGGCGGCTGGATGGACTACGCCGACGACGAGGAGATCCGCGAGGGCATCCGGCTGCTGGCCCGTACCACCGGGGTCTTCGCCGAGACCGCCGGCGGCGTGACCGTCGCCGTGCTGAAGAAGCTGGTCGCCTCCGGCAAGCTCGACCCGGAGAAGGAGACCGTCGTCTACAACACCGGCGAGGGCCTCAAGACCATCGACGCGGTCGAGGGTCAGGTCGGCCCCACCCACCGGATCAAGCCCTCCCTGCGCGGCGCGCGCGAGGCAGGCCTGCTCGGTTAACTCGCTGTAGTGGACATCCTGCCGTACGTCGAGAATTTCCTTCGCGCGAGGGCTTGCGCGAGAGTTCCGGGATCGGCAGGATGCTCTACGCGGGAGGACGCGACGCCGTACGCGGCCCCACCTACGAGCTTGGCGACAATCTCCTGGGGGCCCAACGACCCAGTGCCGGAGGCGCTGTGCGCGCGTCCTCCCGACCAACTTTCCGGGCTGTTCCGCCGGCTTCCACGGGCGCTTCGTCAGTCGGCTGTCGTTGCTTCCGGCGCTTCCGGGCTTGTTCCCCGGCGACGGCGCAGTCTGTGCACCCACGGGCGCAGCGGCGCGTCGGCGTAGCCGCCCCGCTCCAGGCCCGCGTGCCGCTCGAACGCGTTTCGGGCGCCGTACGAGCCGGTCACCAGCCACGAGTATCCGCACGCCGCCCAGTACGCCGGCCAGAACAGCGGGCCGAGGACGGCGTACTGGCCCGCGTGCCGGCTCTCGTGGGCGAGCAACTCCGAGCGGCTGTCGTGCAGCAACCAGTCGGCCGTCCGACGGGTGATCACGACCGAGCCGACGGTGAAGCAGGTCGCCGGTGGCACCCGGCGCCGGTAACCCTCGGCCACGAGGATGCCGTGCCGGCCCCGGCGCACCCTTGCGCCGGCGAGCACGGCGACCCCGAGCCCCACGAGGGTGGTCCCGTTGACGGCCGTGAGCACCGCCCGCGCCAACGGCCACCGTCGCAGCGGCGGCCGCGGTGTGGTCGGCGGGTTGTCGGTCATGCGTGCCGGCGCATCTGGAGCTCCCGGAGGCCCGGGACGACGGGGTGGGGCACCCGGACGCCGGTGTCCTCGAAGCCGAGCCGCTCGTACGCCCGCACCGCCCGGTCGTTGCCCACCACGACCTCGAGCATCAGCTCCCGCCGGCCCACCGTCAGCGACCACTCGGCGACCGCGTCCACCAGCGAGGCGAGCACGCCCTGCCCGCGCCGGGTGGGGGTGATGTAGACGGCGAAGACCACCGTGGCGGCCGGCTCCTCGGGCAGCACCGTGCCGCCGGCGTGGCCGATGAGCCGGCCACCCGGGTCCGCGACGAACTGTGCGAGCTGGCCGCCCGACGAGGCCTGCACGATCCGGCGGCGGTAGTCGGCGTGCGGGCGGGCCGCGGCCTGGGCGAGCGTCTCCAGGAACGCCAGCGGGCTGTCGGCCAGCATCTCGAGCCGCAGCGCGCGCATCCTCGCCGCGTCCTGCGGGGTCACCCGGTGCACGGTCATCGCGGGCGCCAACGTGCTGGTCATGCTGCCTGCCTACCCGCTGCCGGGCCAACCGGCAACCTGGATGGCGCTATTGCGACCGTGCCGGTCCCGGCCGGGGACAAGCGGGCCGGAGCAGCCCCGAACCACCGCGGAAAGCTCGCCCGGCGGAGGACCCGTCCCCGTCGAAGCAGACGGTGGCCTGCGGAAAGGGGCCAGGCCCGGCACAAGCGGCCGGGCCTGGCGATGCGAGCGTCGCTCAGCGTTCGGAGCGCAGTTCCGTGCCGAGTTGCAGCATCCGGTCGACCACCCGCTGCGTCGCGTTGCCGTCGTCCAGGTCGCAGAAGCGCTCCTGGAACGCGCGGCGCTCGTCCGCGTACGCGTTCGGGTCCACCGCGATCTCCGCCAGCGACTTGATCACGTCATCGGACGTCATCAGCAGCGGACCGGGGGCCTCGCGTTCGAAGTCGAAGTAGAAGCCGCGGAGCTTGTCGCGGTAGTGCTCGAGGTCGTACGTGAACAGCAGGATCGGCCGGCCGGTGTTGGCGAAGTCGAACATCACCGACGAGTAGTCCGTGATGAGCACGTCGGTCACCGAGAGCAGGTCGGCCATGTCCGGGTACGTGGACACGTCGCGGACGAAGCCGGAGCCGTCGTCCGGGATGGGGTCGACGACGTTGGGGTGGCGGCGGACCAGCAGGACGTGGTCGTCGCCGAGCATGCGCCGGGCGGCGGCCAGGTCGAGCTGCATCGACATCTTGTAGCGGCCCTGGCCGTAGAACTCGTCGTCGCGCCACGTCGGCGCGTACAGGATGACACGCTTGCCGTCGGGCAGGTCGAGATTGCGCCGGACGGCCGCCGTGGCGGCCGGGTCCGTCCGGAAGAGGATGTCGTTGCGCGGGTAGCCCGATTCCAGCATCTCGCCGCCGTAGCGGAACGCCCGCTGCAGGATCGGGGTGCTGAAGCGGTTGGGCGACACCAGGAACGACCAGTTGGGCGTCTCCTGCTCGACCCGCTGCAGGTAGTTGCGGTCGGCGTGGCGGATGTCCGTCACGTCGAAGCCGATCCGCTTGAGCGGCGTGCCGTGCCAGGTCTGCACGACGACCTGGCCGGGGCGGCGCTTGAACCAGTCCGGCAGGTGCGAGTTGGTGACGATGTAGCGGCAGGTGGCCAGCGCGTCGTACCACTCGATGCCGCCGAGGCGGGCCGTGGTCAGCGTCTCCGGGGTGAAGGCCTGCCCGTCGCGGACCGTCAGGTACTGCGCCTCGAGCGGCAGGCCGCGGCGGAGCAGCTCCTCGTGGATCGCCTTGGGGCTGTCCGAATACTGCCGGCCGCCGAAGCTCTCGAAGAGCACGGCCTCGCGCAGCGGGGTGCGGTGCAGGGCCGCGGTCCGCTTCTCGCGCAGATGGGTACGCGCGTACGCCCCGCGCTCGTCGACCTGCAGCACCGAGCCCGCCCGCAGCGCCACGAAGTCGCCCTCGGCCAGCTCGAGCGTGTACTCGCGGTGCTGGTCGGGGGACTCGGCGGGGCACATCGCGCGGACGTTGTTGGCCACGACGAGGTTGGTGACCGCGTACGCGCCGCCGGCGGTGTGGCTGACGAGCAGGTCCCACAGGCCGGGGCGCAGCTCGACGAAGCCGCCCCACGACGGCACCTTGCTGGGGTTGATCCGGGCTGTCCAGCGGTCGCCGTCGGTGGTGACGTCGAGCTCGCGCTCCTCGGCGGCGCCGCGCATCCGCAGCTTGATCTCGGGGGAGCCGTCGGCCGGGTTGAAGTCGCCGGTCAGCTCGAGCGTGCCGTCGGGCTGCCATTCGGCGGCGTCGGCGACGGGTCCGCGGGCGCGGGAGCACAGCCACAGGAAGCCCGCCGCCGTCCGCCGGACGAAGACGTGCCGGTCGAACATGCCGGAGCGGGCGGTGGGCAGCTCGTCGCTGAGCAGGTGCACCGACTGCTGGCCGCCGCTGAAGAAGGCCATCTGGATGCGCCAGCGGTCCATCGCGCCGCCGGGCGGGGGCATGACCGCCTCGCCGGCGTGCGCGAACAGCGGCGCGAGGGGCACGACGGCGCGGAACGGCGTGCTGCCCTTGCGGGTCTCGCCGAACTCCACCGCCGCGTACGTCTCGGCGACGTCCGGGACCCGGCACAGCCGCATCCGGCCGGCGCTGGGATTGGGGCCGATCACGACGCCGTCGATGACCAGGTTGTTGCCCTCGAAGGCGATCGCGGTGGTCTTGGCGGTGACCTTGTCGATGCGGAACAGGATGTACGCGCCGTCCGCGGTGGGGGTCAGCTGCGTGGTGGCGTCCAGGTACTGCGGGGTGAGACGCAGCCGGGTCGGGTGCGGGCCGACCTTGAGGCGGCCCTTGCGCAGCTTCGTGCCGGCGATGATGCCGACCGCGATCTGCCAGCGGCCCTCTTCCCACGTGCCGCCGGACTGCAGCGAGGCGGGATCGATGGTGACCTCGAAGCCGGACCAGTCGTACGACTTGTCGCCGTGGCTGGAGGTGGCGGTCGCCTCGGGCTCGCGGCGCGGGGTGGCGGGCAGCGTGATGGTGCGGCCGGTCGTGCGCTCGCGCAGCCGGACGATGCGCGCCGAGGTCCAGCGGGAGTTGGCCGCGGTGCCGTCGATGTACGCGTACCCGCGGATGACGAGCTTGCCGTCGCGCCACGTCAGCTCGGTGATCTGGCTGCGGACGGCGGGCTTGCCCATGTTGTAGAGCTCGCGCGGCACCCCGGCCGCCGGGTCGTCGAGGAACGGCAGCTCGGCGTAGCGCTTGTTGCCCTCGTGCTTGGTGGCGATGGGCATGCCGGGGCGGCTGGCCATCAGGACCTCGATGACCTCCGCGAGCTTGTTCTCACGGACGAGGTGCCAGATGACGGCCCACTTGGGCGGGAGCCCCTCGACGGTGCCGGGGCGTACGCGGGCGAGGAACAGGTTGACCTCGCGCAGGAACGACGCCTGGAACTCCGGGTCCGCGTCGGGCAGCGAGTTGGCCACGATCGCGAAGTCGTCGACCAGCACGTTGGCGTCGTACGCCTGCTTGACCTCGCCCTGGTGGTGCTCGCCGAGGAAGCGGCTGACCCGGTCGACGGCGCGCAGCCGGTCGGCCGTGGTCTTCCAGTCGGTCTTGCGCTGAGTGATCGACTTCTCGCCGCTCTCGCGCTTGCGCCAGTAGTAGACCGGCACGTTGACGACGTCGACGGAGGTAGCCATCGCGTGGGCGGTCAGCGCGATCGGCACGTCCTCGAAGACGACGCCCTCGGGGAAGGCGAGCCCGTGCTCGTCCCAGAACCGGCGGCGGTAGATCTTGTTCCACACCGTCCGGTCCTTGAGCAGCGTGAGCCGCTCGCTGACGTGGGTCTTCAGCACGGTCTTGGTGAAGATCGGGGTGTGCATCGGCGAGGCCGCCGCGCCCTTGGAGGTCAGGGACCGGACCGCGCCGCAGGCGAAGTCGGAGCCGGTGTGCTCCAGGGTGGTCATCAGCATCTCGTACGCGTACGGCGGGACGACGTCGTCGCCGTCGGCGAAGGTCAGGAACGTGCCGCGGGCGATGGCGAGGCCGGCGTTGCGGGCCTGGCCGGGGCCGCCCTCGGCCTGGTGGATGACCTTGAACCGGGGATCCCTGCGCGCCCACTCGTCGGCGATGGCGCCGGTGCCGTCCACCGAGCCGTCGTCCACGACGATGACCTCGATGGTGTGGTACGTCTGCCGGGCGAGCGACTCGAGGCACTCGTCGAGGTACGCCTCGATGTCGTGCGCCGGGACGACGACGCTGACCAGCGGCTTGGCGCCGGTGCCCGGGGACTGCGGGGAGTCCTCGACCGAATCGGTGACGCTGGGTGACCGCTGTGCGGGGATCTTCTGGCCGTCCGGCTCCCGTAGGTGGGCGCGTTCGTCCGCGCCGACGATACGGTTGTCCACTCCGCTCACTCCTCAATCCGGTCGCCGCCGGATCGCCCGTAGTCCTGCGGCACGCGCGCCGCCCCCGCACGTTACAGGCAGCGTCAAACGGCGTTGTCCTCCGCGCCAACCTGCGGCAACGGGAAATTTAGCATTGATCTGTCCGGATTGAACAGGACGAAAAGGGCAATCCCGGCACACTGGTCCGAAGATCGGCCACACCTGTTACCCGCCCCGGCCGGACCGGTCCATCGCCGGATGGGGTGATCGCTGTCACGCCCTCGCCGACCCGTACGGATGACCGGCGACGATCGTTCACGCATCGTGATCAACAGGGTGTTGCGGGGCTCCCCGGGACATGGGCGTTGTCCTTGCACTCGCCCCACCGGAGTGCTAAACAAGTCATTGGCACTCGCGAGGTGTGAGTGCCAACAGGTCGGGACGGTGGGGTCACGGTCGCGGCGCCGCCATCGGCGCCGGGGCACGGGACCGGTCGTCGCGGGCTATCCGGCTCGACCTGAGGACGTCACATCGCCAGGTGGTGACGTCCGCAGAGTTCCTCAACGTGCGGAGGGCGGGGCCGAGCAGGCCCGGCACCGCGGATGTCCAGGAGGACACAGCCGTATGGCCAAGATCATCGCATTCGACGAGGAAGCGCGTCGCGGCCTCGAGCGGGGCATGAACCAGCTCGCCGACGCCGTCAAGGTGACGCTCGGCCCCAAGGGTCGCAACGTCGTGCTCGAGAAGAAGTGGGGCGCGCCCACCATCACCAACGATGGTGTGTCGATCGCCAAGGAGATCGAGCTCGAGGACTCCTACGAGAAGATCGGCGCCGAGCTGGTCAAGGAGGTCGCCAAGAAGACCGACGACGTCGCCGGTGACGGCACGACGACGGCGACCGTCCTCGCCCAGGCGCTGGTGCGTGAGGGTCTGCGCAACGTCGCGGCCGGCGCGAACCCGATGGCCCTGAAGCGGGGCATCGAGGCCGCCGTCGCCAGCGTGTCCGAGGGCCTGTCGCAGATCGCGAAGGACGTGGAGACCAAGGAGCAGATCGCCTCCACCGCCTCCATCTCCGCCGGTGACTCCACGGTCGGCGAGATCATCGCCGAGGCCATGGACAAGGTCGGCAAGGAAGGCGTCATCACCGTCGAGGAGAGCAACACCTTCGGGCTCGAGCTCGAGCTCACCGAGGGCATGCGCTTCGACAAGGGCTTCGTGTCGGCGTACTTCATGACCGACGCCGAGCGCATGGAGGCCGTCTTCGACGACCCGTACATCCTGATCGCCAACAGCAAGATCTCCGCGGTCAAGGACCTGCTGCCCGTCCTCGAGAAGGTCATGCAGGGCGGCAAGCCGCTGGTCATCATCGCCGAGGACGTCGAGGGCGAGGCCCTGGCGACCCTGGTCGTGAACAAGGTGCGCGGCACCTTCAAGTCCGTCGCCGTCAAGGCCCCGGGCTTCGGCGACCGCCGCAAGGCCATGCTCGAGGACATCGCCATCCTCACCGGTGGCGCGGTCATCAGCGAGGAGGTCGGCCTCAAGCTGGAGAACGCCGACCTGAGCCTGCTGGGCCAGGCCCGCAAGGTCGTCATCACCAAGGACGAGACCACCATCGTCGACGGTGCCGGCAACGCCGAGCAGATCCAGGGCCGGGTCAACCAGATCCGCGCCGAGATCGAGAAGTCGGACTCCGACTACGACCGCGAGAAGCTGCAGGAGCGCCTGGCCAAGCTGGCCGGCGGCGTCGCGGTCATCAAGGTCGGCGCGGCCACCGAGGTCGAGCTCAAGGAGCGCAAGCACCGCATCGAGGACGCCGTGCGCAACGCGAAGGCGGCCGTCGAGGAGGGCATCGTGCCCGGTGGTGGCGTCGCGCTGGTGCAGGCCGGCAAGACCGCGTTCGACAAGCTGGACCTGGTCGGCGACGAGGCGACCGGCGCGCAGATCGTGAAGATCGCGCTCGACGCCCCGCTGCGCCAGATCGCCGTGAACGCCGGCCTCGAGGGCGGCGTCGTGGTGGAGAAGGTGCGCAACCTCGACGCGGGTCACGGCCTCAACGCCGCGACCGGCGAGTACGTCGACCTGCTGGCCGCGGGCATCATCGACCCGGCCAAGGTCACCCGCTCGGCGCTGCAGAACGCCGCGTCGATCGCCGCGCTGTTCCTCACCACCGAGGCCGTCGTGGCCGACAAGCCCGAGAAGAACCCGGCCCCGGCCGGCGCCCCGGGCGGCGGGGACATGGACTTCTGAGTCCAGCCCCTCCAGCAAGACGAGAACGGGCCGTCCCGCAAGGGGCGGCCCGTTTCTTCACAGCTGCTTGCGGTAGGGCAGGAAGACCCGCTCGACCCGCGCCGCCACGGCCTTCGAGTAGAACGACAGCGGGCCGACCCATCCGATCTGGACGCTGTCGTGGCCGTCGGTGCGCTGGTCGGCGAGGCAGCGGCGCAGGAGCAGGTTCCCGATGCCGAGCCCGCGCGCGGCGGGAGCAGTGCCCATCGGGCCGAACCAGCTGGGCCGGGAGCTGCCGTACGCGGCGAAGCCCAGGATGCCGCCGGTCTTGTCGAAGGCGACGTGGCAGCCGGCCCGCTCGCGCCCCACGGAGTGGGTGATCTCGCCGGCCCATCCCGCGCCGAAGGTGGTCAGCGCGAAGTCGACCAGGGCCGGCACGTCCTCGGCGGTGGCCCGGCGTACGGTGACGCCCTCGGGCACGGGCGGCTCGGCGACCGGATCCGTCAGGTTGGCCGTCATGTTCCAGGCCGGCTGATCCTGCTCGAAGCCCAGCGCCATCGCAGCGCAGACGGCGGGCGTACAGCGGACGTCGATGCCGGGCCACGCGTAGTACGGGGCGTTGCCGGCGATGACGACGTCCCCGGCGCCCAGGCCGGCCAGCGCCCCTTCGACGCGGGCCACGAGCGCGCGCCCCACACCCCGGCGGCGCTCCTGCGGGTGCACCGCGATCAGATCGATGTGCCCGACGGACGCGTCCCGGTGCGAAACGGAGCCGAGGACGACACCGATGATCCGGCCGCGGCCCGGTCCTTCAGCCGGCCGGAGGGCGATGAACCCGGTGATCCGCCGGATGCCGCCGGACCAGCCCTCGGTGCCGGCGGTGTCGCGCAGGCGGGACACGATCTCCGCTGCCTCGGCGGCGTCCTCGGGCAGGTCGAGCGCGGCCCGGCAGAGGGCCACGACCGCGGGCACGTCGTCGTCGGTCAGCTCGGAGATCCAGAACTCGTCGTCCACAACCGCCGAACCTACCGAACCGAGGCCTCCCGACCCGGTACGTCCACATCGGTGAGGTCGCGGAGGCCGCGTACGGGGGAGAGGAGCCAGGCCGCCGGGGCGCACACCGTGACCGCGCCCAGCACGAGCAGCGTCCACCGGGCGCCCAGCGGGCCGGCGAGCGCGCCCGCCACCAGGCCACCGACGGGTATCGCTCCCCAGGAGACGAACCGTACGGTCGCCATGACCCGGCTCAGCAGCTCGGGCGGGCTCGCGACCTGGCGGTACGTCCGGGTCGTCACGCTCAGCACCACCACGCCGATCGAGAACACGAGGTTGCCGGCGACGAAGGCCGCGTACGCGCCGAGCCCGCTGCCCCACGGCACCAGCAGGGCGCCGGCCGAGGAGGCGAACCCGGACAGGACCATCGCGCGGGCGGTGCCGACGGAGTCGGTGAACCGGGTGGTGACGGCGGCGCCGATCAGCGAGCCGACACCGTCCGCGGCCAGCAGCACACCGACCAGGCCGGGCGCGGTGTGCAGCTCGCGGACCAGGTAGAGCGGGTACAGGGCGAGCTGGGCGCCGCAGACGAAGTTGACCGCGGTGGCGGCCCACATGCCCGGGCCCATCGCGGGGTGCCGGACGACGTACCCGAAGCCCTCGCGGATCATCTCGCCGACCGGCGGCCACCGGTCCGGCTTGACCACCCGCCGGGCCGGCAGCGTGCGGAGCAGGACCGCCGAGACGAGGTAGCTGACCGCGTCCACCAGCATCGTCGGCACCGCCCCGAACGCCTGCACGGCGAGGCCGCCCAGGGACGGGCCGCCCAGTTGCGTCGCGGCGTGCGTACCCGAGGTCAGGCTGTTGCGGGACTGGAGCTGCTCGCGGTCGACGATCTCGGGCAGGAACGTCATGTTGGCCACGTCGAAGATGACGTTGGCGAAGCTGACGATCAGGGCGGTCACCACGAGGTGCGCGACCGTCAGGTGGCCCCACCACCACGCGAGCGGCACCGATCCCACCGCGGCGGCGCGGGCCAGATCGGCGCCGACCTGGGCGCCGCGCAACGGCAGGCGCTGGACGATGACGCCGGCCGGCAGCCCGATGACGATCCAGGCGGCGAAGCCGGCGGCGGCGATCAGCCCCATCTCGAACGGGGTCGCGTCGAGGACCGCGAGCGCCGTCAGCGGCAGTGCCACGCCCCCGATGGCCGAGCCCAGACTGCTGGTCGTACCGGCCGCCCACCACCGCCAGAACACGCTCACGGTCCCCGCCCCGTTCCAGTGAGTTCCAATCTGGAACGGACTATACTGAGCGGCGTGCGACACGTCGATCCCGTCGATGCCGAATGCGGCATCGCGCAGGCCCTCGGCGTGCTCACCGACTGGTGGGCGTTCCTCATCGTGCGCGACGTCGCCGGCGGCGTGACCCGCTTCGACGCGCTGCAGCGCGAGCTCGGCATGAGCCGGCGGGCGCTCAGCGAACGGCTCGCGAGCCTCGTCGAGCACGGCGTGCTCCGCCGCGCCGCCTACTCCGACCGCCCGCCGCGCTACGACTACCTGCTGACGGCCAAGGGGGAGGGCCTGCTGCCGGTGCTCATCGCGCTGCAGGACTGGGGTACGCGGCACGTCATGGGCGACGGTTCCCTGACCGCCACGGCCACCCCCACCTCCGCCGAGGCGCGCCGCGTCCACGCGCTCGGTGGCCACCGCATCCCCGGGTTCACCGTCGAGTCGCCGACTGTTCTGTACTTCTTCCCCGGCGCGTACGCCCCGGGCGCGCAGGGCTATCCACCCGGATGGGCAGACATTCCGGGCGCGGCCGGGTGCACGCTGGAGTCGACGACGTACGCGGCCCGGGCCGGCGAGTTCGCGGCTCACGGCGTACGCATCACCGGCGTCAGCACGCAGCGCCCGGACCAGCTGGAGGCGTTCGCCGAGCACGCCCAGCTGCCGTTTCCCCTGCTCTCGGACCAGGACGGCCGGCTCGCCGCGAGCCTGCGCCTGCCGACCTTCCGGGCCGGCGGCACCGACCGCTTCAAGCGCCTGACGCTGCTCGTGGACGAGCAGGCGACGATCCGGGCCGTCCAGTTCCCGGTCACCGACCCGGCGGGCTCGGTGGCCGAGATGCTTGATGTGGTGCAGGCGTCGTTCCGCTGAGCGCGGCGCTACGGTGGGACGGTGCGCTCTCCCTCGGTTTCCCGGTACTCGGCCGGACGGCTCTCGCCCATCCGCCGCGCCGCCGACCTCGAGCGGCTGCGTGACGAGCAGTTCGACGTGCTCGTCATCGGCGGCGGCGTCACCGGCGCCGGCGCCGCCCTGGACGCCGCGTCGCGCGGGCTGAAGGTCGCCCTCGTCGAGGCACGTGACCTGGCCGCCGGCACGTCCAGCCGGTCCAGCAAGCTCATCCACGGCGGCCTGCGCTACCTGGAGCAGCTCGAGCTGCACCTCGTGCACGAGGCGCTGACCGAGCGCGGCCTGCTCACCAGCCGGCTCGCCCCGCACCTGGTGCGCCCGGTGCCGATCCTCGTGCCGCTGGAGACCGCGGCGCCGCCCGCGCGGATGTGGCACCGCCTCTACTACGGCCTGGGCGTCGCCGCGTACGACGTCTTCGCCGGGGTGTTCGGCAAGGGTCGCGGGATGCCGCTGCACCGGCACCTGACCCGCGACGGCGCCCGGCACGTGTTCCCGAGCCTGCGGGCCGACAAGATCACCGGGGCGATCCGCTACTACGACGGCCAGGTCGACGACGCCCGCCTGGTGGTGACCCTCGCCCGCACCGCGGCCAGCCTCGGCGCGGCCGTGGTCACCAGCGCCCGGGTCACCGGCTTCGTCCGCGAGGCCCGCCAGGTCGTCGGGGTCAAGGTGCGCGATCTGGAGGCGCCGGACGCGCCCGAGTTCGAGGTACGCGCCCGTACGGTCGTCGCCGCCACCGGCGTGTGGAGCGACGACATGTCCCGCATGCTCAGCGACGTCGGAGTCCGGCCGGGATTCCGGGTACGCGCGTCGAAGGGCGTGCACCTCGTGGTGCCCCGCTCGGCGATCACCGGCGACGCCGGCCTGATCCTGCGGACGCCCACCTCGGTGCTGTTCGTCATCCCGTGGGGCGGCCACTGGATCATCGGCACCACCGACACCGACTGGCAGCTCGACCGTTCCCACCCGGCCGCCTCGGCGCGCGACATCAGCTACCTGCTGGACCAGGTCAACACGGTCCTGGAGCGGCCGCTCACCGTCGACGACATCGAGGGCGTGTACGCGGGCCTGCGCCCCCTGCTCTCCGGCGAGGCCGACTCCACCTCCAAGCTGTCCCGCGAGCACGCCGTGATCGAGCCGATGCTGGGCCTGATGCTGGTGGCCGGCGGCAAGTACACGACCTACCGCGTGATGGCCGCCGACGTGGTGGACCGCGCCGTGCGCCGGCTCGGCCTCGACACGCCGTCGCGCACCGACCAGCTGCCCCTGCTCGGCGCCGACGGGTACGCGGCCGCGTGGCGCGACCGGCACGACATCGCCCGCCGGCACGGCGTGACCGCTGGCGTGGTCGAGCACCTGCTGGAGCGCTACGGCACGCTGGCCGTCCACCTGCTCGCGATGATCGCGGCGGAGCCGGAGCTGGCCACGCCGCTGACCGGCGCCCCCGAATACCTGGCGGCCGAGATCGCGTACGCGGCCACCGCCGAAGGCGCCCTGCACCTGGAGGACGTGCTCACCCGGCGTACCCGTATCTCGATCGAGACGCCGCACCGCGGCGCCGAGACGGCCCGGCACGCGGCCGCGATCATGGGTGACGCGCTGGGCTGGGACGAGGCGGTCCGGGCCCGCGAGGTGGAGCACTACCTGGCGCGGGTCGAGGCCGAGCGGCAGTCGCAGAAGATGCCCGACGACCTCACCGCCGACGCCGCCCGGCTGGGCGTCGCCGACGTGCGCGGCTACGCCGCCGACCGCGGGACGGACCTGCTCGACGTGGACCGTTGATCCTCGTCGACGAGCCGCGCTGGCCGGCGCGCGGCCGGCTCTGGTCCCACCTGGTCAGCGACGTCTCGTACGCCGAACTGCACGCGTTCGCCGAGATGCTCGGCGCGCCCCGGCGCGGGTTCGACCGCGACCACTACGACATCCCGGAGACGCGGTTCCGGATGGCGCTGTGGCTCGGCGCGACCCTCGTCGCCCCGCGGGACGTGGCCGCGCGACTGCGGGCCGCCGGGCTGCGCCGCCCGAAGCACCTCAACCGGCCGCCAGCGTTCTGAGCTCCCGCTCGAGGTTCGCGCGCGCCCGGGCCTCCCACGCCTCGTGCAGCGGGGCGTGCCGGTAGATCGCCGGCAGCTCCAGCAGCGACACGAGGACCTGGGCGCGGGCCGCGCGGAACGTGTCCTCCGGGACGTGGGCGTACTCGCGGCGGATCGCCTCGGTGTAGGCCGCGTACCGGTCCTGGTCGGCGGCCAGGATCGCCAGGTCGGCGTCGCACAGCAGCTCACCGTCCGGGTCGGTCTCCTCGGTGGCGTGCCCGGCCGTCAGCCCCACCAGGCGTGCGACCTCGGCGGCGACGTCGTCGGGAGCGCCGAGCGTGGTCAGCAGCCCGCGCGCGAACTCCGCGCTGTCGCGCTCGTTCGCGTCGCCGAGGGCCCGCGGGTCGTAGACCGCGTCGTGCATCCAGGCGGCCAGGCGTACCCGGTCCGCGTTCTCCGCCAGCCCCGCGTGCTCGTCGATCACGTCGAGGACCGCGGTCAGATGGCTCACGTCGTGGTACTGGCGCTGCGGCTCCGACCAGCGCCCCACCAGGTAGCCGCCGGCGGCCTCGAGGTCGGGCCCGGCGGCGGTGGCCCCGGCGCCCCGGGCGGCCGCGACCCAGCGATCGAGAAGTGAAGTCACGGCCGCCATCCTGGCATGCCCGCCGTTAGGGTCAGTGCGTGACCGACTGCACCGAACCTCGCCCGCGCGAGTGGCCCCGGGCCGTGGCCGTGAGGGCCAGGAGGGCACGCCGGGAAGGCGCAGCATGACGGACGCCGGGGCGCAGCGCAGGCTCGCAGCCGTCCTCGCCGAGGTGCACGGCCGGTCCCGGTCCGGGGCGGGCGCGGGGTGGTCCCGGGTCCGCGCCGCCTCCGGCCTGGCCCTGCAGGCGGGGGTCGCGGCGGGCATCGCGTGGTTCATCGCCCACACCCTCTTCGGGCGGCCGGCGCCGTTCTTCGCGCCGATCGCAGCCGTGATCACGCTCGCGTCGTCGGTCGGGCAGCGGGCCCGGCGCACGGTGGAGCTCGTCGTCGGCGTGGCCATCGGCATCGGGATCGGCGACACCATCATCCTGCTGATCGGTTCCGGGCCGTGGCAGATCGGCCTCGTCGTGGTCCTCGCCATCCTCATCGCCGCCGCGGTCGGAGGCGGCACGCCGCTCGTGGTGCAGTCCGCGTCGTCCGCGGTGCTGGTCGCCACGCTGACGAGCAGCACCGGGCTGCCGTGGACGCGCTTCTTCGACGCGCTGGTCGGTGGCGCGGTCGGGCTGACCGTGATGACGCTGCTGCTGCCGCTCAACCCGCTGAGCGTCGTACGCCGGGCCGCCGATCCCGCCCTCGAGGCCATGGCCGACGGGCTGCTCGCGGTCGCGCGGGGACTCCAGGCCGGCGACGCCGACGCCGTGCGCGAGGCGCTGGCCCAGCTCCGGTCCGCCGAGGGCGACTTCGCCGCGTTCGCGCAGGCCGCCAAGGCCGCCCGGGAGAACGTCGCCTTCGCGCCCGCCCGGTGGCGGGTCCGCGGCGCGCTCAGCCGGTACGTCGACGGCGCCCCGGAGCTGACGTACGCGCTGCGCAACGTCCGCGTGCTGACCCGGCGCGTGATCACGGCGGTGGACGACAAGGAGACCATGCCCGCCTGCCTGTCGGCGTCGATCACGTTGCTCGGCGACGCGGTCGGGTTGCTGCGGCAGGAGTGGGCCCGGGGAGCCGAACCCGAGGCGACGCGGGAGCGGGCGCTGCGCGCGGCGGCGGAGGCGGGACGCGCGTACGACGAGGGCGTCGGGTTCTCCGGCAGCGTCGTCGTGGCCCAGATCCGTACCACCGTCACCGACCTGCTGCGCGCCACCGGCATCGAGCACGGCCAGGCCCCGCGGCTGGTCCGCCGCGCGGTCGGCCGGCACGGCCGCAACCGGGCCCGCCGGAAGCCGGGAGCGTCCCGGCCCCGGGAATCCTGATCCCGGCCACGGGGCCGTTGCTCCTCCCGGCGCCTGACCTCGACCCTTCCGTCGCTTGATCGTTTCCGCTGCCGTGGGGACGCCGGGGCGCGGCCGGGTGGCTACGCTGGCGGCATGGCCGACGTAGCTTCCGGACCGCCCGATCCGACCCCGCCGCCGGGGCCCGCCGCGTCGTCCGCCCCCGCGCCCGCGTCACCGGGCCCTGCCGCCGCGTCACCCGGCGCTGCGCCCGCGTCGTCCGGCCCTGCGCCCGCGTCGTCCGGCCCTGTGGCCGCGTCGTCCGGTCCTGTGGCCGCGTCGCCGGGCCTCACCCCGGAGTGGGCCGCCGCCCCGGAGCAGGCTGCGACGCCGGAGTGGGCCGCCGCCCCGGAGCAGGCTGCGACCCCGGAGTGGGCCGCCACAGCGGCGCCGGCCGTGCAGCCGGGGTCGGGAGCGACGGTGCCGTTCGAGGCCGCGTACCGGACGCCCGATCCGGCGTCGTTGCCGCCCCTGCCGCGCCGCCGCGCCGGATGGCGGCGCTGGCTGCCGCTGGCCGGCATCATCGGCTTCATCGCGGCGTGCGCGATCGCCATGCTGATCATCCTCGGCATCAGCAACGGCCCGGTCGGCCTCGTGGTCGGCCTCACCGCCGCGATCCTGCCGGTCCCGGTGCTGGTCAGCTGCTTCCTCTGGCTCGACCGCTACGAGCCCGAGCCGATTCGCTATCTAGTGTTCTGCTTCGCCTGGGGCTCCGCGGTCGCGACCCTCGTGGCGATCGGCGTGAACAGCCTCGCCGCGTGGGGCTTCGACAAGCTCGGCCTGCCCGAGGCCCTGGTCGCCGTCCTCGTGGCGCCGTTCATCGAGGAGTCGATGAAGGCGCTCGGCCCGATCCTGCTGTTCTGGCGCCGCCGCCGCGAGTGGTCCGGGATCACCGACGGCATCGTCTACTGTGGGCTGTCCGCGCTCGGCTTCGCCATGGTCGAGAACGTGCTCTACCTCGGCGGCCACGGCTACGCGTCGGGCGCCGACCAGTACGGTCCCGCCACCGGCGTGCAGAACGTCTTCCTGATCTTCATCGTGCGGATCATCTTCACCGGCTTCGCGCACCCGCTGTTCACGTCGATGACCGGGATCGGCCTGGGCGTCGCGTCGCGGTCGGCCGACCGCCGGGTGCGCTGGCTCGCCCCGATCGCCGGCCTGCTGCTCGCGATGATCCTGCACGGCACGTTCAACCTGCTGCCCACGCTATCGGTGGCGACCGGCGAGACCTTGATCATGCTGTACGGCTACCTCGGCTTCATGGTCCCGTTCTTCTTCGCGGCGGTCGGCTTCGCGATCGCGTTGCGCGGCTACGAGGGCCGGCTCAGCGAGCGGGTGCTGCCGGAGTACGTGCGTACGGGCTGGCTCTCCCCGCCGGAGGTGGCGACGCTGGGCAGCCTCGGCCGCCGCCACTCGGCCCGGCAGTGGGCGAAGCGGGTCGCGGGCGACGCGGGTCTGCGGGCCATGCGCGGCTTCCAGGCGGCGGCCACGCAACTGGCGCTGCTGCGCGACGGCATGCGGCGCGGCCTGCATCGGCTGCCGGAGGACCAGCAGCGGGCGCAGGACGAGGAACGCAGGCTGCTCGCGGACATCTCCGGCTACCGGTCGGTCTTCGTGGGGCGCGACCCGCAGATGCCGCGGGCGTTCTGGGACGGCGCGAGCTACCAGATCGCGTTCCCGGACGGCGTCACGCGTACGGTCCGGCCGCCGGAGGAGCCGGTCGTGCCGGTCCCGGTCCGCCTCGCCCCCCAGCAACCGGTGTACGCCTACCCGGGCTACGGCCCGCCCCCCGGTCACGGCTTGCCGCCGGGCTACGGCCCGCCCCCCGGTTACGGGCCGCCGCCGGGCTACGGCCCGCCCCCCGGTTACGGGCCGCCGCCGGGTTATGGTCCGCCGCCGGGTTACGGACCGCCGCCCGGCTACGGACAACCGCCGTACTACGGTCAGCCGCCTCGCTACTAGAGGTAGAGCCCCGTCCCGTCCGACTCCACCCGGCTCGCCGCCACGGCGTGCACGTCCCGCTCGCGCAGCAGCACGTACTCCTTGCCGTGTAGCTCCACCTCCGAGCGGTCCTCCGGGTCGAACAGGACCCGGTCGCCGACGACGATGGAACGGACGTTGGGTCCCACGCCGACCGCCTTGGCCCACGAGAGGCGGCGGCCCATGGACGCGGTGGCCGGGATCACGATGCCTCCGCTGGACCGGCGCTCGCCCTCGCCGCCGTCGAGGCGGACCAGAACGCGGTCGTGCAACATGCGGATGGGCAGCCCGGCCTCGGACTCGGTGTCGGTGCTCACGAGAGGACGGTACGCCCGCGCCTGACGTGCGCGTGTGCGGGTCTCGACTACGGTGTTAGCGCGTGACGAGGGCGAGGGGGTCGGGCGGTTGAGCCGCTTGCAACGGGTACGGGAGAACCTTCGCAGGGCGTACGAGTCGGGACGGGAATCGG
Source organism: Actinoplanes sp. NPDC049316 (assembly GCF_040677315.1). NCBI lineage: Bacteria > Bacillati > Actinomycetota > Actinomycetes > Micromonosporales > Micromonosporaceae > Actinoplanes > Actinoplanes sp. NPDC049316. The sequence continues at coordinate 95,334 of NZ_JBFAQM010000027.1, read as the reverse complement.
TGCGCACCGCGCGCGTCGACGGTGACCACCCGCCGGAGGAGCCCGAGGTCGAGTTCGAGCCGCCGCCGTCCCCGCCGGAGGACGAGCACCACTCGACGATGAGCCGGGACGACGCCGAGGTGCCGCACTCGCTGCGGATCGCGGCGGCGTGGTCGTGGCGGCTGATCGTGGTCGGCGTGGTCGGCTGGGTGCTGTTGCGCTTCATCAGCGTCATCAGCGTGGTCGTGATCCCGCTCGCGATCGCCCTGCTGCTCTCCGCACTGCTCGCGCCGGCCGTGGGGTGGCTGCTCAAACTGCGGCTCCCGCCCTCGCTGGCGACGTTCCTGGTGCTCATCTGCGGGCTCGGCGCGGTGGCCGGCACGCTGACGCTGGTGGTCAACCAGTTCATGGACGGCCTGCCGCAGTTGGTCGACAACGCCAGCAAGGGCATCCGGCAGATCCAGGACTGGGCGCGCACCGGCCCGCTGCACCTCTCCGACGCCCAGGTCGACCAGGCCATCGACTCGGTCCAGGAGTGGATCAACTCGAACACGTCGCAGCTGACGGCCACCGGGTTCGCCACCGCGGCCACGCTCGCCGAGGTGCTGACCAGCGCGGTGCTGGTGCTCTTCGCGACGTTCTTCTTCCTGCGTGACGGCCGTAAGATCTGGCGCTTCCTGGTCCGCCTGTTCCCGGTCAACGCCCGCTGGAGCCTCTCGGACGCCGGCGACGCCTCGTGGGCGACGCTGGGCTCGTACGTCCGCGCCACCGTGCTCGTCGCCTTCATCGACGCGACCGGCATCGGCCTGGCGCTGGTGTTCCTGAACGTCCCGTTCCCGTTCCCGCTGGCGGCCCTGGTGTTCCTCGGCGCGTTCATCCCCATCGTCGGGGCGAGCGTCTCCGGGGCGGTCGCCGTGCTGGTCGCGCTCGTGGACCAGGGCTGGATCGTCGCGCTCATCGTGCTCGGCGCGGTGATCCTGGTGCAGCAGGTCGAGGGCCACATCCTGCAGCCGCTCATCATGGGGCGTGCCGTCGCCATCCACCCGCTCGTCGTGATCGTCGGCATCGCCTCCGGCGTGGTGCTCGCCGGCATCATCGGCGCGCTGGTCGCGGTGCCGCTCATCGCGGTGCTGAACACCGGCATCAGACGGCTGGCCCGCCGCCGCCCGGAGGTCCCGCCGAACGCGGTCGTGGTCCCGACGGGCGGCGCCCTCAAGGAAGCACCCTGACCGCGGCCCCTGACCGCGCGGCCCAGGCCGCGGCCCCTGACCGCGCGGCCCCTGACCGCGCGGCCCAGGCCGCGCGGCCCAGGCCGCGGGCTCTGGCCGTGCTGCCGCCCTCAGCTCTTGTTGAGGCGTTGCAGGGCGCCCAGCGCGACCTCGGGCCGGGTCGTGTACCAGAACGGCGGCAGTGACTTGCGGAGGAAGGCGCCGTAGCCACGCGCGGTCTCCAGGCGGGAGTCGAGCACGGCGACCACGCCCTTGTCGCCGTGCGAGCGGATCAGCCGGCCGACGCCCTGGGCGAGCCGGACCGCCGCGATGGGAACGCTCACCGACGCGAAGCCCGAGCCGCCCGTCGCGTCGACGGCCGCAGCCCGGGCGGCCGCGAGCGGCTCGTCCGGGCGGGGGAAGGGCAGCCGGTCGATGACCACCAGCTGGCAGGCGTCGCCGGGGACGTCGACGCCCTGCCAGAGCGACATCACCCCGAACAGGCAGCTCTCCTTCTGCTCCTTGAACTTGCGGACGAGGATGGGCAGCGTCTCCTCGCCCTGCAGGAGGATCGGCAGGTCGGTCTTGGCCCGCAGCAGCTCGGCGGCCTGCGTCGCGGCGCGCCGGGAGGAGAAGAGCCCGAGGGTACGCCCGCCGAGCGCCGCCACCAGCTTCAGCAGCTCCTCGCCCGCGGCGTCGGGCAGGCCGGAGGCGGCCGGCCGGGGCAGGTGCGCCGCCACGTACAGGATGCCCTGCTTCGGGTAGTCGAACGGCGACCCGACGTCCAGCGAGCTCCACCCGTCACCGGAGGTCGGCGGCGCCTCCGCGGTCAGGCCCTGCCCGGTGCGCGCGGCGGGGACCGCAGGCGCGGCCGGCAGACCGAGCGAACGCGCGACCGTGTCGAACCGGCCGCCGAGGGTCAGCGTCGCGGAGGTCGCCACCACGGTACGTTCGTCGTACAGGTTGTTGGCGAGCGTGCCCGCCACCGAGAGCGGGGCGACCACCACCGCGCGCCGGCCGGAGCCGAGGTCGCTCTTCTCGATCCACGCGACGTCGAAGTCGGACTCCTCGAGGAGGCGCTGCGTCGTGGTGGACAGGTCGTCCAGGGTGGCCTTGGCCTGCTGCTTGCGCACCGGGTCGGGGTCGTCGGCCTTGATGTCGCCGATCCCTTCGAGCGCGGCCCGGGTCGCCGAATCCACCAGCAGCAACGAGCGGTGCAGCATCGGCGGGAGACCGTTGGTGAGGCGGCCCGCGGGGATGTCGGCCATGCCCACGGTCAGCGAGTCCGCCGCCTCGGCCAGCGCCTCCGCGGCGGCCGGGGAGATCAGCGGGCGGGCCCGCTTGGCGGCGCGCTCCACGGCGTCCGGGGTCAGCTCGGCCTGGGCCGCCGACGAGACCCGGTCGGCCAGCTCGTGCGCCTCGTCGACGATGAGCAGCTTGTGCGGCGGGACGATGTTGCGCTCGGCCAGCATGTCGACCGCCAGCAGGCTGTGGTTGGTGACCACGATGTCCGCCTCCCGGGCCCGGACCCGCGAGGCCTCCGCGAAGCACTCCGCGCCGTACGGGCAGCGGGCCGCGCCGACGCAGTCCCGGGCCGGCATGGAGACCTGCCGCCAGGCGGTGTCGTCCACGCCCGGGTCCAGCTCGTCGCGGTCGCCCGTCGTGGTCTTCTCGGCCCACTCCTGCACGCGCAGGATCTGCTTGCCCAGCCGGCCCGCCTCGCCGAGCCACTGCGTCGCGCGCGCGGGCGCGTCGTCGAACAGGGTGTCGGTCGGCGCCTCCTCGTCGGCGTGCTCGAGCTTGGCCACGCACAGGTAGTGGTGGCGGCCCTTGAGCACCGCGAACGTGGGCCGGCGGCCGAGCACCGGCTCGACCGCGGCGGCGAGGCGCGGCAGGTCGTGCTCGACGAGCTGGTTCTGCAGCGCGAGCGTCGCGGTCGACACCACCACGGGACCGTCGACCAGCAACGCCGGGGTCAGATAGGCCAGGCTCTTGCCGGTGCCCGTGCCGGCCTGCACGAGCAGGTGCTCGCGCTCCTTGACCGCACGCTCGATCGCCGCCGCCATCTGCTCCTGACCCGGCCGGGAGGCGCCGCCGGGGACCGCGCCCACCGCGGCGGCGAGGAGTTCCTTGGCGGTCGTGGACTTGCGGCGGGACTTGGCGGGGGCGGTCACGACGAAGACCGTACCCGCCACCACCGACGAAACCGTCGCACCGCTAGGGTCTTGTCATGCCGAGTGAGATGGTCCGGGTGGTCTACACCAAGTACGACGGATCCGCTCACCGGGACTATCGGGCCCGTCGCCTCAACGAGGACGACCTGGGCGTCTGGGTCGGTGTGACGCGCGGCACGGCGTCGGTCTACCACGGCCAGCCGTCCGTCGAGCAGATCCCGTTCGTGCTGCTCATCCCGCACAGCGCGTGGTGGACCGGCATGTTCAACCCGCCGCCGCGCACCAGCGAGGTCTACTGCGACATCACCACCCCGGCGCGCTGGGAAGGTGACACGGTCCACATCGTCGACCTGGACCTGGACGTCTCCCGCCGCCGCGACACCGGCCTGATCGAGCTGCGCGACGAGGACGAGTTCGAGGACCACCGGGTGCGCTTCGGCTACCCCGCGGAGGTGGTCACCCAGGCGCACGCCGCGGCCGGGCACCTCATGGTGGCGCTCGGCGACGGCACAGAGCCGTTCGCCTCGGCGTACCGGAAATGGTTGTCAACCGTCAGCGAGTGATCCCAGCTTGGCCGGGTTGAGCTGGTTGTAGACGGCCGTGATGCGGCCGTCGGAGACGGCGACCGACATGACCGACAGCAGCGGGCGCCCGTCGGCGTAGCGTCCGGTCGCGAGCACTCCCGCGTCCCCGTTGACCAGCACCGGCTCCACGGCGAACTCGGGCACCTCGCGTAGCCGCCGGCCCAGGACGCCGATCCAGAACCGCGCCACCTTGTCGAGGCCGACGACCGCGTTGCGACCCGCGTTGACCACGCCGCCGCCGTCGCCGACCGAGACCACGTCCGGGGCCAGGACCGCGGCCAGGGCGCGCAGGTCGCCGGAGGACGCCGCGGTGAGGAACGCGTCGAGCACGCGGCGCTGCTCGGCCAGGCCGGCGGTGTGCCGCGCCTGGCCGTCCGAGATCGCGCGGCGGCCCCGGGAGGCGTGCTGGCGGGCCGCGGCGGGGCTCGTGCCCAGGACGTCCGCCACCTCCTCGAACGGCAGCCCGAACGCGTCGTGCAGCACCACGGCGACGCGCTGCTCGGGGTTCAGCTTCTCCATCACCACGAGCAGGGCGAGGCTGACCTCCTGCTTCTGGGCGACCTTCTCGGCGGGGTCGTCGAGGCGGGACACGACGGGCTCGGGGAGCCACTGCCCGGGGTACGCCTCCCGGCGTACCCGGGCTGACTTGAGGACGTCCAGGCAGATGCGCCCGGTGGCCGTGGTGAGCCAGCCGCGCAGGTCCCGGATCTCCTCGCCGGTGTCGCGGGCCCGGTGGTAGCGCAGCCACGCCTCCTGGACCGCGTCCTCGGCCTCGGCGCGGCTGCCGAGCATCCGGTACGCGACCGACAGCAGGTGCGGGCGCTCGGCCTCGAAGTCGTCCACGGGCGCCGAGATCGCGGACCCGGCCGGCGAGGATCCGCGCGGGGTGGCCGCGGCCGCGGGGGCAGACCCGGGCCCGGGCCCGGATCCGGGCGGCGGAAGGGCGGGGAACGCGGCGGGACCCGGAGACGGCATGGAGGAATTCTGCGCGAGATTGCCCGGCCACCGGTGTCACATGTGACACAGTGGTGAACACTATGGGGGCATTTAGCCCCATTCGTGTGCCGGCGGAGACGGGGGTAGGACGGTGTCCGACGACGTGGCGACCCTCCTGGGCGGCCTGGCGGCGCTCGCCGGAGCCACCGGCGCGACCACGCTGGGCATTGCGGTGGCGCGGCGGCCGCGGCCGTACCTGCCCGCCGCGCATGCGATCGCCGGCGGTGAGGTGGCCGATCCGCTGCCCACCGTGCTGCGCAACGGTCTGGCCGGGCTCACCGTGCCGGTGCGGCCGGGCCCGCACGGCGAGCTGTACGTGGGCCCCGGCGCCCCGAAGCCCGGGCGGACGCTGCGCCGGCTCGTGCTCGGCCCGTTGTTCGCGCGGGCCCAGGCCCGGGGCGGGCGGTTGTGCCGCGACCAGCGGGCGCCGTTCCGGCTGGTCGTCGAGTTCGCCGGGCCGAACCGGGACGCGGGGGCGTTGCTGCGGGCGTACCGGATGCTCGACCAGCAGTTGCGCGACCACGCGCCGCTGCTCAGCCGGTGCGTGGACGGGGACCTCGAAGCGGGCGCGGTGACGGTCACCGTCACCGGCATCGTCGACGTACGCGAACTGCTCGCCGAGCAGACCCACCGGTACGCGTTCGCCGACGGTTCCTTCGACGACATCGGGTCCGTCACGGCGCCGCCCACGCTGGTGCCGATGGTCAGCGAGCAGTGGACGCGGCGGTTCGGCTGGGACGGCTGCGAACCCATACCCGCCGAGGAACGGCATCTCCTGCATGCGCTGGTGCGGTCGGCTCACGAGGACGGCCGCGGCGTCCGCATCAGCGGGCTGCCGACCGGCTCCCGCCGCGCCCGGCAGGCCATCTGGACCGAGCTGAGCGAGGCCGGCGTGGACGTGATCGCCGACGCGGACTACGTGGCGCTGGCCCGGCACCTGCGCAAGCATCCGGTGCGCCGGGTGATCCCTGTCGCACCCGCCGTCAGGCGGCCCTCGCCGTCGCCGCGGCGACCCGACGTGACGCAATCGGTCTGAAAGATCCGGATTAGCGAGCGTTCAAGGTTAACGGCAAGTGAACGCGCCCTGAACTGCTGCTGAGCAGGGGTAGGCGGGCTCTGCAACCGGGGACGTGTTACCTAGCATTCCCCGGGAATCCGCCAGACCCGTCCATCCTCCTCGAACGAGGTTCGTCGTGAAGTTCTCCTTCCGCCCCACCGAGGGCGCCTTCTACGAGCTGTTCACCCGGGCTGCTCAGAACCTCGTCCGCGGCACCGAGCTGCTCAACGAGCTGGCGCTGCCCGGCGTGGACGTGCAGTCGGTCAGCGACCGGCTGACCGATGTCGAACACGACAGCGACCAGATCACCCACGATCTGTACAAGAAGATCAACTCCACCTTCATCACGCCGTTCGACCGCGAGGACATCTACTCGCTGGGCTCGCAGCTCGACGACGTCATGGACCACCTGGAGGCGGTCGGCAACCTGCTCTACCTGTACGGGCTGACCGAGCTGCCGTCGCTGCCCCGGGAGATGCACGAGCTGGTCAACGTCCTCGACCAGCAGGCCAAGATCACCGCGGACGCGATGCCGAGGCTGAAGTCGATGAAGGGCCTCGAGGAGTACTGGATCGAGATCAACCGGCTGGAGAACGACGGCGACCGGGCGTACCGGATGCTGCTCGTGCGCCTCTTCTCCGGCGAGTACGACGCGCTGACGGTGCTCAAGATGAAGGAGGTGGCCGACGAGCTCGAGGCCGCCTGCGACGCCTTCGAGCACGTGGCGAACACCGTCGAGACCATCACGGTCAAGGAGTCCTGACCCTTGTCCGCTGAGCTCATAGCGGTGCTCGCGGTGATCATCGCCGCGATGGCCTTCGACTACACCAACGGCTTCCACGACGCGGCGAACGCCATCGCCACCAGCGTCAGCACCCGCGCCCTGACCCCGCGGGTGGCGCTCGCGATGGCCGCCGTCGGCAACTTCGTCGGCGCCCACTTCGGCGCGGGGGTGGCCAAGACGGTCGGTGACGGGCTGGTCAAGCTCCCGGTCGGCATCCCCAGCCTCGGCGTGGTCTTCGCCGGCGTCGTGGGAGCCATCGCGTGGAACCTCATCACCTGGTACTTCGGCCTGCCGTCGTCCTCGTCGCACGCGCTCTTCGGCGGCCTCGTCGGCGCCACGTTCTTCGCCGCGGACGCGACCATCGAGTGGGGCACCATCATCGACAAGGTGCTGATCCCGATGGTGGCGTCGCCGTTCGTCGGCTTCCTGCTCGGCTTCATCGTCATGGTCGCGATCATGTGGTCGTTCCGGCGGGGACAGCCGGGCAAACTGAACCGCGGCTTCCGGGTGGCCCAGACCATCTCGGCGGCGTTCATGTCCGTCGGCCACGGTATGCAGGACGCGGCGAAGACCATGGGCATCATCGTGCTGGCCTTGTACACCGGCGGCTTCCAGAGCAGCGCCACGCACATCCCGTGGTGGGTGTTCTGGACCTCGGCGGCGGTGCTGGCGGCGGGCACGTACGCCGGCGGCTGGCGCATCATCCGGACGCTCGGCCGCAAGATCATCGACCTGGGCCCCGCGGAGGGCTTCGCGGCCGAGATGGTGGCCAGCTCGGTGCTGTTCTTCAACGCCCTGGTGCTCAAGGCCCCGATCTCCACCACCCACACGATCACCTCGGCGATCATGGGCGTGGGCGCAACCAAGCGCCTGTCGGCGGTGCGCTGGAACGTGGCGGGCAACATCGTCATCGCCTGGATCACGACGTTCCCGGCGGCGGCGGCGATCGCCTGCGTCGTCTACTTCTGCGTACGGCCGCTGTTCAGCTGATCAGCCGGATCTGACGAACCCCGCTCTTCGCATGGAGGGCGGGGTTCGTCGGGTTCCGGCCTGAACGACGAAATCGTCATCTCGCACCCCGTCGACGAACGCGGGCCACTGTCACCGGAACGCCGAGACTTCCTGAAAATCGCCGTGCCGGCGCTTCCGACGCGCGGCAACGGTCAGCGAAAGCCAGGCCAGCGCTCCACCGATGACGGCGCCGATCGTGTTGTTGATCCAATCGCCGGAGTCACACGAGCGGCCGATCGCGGGCACCGCTGCCTGCACCGCTTCCACCACCACCGACAGTCCGCTGCCGGCCAGCGCGGCCAGGACCGGGCGGCGGGTGGCCACGCCTGCCAGCAGCACCGGCGCGACGAAGAGCAGGATGTTCGCCAGCGACTCGGGGCCGGTCAGCGTGGGGACCTGCCACCGCACCTCACAGCGGGCGAACAGCTCGCGGTCCACCGGCATCAGCGTGAGCAATGCCAGTGGCAGCATCGAGACCGCGGTCAGCACCCAGGCGATCCTCGGCCGGGTGACCAGCCAACTGCCGGCCAGCGGCCCGACGAGGATCAGCAACACCAACGCTGCTGGTGCGATCCACCGGTGTTCGACCAGGAACGTTGAGATCATCAGCGGCGGCCCAGCATGAGACCGGGCTCGGTGCGGCGACCGGAGAGATGATCAAACACGGGTTCACCATAGATGTCGCGGACGACTCGGCGCCGCCGTCTCCTGGCACCTGCTCGCCGGACACCCCGCCGCAACCGCCCGCGCCCGGTTGAACAAGCGGTCTCACCAGTAGCGCCGGGTCGTCGGTGCTGTCGGTCCACCAAATCAGTGCGGTTCGTCGATACGTTCGAGCCACCGGTCGAGCAGTGCCGTCTCGACCGGCTCGAGCTTGTCGGTGCTGGTGATCGCGAGCTGGGAACGCATCTGCCGGGCGGCGGCCCGCACCGGATCCGGGTCGCTGGGCACCCGCGCGCCGGTGAGCACCGCGGCGAAGATGGCATCTCGGGTCCGATCCGGCAGAACGGGATCGTCGAACAGGCCCGGCTGGGCGATGCGACTCAGCGCCACTCCGATGTTGGCCGGCAGGATCAGCTGGGCGGCCAGACGCGGTGTGGTGACGAGCACCCCGGCAGCGGCGCAGCGCGTCAGGGTCGCTTCGAGCAGATCCAGAATCCGCCGGAACGCGGTCGCAGCGGAGTGCGGACGGGGCGTGAACATCAACTGGTACAGGGACGGGTTCTCGGCCGCGAAGGCCATGTGATCGTTCCAGCCGGCGTACAGGTCGGCGACCGGGTCGTCGGTGACCTCGAGCTCCTGCTTGCGACGCGCGTATTGCTCGAAGGCCGCATCGGCGACGGCGTCGAGCAGGCCGTTCTTGTCGCCGAAGAGCCGGTAAAGCACCGGCTGCGTGACGCCGACCTCCTCGCAGACGGCCCGAGTGGCGATCTCACCGTCGGGCGCCGAGGCCAGCTGCCGCTGAGTCGCTTCGATAAGCGCCGCACGTACCGACTCATCGCCGGCCGGCCCGGTGGCACCGCGCCGGCGCCGCCGCGGCTCGCTGTCGGCACTGAGATTCCGCTCGCTCACGAATCAATGCTACGTCACATCGCTAGCGCTGATCCGATCCCCGTGTTACGGTTTCCGTAGCAGCGATACGAGAAGGAGCTATCGCCGATACAAGTGGGAAGTGAATGTCATGGCAGATCAACGGGTCGCCGTCGTCACCGGCGCATCACGGGGCATCGGCCGCGCCATCGCCACCGCCCTCGCGGCCGCCGGTCACGCTGTCGTCATCGGGTATGCGGGCAACGACGTGGCGGCGAAGGATGTCGTCGACGAGATCACCGCGGCCGGGGGTCGTGCGGTCGCCGCCCGGGCCGACGTGGCCGACGAGAGCGACGTGGCGACGATGTTCGACACCGCCGTCGAGGCGTACGGGGACGTCGACGTGGTCGTCAACTCCGCCGGACGGCTGATGCTCTCGCCGATCGCCGAGCTGGACCTCGACGCGCTCGACGAGCTGCACCGGACCAACATCCGCGGTTCCTTCGTCGTCGCCCGCGAGGCCGCTCGACGCCTGCGCTCCGGCGGCGCGATCGTGATGCTCTCGACCTCGGTGCTCGGTCTGCAGTTCCCCGGCTACGGCGCCTATGCCGCCAGCAAGGGCGCCGTCGAGGCGATGACGCTGATCCTGGCGCGGGAGCTGCGAGGTCGCGACATCACGGTGAACGCGGTCGCCCCCGGACCGACCGCCACCGAGCTGTTCCTGGCAGGCAAGGATGAGGAGACCATCGAGCTCCTGGCCAAGCAGCCGCCCCTGGAGCGGCTCGGCACCCCGGCCGACATCGCCGACGTCGTCGCCTTCCTCACCGGCCCGGGCGGACGATGGGTCAACGGTCAGGTCCTGCGGGCCAACGGGGGCATCATCTGATGCCCCCTACGACAAAGGTCATCCTGGTCACCGGGGCCTCCAGCGGCTTCGGCCGGCTGACCGCCCAGACGCTGGCCCGGGCCGGTCATGTGGTCGTCGCCGGTATACGCGCGACGCACGGGCGCAACGCGGCGGCGGTGGACGAGCTCGGTCAACTGGCCGCCGCCGAGAAACTGTCGCTCTCCGCGGTTGAGCTGGACGTACAGTCGCAGCCCTCGGCTGACGCGGCGATCGCCGAGATCGTCGAGCGCCACGACCGGCTCGACGTGGTGGTGCACAACGCCGGCCACATGGTCCTGGGGCCCGCCGAGGCCTTCACGCCGGAACAGGTCACCGCGGTCCACGACATCAACGTGGTGGGCACACAGCGGGTCAACCGGGCCGCCCTGCCGATCCTGCGCGGCCAGGGTTCCGGCCTGCTGGTCTGGGTCGGCAGTTCCTCGAGCCGCGGCGGCCACCCCCCTTTCCTGGCGCCCTACTTCGCCGCCAAGGCGGCGATGGACGCCCTGGCGGAGAGCTACGCCGCCGAGCTGATCCGCTTCGGCATCTGCACCACGATCGTGGTGCCCGGCGCCTTCACCTCCGGCACCAACCACTTTGTGCACGCCGGTCATCCGGACGATGAAACCACCGCGGCGGCCTACGACGCTCACTACGGTGAGATTCGCGCCCTGATCGACAAGCGCCTGCCCGAACTCGTCCCACCGGACGCCGACGTGCAGTCGGTGGCCGACGAGATCGCCCGCGTTGTCGACCTGCCGACGATCGCCGGCCCTTCCGGACCCACGTCGATCCGAGCCGGGACGGCAGCGAGGTCGTCTCCGCCGTCGCCGACCGGATCCGGGCCGAGTTCTACCACCGGCTGGGCATCGAGGGCTTACTGGCCCCGAACGCCTCGCTCTGAAAACCGCTACCAGCAAGGAGAAGCACCATGCCGTTCGCCAACCTCAAGGTTCCCGCCGACACTCTGACCCCCGAGTCGAAGAAGAAGCTCATCGACGCCGTGACCGACGCCTACGCCGACGTCTACGGCGAACGCGCTCGCGCGACCACGCTCGTGCTGGTCGACGAGGTCATCGAGGGCGGCTGGGGGCTCGGCGGCAACGTCCTGACCGCCGAGATGCTCGGCCGCAGCTGACCCTGCCGGAGTGTGGCGGGCGGACGCCACGCCACACTCCGGCTCTTCCTCACCATCCGGCTGCAACGGGACGCGGACGGCGTACTGCGCGGCTACGTCGAAGAGGTGCCGTAGTCGACGCCGACCTCGGCGCGGATCGTGTCCATCAGGGTCATGACGTCGAGCGTCGCCATGTGCGGGACCAGCGGGCTCTCCAGCAGCCCCTCGGCGAGGCAGCGCTGCACCTCGATCGCCTCGTATTGGTAGCCGCGGCCCTCGAACGGCATCTCCACGGTCTCCGCCGGTGCGCCCTCGCGGTGCAGGAGGAACGACTGCGGCATGAAGAACCCCTCCGGCAGGTCGATGCGTCCCAGCGTGCCCGTGATCGACGCGGCGTTACGCGACGCCCCCGAGATGCTGCAGGTCAGCGCGGCGACCGCGCCCGACTCGTAGCCGAGCAGCATGCCGGTCGTCTCGTCCACGCCCTCGGGGGTCAGCCGGGCCCAGCTCTGCACGGTCGCCGGGGTGCCCAGCAGCAGGTGCGTCAGGTGGATCGGGTAGACGCCGAGATCGAGCAGCGCGCCGCCGCCGAGGGCCGGGTCACGCAGCCGGTGTGTCGCCTCGAACGGGCCCTGCAGGCCGAAGTCCGCGTGGACCGTCACGACGTCGCCGATCGCGCCGTCGCGGACGAGCTCCTGCACCCTGCGGATCGCCGGGTTGCAGCGCATCCACATGGCTTCCATCAGGAACAGCCCGCGCGTCCGCGCCTCCTGCACGAGCTGCGCGGACGTGGCCAGCTCCAGCGTCATCGGCTTCTCGCAGAGCACCGCCTTGCCGCCCTCGAGGCACGCGATCACCGCCGCGTGGTGGTGGGCGTGCGGGGTGGCCACGTACACCACGTCGACGTCCGGGTCGGCGGCCAGCTCGGCCCAGGAGCCGTGGGCGCGGGCGAAGCCGTGCCGTTCGGCGAACGCGGCGGCGGCCTCGGGCGTCCGTGAGCCCACCGCGGCGAGCTCCGCGCCGGGCGCGAGCGGAAGGTCGGATGCGAACGTGGCGGCGATGCCGCCGGTGCCCAGGATTCCCCAGCGCGTGGTCGTCATGATCGCCACGGTATCGCTCCCAGCGCCCCCGGTTGGAGACCCTGGTTGGAGAATGGTGACGTGAGCCGACAACTGCCGTTGCCCCCCGCCCTCGCCGAACGGGCCCGCGCCTTCAGCGGCACGCCGGCGCCCGCCCGCGCCGCGGCCACCGTCGTGCTCCTGCACCCCGAGACCTTCCACGTGTACGTCCTCAGGCGTGCGAGCACGATGGTCTTCGGCGGGGTCCACGCGTTCCCCGGTGGCCGGGTGGATCCCGGCGACCGTCCCGAGACGATCCGGCGGGACTGGGCCGACCGGCTCGGCGTCCCGGACGAGCAGGCCCGGGCGGTCGTCGGGGCGGCGGCCCGGGAGTTGTTCGAGGAGGCCGGCGTGCTGCTGGCCGGCCCGGCCGCCGAGCCGGACCGCACGGTCGGCGACGTGAGCAGCGCCGACTGGGAGGCGGACCGGGCCGCGGTGGCGGCCCGCGAGCTGTCGATGACCACCCTGCTGGCGCGGCGCGGCCTGCGGCTGCGGGACGACCTGCTGCTGCCGTGGTCGCGGTGGATCACGCCGGAGTTCGAGCCCAAGCGCTTCGACACCTGGTTCTTCGTGGCCCTCCTGCCGCAGGCCCAGACGGCGCGTGACGTTTCCGGTGAGGCCGACGCGACCACCTGGATCAGCCCGGCGGCCGCCAACGGCCTGGCGATGCTCCCACCTACGCGAGTGACACTGGACGAGCTGTCCGCGTACCGGAGAACGGTAGATCTCGTGGCAGCGAGCGGGCAGCGGAACGCCGCCGTGCCGGTCATGCCCCGGGTGGAGCTGACCGACGACGGCGGCGCCGTGGTGACGATCTAGCCGAAGCGACCGGTGATGTAGTCCTCGGTCTTCTTCTCGGCCGGGTTGCTGAAGATCTTCTGCGTGTCGTCGTACTCGATGAGGCGGCCGGGCTCGCCGGTCTTGTCGATCGAGAAGAAGCCGGTCTTGTCGCTGACCCGGGCGGCCTGCTGCATGTTGTGCGTGACGATGATGATCGTGAAGCGGTCCTTCAGCTTGAACATCAGGTCCTCGATCGCCAGCGTCGAGATCGGGTCGAGCGCCGAGCAGGGCTCGTCCATGAGCACGACCTGCGGCTCGACCGCGATGGTACGGGCGATGCACAGCCGCTGCTGCTGACCGCCGGACAGGCCGGCGCCGGGCCGGTTCAGCCGGTCCTTGACCTCGTCCCAGAGGTTCGCGGACTTCAGTGACTTCTCGGCGGCCTCGTCCAGCAGCGACTTCTTGCGGACGCCGTTGAGCTTCAGGCCGGCGACCACGTTCTCGTAGATGCTCATCGTCGGGAACGGGTTGGGGCGCTGGAACACCATGCCGATCATCCGGCGTACGGCGGTGACGTCGACGTCGGCGTCGTAGATGTTCTGGTCGTCGATGGTCAGCCGGCCCTCGATCCGGGCGCCGGGCAGCACCTCGTGCATGCGGTTGATGGACCGCAGGAACGTCGACTTGCCGCAGCCGGACGGGCCGATCAGGGCGGTGATCGTCTTGGGCTCGACGGTCATCGAGATGCTGTCGATCGCCTTGAACGAGCCGTAGTAGGACGAGACGTTGCTCGCCTCGATGCGCTTGGCCATGGGGGACACCTCTTACCTCAGGACAGCCGGTTGCGGCGGGCGAGCAGCTTCGCTGCGATGGTCAGGATCAGCACCAGGGCGACCAGCGTCAGCGCCGCCGTCCAGGCGCGGTCCGGCGCGTACTTCGAGGCGTCGCCGGCCTGCTGGTAGACGAAGAGCGACAGCGACGACTGGTTGCCGTTGAACGGGTCCATGTTGATCGCGGCGGCGCCGCCGGCCACGAGCAGCACCGGCGCGGTCTCGCCGGCCGCACGGGCCACGGCGAGCATGATGCCGGTCACGATGCCGGGCAGGGCGGTCGGCAGGACGACCTTGAGGATCGTCTTCCACTGCGGTACGCCGAGCGCGTACGCACCCTCGCGCAGCGGGCCGGGCACGAGCCGCAGCATCTCCTCGGTGGACCGCACGATCGTCGGGAGCATCAGCACCGTCAGCGCCAACGAGGCGGCGAAGCCGGAGAACCGCGGCGTGCCGTTGTTGAACCACGGGCTGACGATGAGCACCCAGAACGCCAGCACGAACAGGCCGGCCACGATCGACGGGATACCCGTCATGACGTCGACGAAGAAGCGGACCGTCAGGGCGAACTTGCCGCGGCCGTACTCGACGAGGTAGATCGCGCCGAGCACGCCCAGCGGCACCGCCATGACCGTGGCGAGCCCGACCTGCTCCAGCGTGCCGACGATCGCGTGGTACGCGCCGCCGTTCGGGTCGCGCGCGCCGATGTTGTTCATCGACGTGCCGAAGAAGTCGGCGTCCAGGCGGGCGGCGCCCTTGGAGACCAGCGTCCACACCACCGACGCCAGCGGCAGGATCGCCAGCACGCAGGCGGAGTAGATCGCGGTGCGCCACATGCGGTTGCGCGCCGACCGGCGGCCCTCGACCCGGCTCGCGCCGGCGTAGAGGCCGGCCAGGTAGAGGATCGCGCCGAGGACCACGACGAGCACCCAGTTGCCGATGCCGAGGCCGTACACGACCGCGGCGGACAGCAGCAGCGCGGCGACCGCGATGCCCAGGTCGGCGGCGACCGGGAGCTTGCGGGACCGGATGTGGTCCGGCGTCATGACGACGCCCGGGGTTTCTCGTTCCAGAAGGCTCATGCTGTGCTCCACTTCGGCATGCCGGCCTGGCCCTGCACTCGCAGGCTCGCTTCGGTGCAGGCCCTCATGCCGCACTGTCCCGGAACTCGCGGCGGCGGTAGATGATCGCGCGGGCCGCCATGTTGACCACCAGGGTGATGGCGAAGAGCAGCAGGCCGGAGGCGATCAGCGCGCCGCGGCCGGTGGCGTTCGCCTCGCCGAAGGTGTTGGCGATGTTCGCGGCGATCGAGTTGCCGCCGCTCTGGATCAGGTTGAACGAGATCACGAACGTCGTGCCCAGGGTCAGCGCCAGGGCGATCGTCTCGCCGAGCGCGCGGCCCAGGCCGAGCATGACCGCGGCGATGACGCCGGGCCTGCCGTACGGCAGCACCGCCGTGCGGATCATCTCCCACTTGGTGGCGCCCAAGGCGAGGGCGGCCTCCTCGTTCATCCCGGGGGTCTGCTGGAAGACCTCGCGGGACAGCGAGGTGACGATCGGCAGCACCATGATCGCCAGGACCAGGCTGCCGAGCAGGATCGACCGCCCGAACGGCCCGTCGCCGCCGAAGATGGGCAGCCACCCGAAGTACTCGTTGAGCCAGACCGAGAAGCTCTTCACCGGCTCGGAGAAGACGTCGCGGCCCCACAGGCCGAACACCACGCTGGGTACGGCGGCGAGCAGGTCGATGACGAAGCCGAGCGGCGTGGCCAGCCGCTTCGGCGCGTAGTGCGACAGGAACAGGGCGATCCCCAGGGCGATGGGTACCGCGACGATCAGCGCGATGACCGAGGTCAGCACGGTGCCGAAGGCCAGGGCGGCGATGCCGAACCGCGGCTGTGTCTCGTTCGGGAACCAGGCCTTGTAGGTCAGGAAGTTCTCGGTGTCGGCGTTCAGCGCGGGCACGGCCTTCGAGATCAGGAAGATCGCGATGGCCACGATGATGACGAGCACCATCGCGCCGGCGGCTGTGCTCAACCCCCGGAAGCCGGTCTCCATGGAGAACCGCGTCTTCGTGGGGAGCGCGCCCCCGCCGCCCAGCGGCGGCCGGTCATCGGGAGGGATCGGCGACACGCCGTTGCCGGCGGCCCGGGAGTGACGTGCTGTCACACCCGGACCGCCGGCGCTGGTGCTCGCCGAGCGGGAGGGATAGTCGCCCATTCGCTCGCTCGCTGTCGTCTAGGAGGGGGGGAACTCTCGGGGGGACCGGGTCAGGAGATCTTCGCGACCGAGGCCTCGACCTTGCTCCGGACCGACTCGGGCAGCGGGGCGTAGCCCAGCTCGCCCAGCGCCGACTGGCCGCCGGTGCTCGAGGTGTAGGTCAGGAAGCCCTTGATGGCGGCCGCCTTCGCGCTGCCCTTGCTGCACACGATCTCGTACGTGACCAGCACGATCGGGTACGCGCCCGCCTCGGTGGTGGCGTAGTCGATGTCGAGCGCGAGGTCGTCGCCGGTGCCCTTGACCTTGGCGCCCGCGATGGTCTTGCCGGCGCTCTCGCCGGTCAGCTCGGTGAACTCACCCGCGCCGTTCTTGATCTTCGCCTTCTTCAGGTCGCTGTTCTCGGCGTACGAGAGCTCGACGTAGGAGATCGTGCCGGCGGTGCTCTTCACCAGCGAGGCGACGCCGTCCGACTTGTTGGCGCCGGTGCCGCCCGGGGCCTTCCACGCCTTGGCGTTGCCGTACGTCCAGTCCGCCTCGGCGGTCTTGCTCAGATACTTGGTGAAGTTGTCGGTCGTGCCGGACTCGTCCGAGCGGTGCACGGCCTGGATTGCGGTGTCCGGCAGCTTCGCGCCCGAGTTCTCGGCGGCGATGGCCGGGTCGTTCCACTTCTTGATCTTGCCCGAGAAGATCTTCGCGAGGGTCGCCGCGGAGAACTGGAGGTTGTCCGCGCCGTCGACGTTGTAGACGACGGCGATCGGGCCGACCACCATCGGCAGGTTGAGCGCCTGGCCGCCGGGGCACTTGGCGTTCGCCTGCGGCTGCTCCTCCTCCTTGAGGGCCGAGTCCGAGCCGGCGAAGTCGGCGGTGCCGGCGATGAACGCCTGGATGCCCGCGCCGGAACCGGTGGACTCGTAGCCGATCTGGGCGCCCGAGCACTGGCCCTGGTAGGTCTTGATCCACTCGTCCATCGCGTTCTTCTGCGCGGACGAGCCCTGTGCGGTCAGCTGACCCGCGACGCAGCTTCCGCTCGCGGCGGAGGCGCCGCCGGCGGCGGCGGGCGAGTCGGTGTTGTCAGAGCCGCACGCGGTCAGCGCGAAGGCGGCGGTCATCGCAATGCCGGCAACGTAGTACCGCTGGAGCTTCACGGTTTTCCCTTCGAATGATCTGCATCCCCGGGCTCCGAGGTCCCGGCCGGCCGAACTCTCATCGGCACACCCGGAAAGCTAGGAGGGCCAGGTGACCGGCTCCCCGGGGCTACATGAACGAAGGGTGAACGGTTCGGCCCCTGCTCGTTTCCTTTGGCTGAGGAGGGGTTGTCCGTTGAGTGAACCGAGGGGCGACTGACGGAATTGTCCGTCAGTATCCGTTAACCTGCCGCCCCGGGCGTGGCGCGCGCCACTGGTCACGGCGGGGGAAATAGCTGCACAATACAGCTATAACCGCATCCTGGGAGACCGCTCCATGACCGCACCGCACGGCCACAAGCCGGCAACGAATCCCTTCAAGCAGCCCCGCGCCGTCTGGGCGGTGGCGTTCGCCTGCGTCATCTCGTTCATGGGCATCGGGCTCGTCGACCCGATCCTGCCCGCCCTGGCGGAGGACCTGCACGCCTCGCCGAGCCAGGTCTCGCTGCTGTTCACCAGCTACCTGGTGGTGACGGCGGTCGCGATGCTCGTGGCCGGCGCCGTCGCCAGCCGGATCGGCCCCAAGCGCACCCTCGTGGTCGGCCTGCTGATCATCGTGGTCTTCGCCGCGCTGGCCGGCACGTCCGACACCGTCGGGCAGATCGTCGGCTTCCGCGCCGGCTGGGGGCTCGGCAACGCGCTCTTCATCGCCACCAGCCTCGCGGTGATCGTGGCATCGGCGACCAGCGGCTTCGCCGGCGCGATCATCCTCTACGAGACCGCGCTCGGGCTCGGCATCGCGGTCGGCCCGCTGCTCGGCGGCGAACTCGGCAGCATCAGCTGGCGCGGCCCGTTCTTCGGCGTCGCGGTGCTGATGGCCATCGCGATGGTCGCCACGATCGCCTTCGTCCCCGCGCTGCCCAAGCCGGCCCGGCCCACCTCCGTCGCCGACCCGCTCAAGGCGCTGCGCCATCGCGGCCTGCTGACCATGGGCATCATGGCGCTGCTCTACAACTGGGGCTTCTTCACCATGCTCGGCTACGCGCCGTACCCGATGGAGCTGGACGCCCACCGGCTCGGGCTGGTCTTCACCGGCTGGGGCCTGCTCGTCGCGATCTTCAGCGTGTTCGTCGCGCCGCGGCTGCAGGCGCGCTTCGGCACCGCCCCGGTCCTGTACGCCAACATGGCCGCGCTCGCGGTGGTCATGGTGGTCATCGCGGCCGGCGTGACCACGCCCGCCACCGTCATCACCGCGGTGATCGTCAGCGGCGCCTTCATCGGCATCAACAACACCCTCACCACCCAGGCGGTCATGCTGGTCGCGCCCGTCGAGCGCTCGGTCGCGTCGTCGGCGTACGGCTTCGTCCGCTTCATCGGCGGCGGGCTGGCGCCGTTCGCGGCCGGCAAGCTGGCCGACGCCTTCGACCTGAGCGTGCCGTTCTACGTCGGCGGCATCGCGTTCCTGCTGGCCATCCCGGTGCTGGCGACCGGGCACAAGCTGGTCGCCGCCGCCGAGTCCGGCGAGGCCGAGGCGGTGCCCGCGGCGCTCGAACCGGTCGGCGCGGCCACCGGCGCGGGCTCGCGCCCGGTCGTCGTGGCGGTCGGCGCCACCCCGGACGCCGCGGAGATCGTCGACGCGGCGGCGGGCATCGCCCGCGACCAGGGCAGCCCGCTCGAGGTCGTCCGGGTCCGCGAGACCGTGGTGATCGAGGAGCTCGCCATCGAGCCCGAGGACGCGGAGAGCGCCCGTGCGGCGGTCCGCTCGCACCTCGACCGGCTCGCGGCCCAGGGCATCGCCGCCACCGGGCTCGTGCTGACCAGCGTGGGCGACCACGCGGCGGCCGGCCGGGTGCTCGCCCAGCACGCCGAGGACGTCGCCGCTCGCACGGTCGCGGTGGGACGCTCACCGCGCGGGCCCGCCGCCCAGTTCGCCGACGGCAGCTTCACGGCCGCGCTCACCCACGCCGCCGCGTGCACGGTCGTGCTCGTACGGCCGGACGAGGCGCCGTACAAGCTGACCGCCGCGACCCTGCACGAGCTGCGCGGCGTGTAGCGGTGGGCTTCGAGCCCGGCACGGACGGCCTGGAGCGCACGCGCGGAGACTCTTGCAGTCGGCCGTCGAGGTCGCCATGCGTCAAGCTGCGGGGGTCATTCTGCGATGAACGTCACTTCTCGGACATGGATATTGATCGATCTGGTGGTCTAGTGGTCGAGTGGGTCGGACCGAACATTCGCGCCTGCGGGGAGCGCCATGTTGGGACCTCGCGGGCTGCCCGACACCGAACAGGAGAAAGTCGTGGCTCGCCCCCTCGTTCGACGTTTGTCAAGGCAGTTGGTCTTCCTTACCTTCCTAGCCGCCGCGGCCGGCGGTGTCGCCACTACCCCACCCGCCTCGGCGTCCGCTCCGGCAGGCGAGCCCACCGTCCGGGTGGTGCAGGCGAAGCCGACCAACAAGACCCCCAGGCAACTCCGCGCCTTCTGGACGCCGCAGCGACTCCGGGAGGCGATCCGGAACTCGGGGACGGACGCGGCCGTCCCGCCTGCCGGCGGCGTCGGTGGAACGAGCACGTCCCGGCCCACCGCGGTGGCGGGGCCGGGAAGTGCCGCTCCCGCGGCTCCCCCCAAGAATTCCGCGGCCCTGCGAGGCAAGGCGGCCACAGCGGAACTCGCCGCTGCGGTGACCGCCTCGCGGCGGGTGTCCAACGTGGCGGCGTGGCCGATGTCCGCGGTCGGCCGGCTGTTCTACACGGACGCCACCGAGACGGAGTGGTTCGCGTGCAGCGCGACCTCCATCGCCACCAATAACCGCAATTCCGTGTGGACCGCTGCTCACTGCCTGCACGCTGGGCCCGGCGGTGACTGGCGGCGCAACCACGTGTTCATTCCCGCCTACAGCAACAACTCGAACCCGTACGGCTGGTGGTACGGCGTCAGTGTGCTCGCCCTCGACAGCTGGATCGAGGACCGGGACTACGAAAGCTCCGACCTGGGCGCGCTGATCGTGGTGCCGGAGACGGGGTCCGCCAACCTGCAGGACACTGTCGGTGGTTGGGGCCACAACTTCCGCGGTGGTACCGCCTACACCAATGCCCGGTCGTTCGGGTACCCCGCCAGCGGCTACAACCGCCCGGACTCCGACTTCTTCAACGGCGAATACATGATGTACTGCGAAGGCAACACCATTGACGCCGATAACAACAACCCGTTCGACGATCGAATCAGGATGTCCTGCGACATGGGTGGCGGCGCCAGCGGTGGCCCGATCGCCACCGGAGTCGGCTCGTCCAACGTTCAGATTGTCGGCAGTAACAGTCACCGCGACGGCGACGCCAACGGCAACTACGTGAACAACCACCTTTACTCTTCCAACCACTACAACAACGCAGCCGTCGTGATTAACGCCCTCAACAGCTGACGCCACACCGGAGGCCGGGCCATATCAGCCCGGCCTCCGGTCGGACAACAAGAAGTGCTACCGGTCGGTTACGACCGGCATGGGGTCGCCCTGTTTCGCTTTCTCGACGTTCTCCGGCGTCCAGTAATCGCGTATCTGCTCAGGGGACTTGTCCACCTGGTGAACTCGAACCTCGGACCGGCCGGCCGCGTACGCATACGCGACGCCGTAGCCGACGAGCGAGGCAGCGGCGATCGCCAGGATCAGGGCCGCAAGCCGCTGGGGTGATAACCATCTGCTCATCGCCGAACCCCTTCCCGTGCGGAGGCATTCACCCCCATTATAGGCGTGCTTCTCCGCGGCCCGGTCCTGCCCGGCGTCCGACGCGGTCAGGCTCGGCGCTGGTACTGCACGTCGGTCGAGTGGACCTCGAAGCCGAGGCGGCGGTAGAGGCCGACGGCCGCGGTGTTGGACTCGTCCACGTAGAGCAGGGCGTTCTCGAGGCCCTGCGCGGCGAGGTGGCGCAGGCCGGCCACGCTCAGCGCCGCGCCGAGCCCGCGGCGGTGGCCGCCCGGCTCGACGCCGAGGACGTAGATCTCGCCGATCGCCGGCTCGTCGCCCTCCGGCGGGTGCACCTTGGTCCAGTGGAAGCCGAGCATCCGGTCCTCCGCGTCCACGGCGAGCAGGAAGCCGGCCGGGTCGAACCACGGCTCGGCGAAGCGCAGCCGCAGGTCCTCGGCGGTCCAGCGGCCCTGCTCCGGGTGGTGCGCGAAGGCGCGGGAGTTGACGCCCAGCCAGGCCTCGTCGTCGGTGCCGGGCACGAACGCGCGCAGCGTCACCCCGCCGGGCAGCGGCACGTCGGGCAGGCCGGCGAGCGGGCGGCGCATCTGCCAGAGCACGCGGGCGCGGGTGAACCCGTTGCGTTCCGCGAAGGCCCGGGCGGCCGGCTCGTCGCCGTGGGCCCAGAACTGCAGCTCGCCGGTGCCGGCCGCGGCGAGCAGGGCGGTGCCGTGGCCGCGCAGGCGGTGCTTCGGGTGCACGATCAGCTCCCCCGCCGAGCCGGCAAGGTACGCGTACCCGGCGAGCCCGCCGTCGTCGGCACGTGACAGCAGGTGGTGGTGCGCGGTGCCGCGCAGGCCCAGGACGCCGTCCTCGGACAGCGGATACACGCCGTCGGCCTCGTCCGCCGCGGCGGCCAGCGCGAGCACGTCGGCCGCCTCGGCGGGGGTCAGCCGGTCCGAGGACCGGACGTCCGTCATCGTCGGCGGCTCAGACCGGCAGCGAGACGGGCTCGTTGTCGGGCAGCTGGCGGCCGGACGGCGGGACGACGAACTTGTAGCCCACCTGGCGCACGGTGCCGATCATCGACTCGTACTCCGAGCCGAGCTTGGCGCGCAGCCGCCGCACGTGCACGTCGACCGTGCGCGTGCCACCGAAGTAGTCGTAGCCCCAGACCTCGCGCAGCAGCTGGTCGCGGGTGAAGACCCGGCCGGGGTGCTGGGCGAGGAACTTGAGCAGCTCGAACTCCTTGTACGTGAGGTCGAGCGGGCGGCCCTTGAGCTTGGCCGCGTACGTGTCCGGGTCGATCATCAGCTCGCCGGCGCGGATGGAGCCGCCCGCACCCGCCGTGGCGTTCGACAGGCGGCCGACGCCCAGCCGCAGCCGGGCCTCGACCTCGGCGGGGCCGGCGCTGGCGAGGATGACGTCGTCGACACCCCAGTCGGCGTTGAGCGCGATGAGGCCGGCCTCGGTCACCACCGCGACCAGGGGCACGCCGATGCCGGTCGCGTGCAGCATCCGGCAGGTGGCCCGGGCCTCGGAGAGCTCCGAGCGGGCGTCCACGAGCACGGCGTCCGGGCTCGGCCCGGAAACAAGCGTGCGTACGTCGCGGGGCGCCGTACGCACGGAGTGGGGCAGCAGGTCCAGCGCGGGAAGCACGGCGGAGGGTTCGCCGGCTCGTGCCGTCACCAACAGGAGGATTTCCACACTCACCTCGATCCTCGCGGCACGAAGGCCGCTCGGGTGACCCGGTGTGCGCAGCTGGAGAGCTGGGCAACCGGAGGGTCTCGTCCCGGCGTCACCGACGGGTGGGCTGCGCATACCTTAACCGATGCTGCTGCTCGATCACCCTCTTCGGATCATCGAGTGATGTGACGAACGCCCTCCAGGTGACCGAACGGCCGATCCGTGACCGGCCGTTCACCCGACCGTCGCACGCCGGGAAACCTTGCCCGCGATGGGGACGCCGGAGCCCGGGTCTGGCACCATCGCAGGCGTGCTGCCCTCCAGCCCGCGCGACCGTGACTCCTGGGACGACGACGTCTCCCGGGAGATCGCGCGTGCCGCCCCGGCCCGGTCGTCGTCGGGCTTCTACGCGGGCGCGCCGGAGAAGGACCCCGTGACCGTGCGTCCGATCGAGGACGAGGACGAGGACCACGACGAGGAGATCCCGGTCGCGCCGGTCCGCCGCCAGTTGTCGGTGGCGATCGCCGGCTTCTCGGCCCTGCTGGGTGCCGGCCTGATCCTGGGCGCACAGACGTCCGGGCCGGATGCGCGGCTGCCGTACGCGATCGTCCTCTTCGGAGTGCAGCTCCTCTACATCCTGGCGTTCACGATGGCGGTCCGGCCGCCGGCGGCCGGAACCGTCGCCGGTGTCTGTGTGGTGGCGGCCGCCGCCGCCGATCGGCTGGCGGTGACCAGCGAGCCGGCAGCGCTGCTACCGCTGGTGTACGTGCTGGCCGCTGCCTACGCGGCCGCGCTCGTCGGGCAGACGATCCGCGCCGCCGACCGGGCGCGCCTGCGCGACTCGCTCGGCGGCACGTTCCTCGTCGTGCTCGGGGTGGTGTCGTTCGCCCTGCCCATCGTGCTGACCAGGAAGCCCGTCGGCACCCAGGCGCTGCTCGTCTGCCTCACCGCGGTCGGCGTCTCGCTGCTGGTCGCGCACCTGACCGACGCCGTGTGGCCCAAGCCGCGGATCGCCGCCCAGGTGCCCCGCGGCGCGGCCGGCATCATCGCCGGCGCGATGCTCGGCACGCTCGCCGCGGCGGGGCTGGGCAGCGTGCTGGTGCTGCCGTTCACCCCGGCCAAGGGGGCGGTGCTCGGCCTCGTCGTCGCCGTCATCGCCGGGCTGGTCGACCTCGCCGTGAACTACTCCGAGGCCGGCCGCAGCATGGCCGGCGAGGCGCCCACCCTGTGGGTCGCGCGCCACATGCAGGGTCCGCTGGGCGCCTTCGCCCTGAGCCTGCCGGCCACGTACGCCCTGACAGTTCTCTACCTGGCCTGAGCACGTGACCTGGCCTGAGCACGTGACCTGGCCTGAGCACGTGACCTGGCCTGAGCACGTGACCTGGCCTGAGCACGTGTCCCGGCGGCTCGCACTGGGCATATACCGTGCCCAGTCCCGCGACGGTGGCAACGAGGAGGACCGGTGTCCGAGGTGTACGGGTCGGCGCGACCGCGCAAGCGCTGGGGGAGGCGTCTCCTGATCACCCTGCTGGTGCTCCTGATCATCGTGGTCGCGCTGCTCGCCGTGGCGGACCGGGTGGCCGCCTCGTACGCGGAGCGGGTCATCGGCGACCGGGTCGCGCAGCAGGTCGCCGACCAGCAGGCCACCTCGGAGAAGCCGGACGTCACGGTGGAGGGCGTGCCGTTCCTGACCCAGGTGCTCGACGGCAAGTACCAGGAGATCCAGATCCGGCTGAAGGACTTCTCCGGGCCGGCCGGGAACAACAAGACCATCAAGATGCCGCTGCTGGACATCCACGCCCGGGACGTGACCGCGCCGCTGGACACGATCCGCAGCGGCAACGGCGACATCGTGGCCGGCACGGTCACCGGCGCCGGGACCATCGACTACCCCACGCTCGCCGACCTCATCGGCCAGAAGGGCCTCAAGGTCGGCGAGAAGGACGGCAAGCTGGTCGGCTCCGCGCCGATCCAGGCGCTCGGCCAGACCTGGAACGTGTCGGGCACGGCGAACCTCGACATCAAGGACGGCGTCGTGCAGGTGCGCTTCGCCGACGTGACCGCGGACGGTCTGCCGAACGTGCCGCTGGTGCGCAATCTCGTCGACAACTACGTCAAGGGGCTCGCGTACGACCTCAAGGTTCCGGCGCTGCCGCTGGGCCTGAAGGTGCAGAAGGTGGAGCCGCGTCCGGACGGGCTGGTGGTGACCGCCGGCGCCAGCAATGTGGCGCTCAACTCCGGCGGCCTGTGACCGCCGACTCCTTCCCGGATGGTGGTCGGCAGTGTTCCGGCCCCTGGAACCGCTGGTAGGGTCGCTTCCCATGAGCCTGTTGCTCACCAAGAGGCGCGCGGTCGACCTGTGCCGCGTGGCCGCCTGCCTGTGTCGCCCTGTCCTCTGACGGGGCCATCCGGCATTTCCTTCGCCCGGCAGTGGCGCCGTACGCAAAGCGTGATCCGTTTTTCGGGTCGGCGCGCGTGCGACCTCTTCACCTCCCGCGCGTCGACTCACCCCCATCTCTCACCTGACAAGGGAGTAATGCGATGAGTCGCGACACCGCACTCGTCTCTGCCGACTGGGCCGAGAAGAACCTGGACACCCCGGGTGTCGTCTTCGTCGAGGTCGACGAGGACACCACCGCCTACGACGGCGGGCACATCCCGGGCGCTATCAAGATCGACTGGAAGAAGGACCTGCAGGACCCGGTGCGCCGGGACTTCGTGAACCAGGAGCAGTTCTCCGCGCTGCTGTCCGAGCGGGGCATCTCGAACGACGACACCGTCGTCCTGTACGGCGGCAACAACAACTGGTTCGCGGCGTACGCGTACTGGTACTTCAAGCTGTACGGCCACGGCGACGTGAAGCTGCTCGACGGCGGCCGCAAGAAGTGGGAGCTGGACGCCCGGCCGTACTCGAAGGACGTGCCGCAGCGCGCCGCCACGCAGTACCAGGCCACGGAGCCCGACCTGTCGATCCGCGCGTTCCGCGACGAGGTCGTGCAGGCCATCGGCGTGAAGAACCTGGTCGACGTCCGCAGCCCCGACGAGTTCGCCGGCCGCCTGCTCGCCCCGGCGCACCTGCCGCAGGAGCAGTCGCAGCGCGCGGGCCACATCCCCACGGCGATCAGCGTGCCGTGGAGCAAGGCCGCGAACGAGGACGGCACGTTCAAGTCCGACGACGAGCTCGCCAAGATCTACGGCGACGCCGGCCTCGACGGCGGCAAGGACACGATCGCGTACTGCCGCATCGGCGAGCGTTCCTCGCACACGTGGTTCGTGCTCAAGGAGCTGCTCGGCCAGGAGAACGTGAAGAACTACGACGGTTCGTGGACCGAGTACGGCTCGCTCATCGGCGTGCCGATCGCGCTCGGCGACGAGCCCGGAAAGGCGTGATCGCGATGACCACCCCCAACATCGCGGACGGCTGCGCCGCGCCCGACCAGTCGGCTCCCATCCCGGCCGGCGTCGACCTCGAGAAGGAAACCGTGATCACCGGCGTCGTCACCACCGCCGAGGGTGACGCCGTGGGCGGCGCGTACGTCCGCCTCCTCGACTCGTCCGGCGAGTTCACCGCCGAGGTGGTGACGTCCCCCGAGGGCGTCTTCCGCTTCTTCGCGGCGCCGGGCTCGTGGACGCTGCGCGCCCTGTCCCGCCACGGCAACGGCGACCTCGCCGTCGACGCCACCCGCGGCGTCAACGAGGTCGGCCTGAACGTCGCGGCCGCCTGACCCACGCTCTGTTGATCGAAGGGCGGGACCCGTCGGGTCCCGCCCTTCGTGCTGGGTGGGAGCCGCATGCGAGCATGGCTGCCGTGAGCCTGCCCGCACCTCCCGCGTACGCGCCGCCGCCTCAGCCCGAGCGGCGCCCGACCCGGTGGTGGCTCGTGGCGGTCGTCGCCGCCTGGACGCTCGTCCTGGCCGGGCTGGCGGTGTGGTCGGTGCGCAAGGATCCACCGACCGTGCCCGAGCAGCGAACCATCACCGAGGCGTTGCCGGTGCTGCACCGGGCCGCGGGCGTGGTGGTCGCGGCCGCCGACGGGCCGGACCGGGTGATCGCGATCGGGCCGGTGGCCCTGGACCGCGACTGTGCGCTGACCCCGGTGCGCGGCGGCGTGGAGGCGAGCCAGGAGGTGACCGTACGCGTGCGTCCCGACGAGGCGTTCGGTGTGCTCGACTCGATCGCGCGGGCGCTGCCGCGGGCGTACCGGGCGGCGATCCGGCACGACGCCGAGGACACCCGGCAGGTGCTGCGGGGCGACGCGGGGGAGTTCGTCGGGGTGGAGGCGGAGGCGGGCGCCGGTTCCACGTCGTTCGTCCTGCGGATCTCGACCGGCTGCCGGCCCGGCGCCGCGCCGGACGAGCCGCCGGGGCCGGTCGCGCAGCCGCCGGCGCCGTTCGTGGCGGCGAGCAAGGCGTTGGGCGGCACCGGTACGGCCACCGGCGTGTCGGTGACGTGCCCGGACGGTCGTACGGCCACGACGGTGACCGCGGGTGACCTGGCGGCGCCGAAGGACCTCGGGCGCGCGCTGCGCGACGTGGTGGCCGGCGCGCTCGTGATTCAGGCGGAGCCGCACGCGTGGGCGTACCGGGTGGGCGAGGCCTCGCTGATCGTGAGCGACGGCGACGGGACCGCGCGGGTCAGCGCGACCACAAGCTGTCGCTAGTAGACGAGCGCCTGCGCGCCGCCGGAGGTGACCTCCTCGACGAAGACGGCGGCGCCCGCGATGCGGATCCTCGGGAGCACGTCGTCCGGGCCGATGTCCCGGCGGGCCGCGCACTGCGTGCACAACGTCACCGTGCCCGCCTCCAGCAGCAGCTCGAGCAGGTCCGGCAGCGGAGCCGCGTGCGGCAGCTCGAACTCGGCCGCGCGCCCGGGCAGGGCGAACCACGCCGACTCGCCGGTGAGCCAGAACGACACCGGCACGCCGGACGACGCCGCCGTGCTCGCCACGGTGAACGCCTGCGAGCAGCGCTCCGGCGCGTCCGCTCCGGCGGTGGTCTTGACGACGAGAAGGCGGGCCATGTCGGTCAGCATAGGATGGCTCCGTCATGGTTACGGAGATCGGGTACGTGAGCCTGCTGGTCGCCGGTCTGGGCGGGCTGGCCGGCGGGCTGGGCTATCTGGCTATGCGCATTGCAAGGGGACGATGGTGAGCAGCGAGACCGAGAACCCGTTGGGACCGCCGCCCTGGCTGAACGCCCCGCCGGTGGACGAGTACCCGTACGAGGACACCCACGACCTGCGCCAGGGCCCGGACCTGCACCCGGCGCTGCTCGGGCTGCTGCCGTTCATCGGCCTGTGGCGCGGACGCGGGCAGGGCGGCTTCCCGGAGCCCGAGGACTACAACTTCGCGCAGGAGATCCGGATCAGCCACGACGGGCGGCCGTTCCTGGCGTACGAGTCGCGCATCTGGGTCCTGGACGACGAGTCGCAGCCGACCGGCATGGCCAACCGCGAGGTCGGCTTCTGGCGCCCGGTGCTGAATGCGGACGGGCGCCCCACCGACGAGATGGAGGCGACGCTGACCACCCAGCACGGCGTCATCGAGATCTACGAGGGCGAGGCCACCGGCACCCGGCTGGAGATGGCCACGGCCGGCGTCGGGCACACCGCCACGGGCCTCGCGGTCACCGGCGGCCACCGCCTCTTCGGCATCGTCGAGGGCGCGCTGCTCTATGCCCAGGAGATGTCGGCCAACGGCGAGACCCTCAAGCCGCACCTGTCGGCGCGCCTGCTGCGGGTGGGCGGATGAAGCCCAGGAGGTCCTGAAGGCGCGGCGTCCAGGGCGACGCCGCGCGGGGTACGCCGTCCAGTGACCGCACCTCGGCCAGGCCGCGCAGCGAGCTGGCCAGCCACATCGCTGCCACGCCCCGCAGCTGCCCCACGGTGATCATCCGCTCGTCGGCGCGCAGACCGACGTCGCCGGCCCGGTGGAGCAGGTGCGCGGCCGTCGTCCCGGGCAGGATGCCGGTCGAGTCCGCCGGCACAGTGCACAGGGTGTCGCCGTCGAGCCACACCAGGCTGGCCGTGGGCGCTTCCAGGGCCTGACCCTCACGGAGCCACAGCAGGTCATCGGCCCCTTGGGTGACCGCCCAGCGCTTCGCCGCCAGGTTCTCGGCGTAGGAGAGCGTCTTGGCGGCGGAAAGGGACCAGGGCGCCCGGGGGCCCACGTCGTGGGTGAGCACGCGGATCCCGACGCGGCGTTCCCGGCGGATCGCTTCCGGCACCGGCGACACGGTCGCGAATGCGGTCGAGGGCGTGACGACCAGCCGCAACGCGCCGTCCTCATGGGTCAGCCCTGCGCCCAGGCCGGCGACCTGCTCGGGGACGTCGATGTCCAGCATCGCGGCCGAACTCCGCAGGCGGCCCAGATGGGCGTCGAGCAGCCAGGGGCCGGTGGGGCGCAGGTGCACCGTCTCGAAGACGCCCTCGCCGTACAGCAGCCCGCGGTCGGTGTGGGTCAGCTCCCCCGAGCCGGGGATCACCATGATGGGCGCGTTCACGCCCGGGAGGGTATAGCGGCGCGAACTATGCTCGTAACGTGTCCGCCACATCCCTCGCCGAGATGCTCCGGGAACGCGGCCTGCGACTGACGCCGCAGCGCCAGCTGATCCTGGAGGCGGTGCACGAGCTCGGCCACGCCACGCCCGAGCGGATCCACCAGACCGTGCGTGAGCGGGCCGCCGGCGTCAACATCACCACCGTCTACCGCACCCTCGAGCTGCTCGAGGAGCTGAGCCTCGTCAGCCACACCCATCTGTCGCACGGCTCGCCGACGTACCACGCCGCGGGCGAGGACCAGCACGTGCACCTCGTCTGCCGCACCTGCGGCTCCGTCGACGAGGTCGACCCCGCCATCATGCTGCCGGTCACCGAGCGCCTGCGCGACGAGCGCGACTTCCGGGTCGACGTCGGTCACGTCTCGCTGTTCGGCGTCTGCGGCGGCTGCAAGGAGCAAGCATGACCACGGTCCGCATCGAGGAGCTCGACCCGCAGTCCGCGGACGCCGGCGTACCGGCCCACCACGGCGACCCCATGCGCGAGCAGCGCACGCTGGAGACGACGGCCGGGCTCGTCGACCGCTCCAACCGCGACGTCATCGCGGTGCCGGGCGAGGAGCGCGCGAGCTGGCTGCACACCCTGACCACCCAGCACCTCGCCGACCTGCGCGCCGGGCAGGGCAGCGAGCTGCTCGTGCTCTCCCCGCACGGCCACGTCGAGCAGCACGCGCTCGTCGCCGAGGACGGCACCACCGCCTGGCTCGACACCGAGCCGGGCGCGGGTGAGGGCCTGCTGAAATACCTCGAGATGATGCGCTTCTTCACGCGCGTGGAGCCGCGGGACGCGACCGCGGAGACCGCCGTGCTGTCGATCGTCGGCCCGGACGCCCCGGCCACCGTCGCGCGGCTGCTCGACGTCGAGCTCTCGGCGCCCCGGATCTTCGACGTGCCGGGCCCGAAGTTCGCCGCCGGGTCCGTGCCCGCCGCGCCGACCGCGCTGTACGACGTCCGGCTCTTCGAGGGTGGCCTCGCCCGGCGGGTGCCGCTCGGCGTCGACCTGCTCGTGCCGCGGGCGCGCCTCGACGCGGTGCTCGGCCGGCTGTCCGACGTGCCGCGGGCGGGGCTGTGGGCGTACGAGGCCGTGCGCGTCGCCCACCGCGTCCCGCGGTTCGGCTGGGAGACCGATCACCGCACGATCCCGGCCGAGGCCGGCTTCATCGCCCCGGCCGTCCACCTGGACAAGGGCTGCTACCGGGGGCAGGAGACCGTCGCCCGGGTGCACCACCTGGGCCGCCCGCCGCGCCGGCTCGTGCTGCTGCACCTGGACGGGGTGGCGACCGACCAGCCGCCGGCCAAGGGCACGCCGGTCACGCTGGACGGGCGCGAGGTCGGGTTCGTCGGCACGGCGGTCCGCCACCACGAGCTGGGCATGATCGCGCTGGCCGTGCTGAAGCGCAACGTGGCCGACGACGCCCGGCTCACGGTCGGCGAGTCGGCGGCGGCCATCGACCCCGGTCCGGCCCGGCCTTAACGCTTCCTCATGGCAGGATCTCGGTTATGACCGGGACCCTCATCACCGTCGCGCCCACCGGCGCGGAGAGCAGCAAGGCGGCCGTACCGGCGCTGCCTGTGACGATCGACGAGCTCGTGGCCACCGCCAAGGAGTGCGAGGCGCTGGGCGCCGCGATCATCCACGTCCACATCCGCGACGACGCCGCCGAGCCGACCCTCGACCAGGGCCGGCTGCGCGAGACGGTGGCCGCCCTGCGGCAGTCGACGGACCTGATCGTGCAGCTCTCCTCGGGCGGCGCGGTGACCGACCCCGAGGCCGACCGGCTCGCCGTGCTCGACGCGCGCCCGGAGATGGCCTCCTGCACGATGGGTACGGTCAACTTCGGCGACGGCGTGTTCATGAACCGCTGGGAGTTCATCGTCGACCTGCACACCCGGATGCAGGAGCGCGGCATCGTCCCCGAGTACGAGATCTTCGACCTGGGGCAGCTCACCTCGCTGCAGCGCCTGCTCGCGCAGCACGGGCTGCCGTACGGCGGTCACGTCCACGTCGACCTGGTGATGGGCGTGCCGGGCGGGATGCCGGGCACCGCCGAGGCGCTGGTCGCCTGTCACCGCGCGATCCGCGACCTGCCGGAGGGCACCACGTTCTCCGCCACGGGCATCGGCCGCAGCACGATCCCGGTCATGCTGGCCTCGCTGTCGGCCGGCGGGCACCTGCGGGTCGGCATGGAGGACACCATCACGTATGCGAAGGGCCGCCCGGTCGAGTCGAACATGCAGCTCGTCGCGCGCGCCGTCGGGTTCGCCCAGCTCGCCCAGCGTCCGCCGCTGACCACCGCCGAGGCGC
This sequence comes from Actinoplanes sp. NPDC049316, assembly GCF_040677315.1. Taxonomy (NCBI): domain Bacteria; kingdom Bacillati; phylum Actinomycetota; class Actinomycetes; order Micromonosporales; family Micromonosporaceae; genus Actinoplanes; species Actinoplanes sp. NPDC049316. Next base: position 63,718 of record NZ_JBFAQM010000027.1, on the reverse strand, counting down.
GCGAGCTGCTCGGGGTGCCGGCCCGATGATCCTCGCGGAGGTCGTACGCTCCGGCTTCACCGAGTCCGTCCACCACGGCTCGGTCGTGGTGCTGGACGCCGCGGGCGCGGTCGCCGACTCGGCCGGGGACGTGGTGGGCCCGGTCTTCCCGCGCTCGTCCAACAAGCCGATGCAGACCGTCGGCATGCTGCGCGCCGGGCTGCGGGTGGCCGACCCGGCGGATCTCGCCCTGATCAGCGGCAGCCACTTCGCCGAGCCGTTCCACCTGCGGCGCGTACGCGCCATCCTGGGCGCCGCCGGGCTGACCGAGGACGCGCTGCTCTGCCCGCCGGCCCTGCCGCTCGCCGAGTCGGAACACGACGGCCGGGAGCCGGCGCGGATCCTGATGAACTGTTCCGGCAAGCACGCCGGGATGCTGGCCACCTGCGTCGCCAACAAGTGGCCGCTGGACGACTACCGCGACGTCAAGCACCCGTTGCAGCAGGTGCTCACCGAGACGGTGACCGAGCTGGCCGGTGAGCCGATCGCCGCGACCGGCGTCGACGGCTGCGGCGCGCCCGTCCTCGGCTTCTCGCTGACCGCGCTGGCCCGGGCCTTCCAGCGGCTGGTCTCGGCCGCGCCGCAGACGTACGAGCGGATGGTGGCGGACGCCATGCGGGCCGACCCGGAGCTGGTCGCGGGCACCGGCCAGGACGACACGCGGCTGATGCACGGCGTGCCGGGGCTGCTGGCCAAGGGCGGCGCGGAGGGTGTCGTCGCGGTCGCCGTCCCGGAGGTCGGCGCGGTGGCGTTGAAGATCGAGGACGGCGCGATGCGCGCACGGATGCCGGTGCTGGTGTCGGCGCTGCGCCGCCTCGGCCTGGCCGCTCCGGTGCTGGATTCCCTGGCCACGGTGCCCGTGCTCGGCGGTGGCGTCCAGGTCGGCGAGGTACGCGCGGTCTGGTGACCCGTTTCACGCTAGCTCTTGCAAGCGTTTTGCTTGCAGGAGCTAGCGAGCCGGGCTACGGTCGAGTCATGGCCACCGGTAAGGATCTGCCTCAGGACATCGGCTCGTTCATCCGAGACCTGCGGCAGACCGCGAAGATCTCCCTCCGGCAACTCGCCGACCGGGCGGGCGTGAGCAACCCGTACCTGAGCCAGATCGAGCGGGGCCTGCGCAAACCCAGCGCCGAGGTGCTGCAGCAACTGGCCAGCGCGTTGCGGGTGTCGACGCCCGCGATGTACCTGCGCGCCGGCCTGCTCGACGGGGAGGGCCAGCAGGGCGTGCTGGCCGCCATCGCGGTCGATCCCGACCTGACGATCGCGCAGAAGCAGTCGCTGACCCAGATCTACGAGACGTTCCGCAACGAGAACGCCCGGCACGCCCGCGAGAGCGGCGAGGCCACGGGCGCCGGCCCCGCGTCCGCGGAGCCCGCCGAGCTCGACGTTCCCGACGAGGACGAGGCCCTGCGAGCCGTCATCACGGACGCGGAGCCTGCCGAGACCGACGTTCCCGACGAGGACGAGGCTCTGCGAGCCGTCGTCAAGGACGTGTCGGTCGTGGAGGACGGCGGCGCGCCGCCTCCGCCGGCCAAGTCCTGACCCACCACCAAGACCACCGCAAGCCCGAGGAGACCTCATGCCCGAGCAGACCAAGACCCGAATCCCCGCCCCGCTGTACGCCGCCGCCGGCGCCGGTGACCTCGCCTGGCGCGAGCTGCGCAAGCTGCCCGCCGTGGTGACCGAGCTCAGCGACCGCGCCGTCGCCTCGCTCCGGATGGCCAACGAGGCCGCCGGCACCACCGCGACCTCGCTGCGTGACAAGGCGACCACCACGGACTTCGACAAGCTCCGTGAGACCGCCACCACGAGCGCCCTCACCTTCGCCCAGGTCGCCCAGGAGCGGGCCACCGCCCTGTACACCACCCTCGTCGCCCGTGGCGAGCGCGTGATCGGCACCGGCGTCGTCGAGGCCGCCGACGTGGTCAACGCCGACATGGTGACCACCGAGGAGCCGAAGGCCGTCGAGGCCGCCGCCGAGGCGACCCCGAAGCCCCGCAAGCGCGCCACCCGCCCGGCCGCCGAGTAAGCGGACACACCCGGCGTTCAACCGCGGGCCCCGGCCGAAGCCGGGGCCCGCGGCATAGACTCTTCACCATGGTCTCCGCCGCGCCCGAGTTCTATCTGCACGTCAGGCTCTACATCGACGTGCTCGTGATGATCGGCTCGCTGATCGTGCAAGCCATCGCCCTGATCCACTGCGTGACGCAGCGCGGCGACGGCTTCCAGGCGATCGGCACCCTGCCCAAGGGCGCGTGGATCGCGATCCTGGCCGTCTGCCTCGTGCTCACCTACGTGATCGGCCCGATCGGCATCTTCGGCCTGATCGGCCTGGCCGCGGCCCTCATCTACCTGCTCGACGTCCGTCCCGGGCTGCGCGACCTGTCGGACGGCAAGGGCTTCTGGTGAGACTCCGCCGGCCGCCGCCCCCGGACGGCGGCCCGCGGAACCCCGGACCCCGGCCCACCGCCCCGCGCTCCGGCCGGCCCACGCTGCCGGCCCCGCCCACCGAGCTCGTCGGCACGCCGCACGGCGTACGCCTGGAGCAGCTCGTCACGGGCGCCGGCGACCCGGTCACCGTGTTCGCGCACGGGCTGGCGGGCGACCTCGCCGGCACCCGCCCGCTGGGCAGCGCCGTCGCGGGCCGCCGGGTCTTCTTCCACTTCCGCGGGCACGGCCGCTCCGAGGCCCCGCCCGGACCGTGGACCTTCGCCGATCTCGCCGCCGACCTGCGCGCCGTGGCCGACCGCGCCGGCGCGACCCGGGCGCTCGGGGTCAGCATGGGCTCCGGTGCCCTCTGCCGGCTTCTCGCCTCGGATCCCGGGCGCTTCGAGCGGGTGGTCCTCTACCTGCCCGCGCCGCTGGACGGCGTACGGCCGCGCGCGGCACAGGAGCGGCTGGAACGGCTGCTCGCCGCCATCGCCACGGGGGAGGCCGCGGCGGTGGCGGAGGCGGTCGAGCCGGAGCTGCCGCCGTCGGTGCGCAACACGCCGACGGGCTGGGGCCACCTGCGGCAGCGCGTCGATCAGCTGCTCCGCGACGGGCTCGCGCCGCAGCTGGATACGTTGTGGCGGGAGCCCGCGGTTGCGGATGTCGGGGCGCTGCGGGCGTACCCGGGGAAAGCGCTGGTGATCGGCTGCGTGGGCGACGACCTGCACCCGGCGGCCTGGGCGGAACGCCTGGCCGGCCTGCTTCCCGGCGCTGACCTGCACATTTACGACCGGCCCGCGGTGCTCTGGACGCACCGGCGCGAGCTGCGCGAGCGGATCTCCACGTTCCTCAACGCATGATGGCCCGGACCGAACGGTCCGGGCCACAATGCGTTGATGGTCAGCTGGTGAGCTTCTGGATGCGGTACTTCTCACCGGTGTCGTTCCCCGCCTTGTCCCAGGCGAAGTAGTGGACCTCGATGTAGTAGCCCTTCGCGAGACCGGTGATGCCGGAGACCTTCCAGTTACCGGCCGAGTCGGGCCTGATCCACTTCACCGCCGTCGACGGGATCTGCGGGTTGCTCAAGTTGTACTTGACCCACTTGTTGGTGGAGAAGTTGTAGTACCAGTCCGAGGAGCCCTTCCACCGGTAGATCTGCACGCCGACGCCGTCGAGCCCGATCTGCGAATCCTTGGCGGTGCCCTGGATGGTCTTCCAGGACGACGCCTTCGACGGGCTGCTCGGGACCTTCAAGGTCACGGACGGCGCGTACGAGTCGTAGAGCATCGTGTAGGTGCCCGCCGACTTGGTCACCTTGCCCTGGGCGTTCTCCAGCGTGACGCTCGCGGTGCTCTTGCCGTCGTCGCCCCAGTGGTAGAGGTGCTTCACCGAGGTGTTGGCCTTGTTCACCAGGCTGGTCTCGCCGTCGCCCCAGTGGACCCAGACCCGGGTGGTGTTGCTCGGGATCCCGGACAGCTTCAGCGTCGCCTCGTGGTTGCCGTTGAGCCAGGTCCAGTTCCAGGTGGGGTCGAACTTGAAGCTGCCACCGGCGACCGTCACCTTCGCATTGGTGATCGTGCCCTGCGTGGACGTTCCGTCGTCGGTGATGGTCACCGCGACCGTGTAACTGCCGGCATTCGGATAGGAGTGCTGAACCGTGGAGGCTCCCGACGCGAACGTCGACGTGGAGTTGTCGCCCCAGGCGACCGTGACGGTCGCCGGGGTGTCAGGAGTGCTGTCCTCGAAGGCCGTCTGGGTCAGCGTCACCGTCTGACCCGGCAAGATGCTGGTGGTGTTGAGGCTGTAGGTGCCCGCTCCGGCGGCCCAGGCGGGCGTGCCGAGCGAGCCGGCGCCTGCCACCGTGCCGGCGCCGAGCGCGAGAGTCAGCAACGCGGCGAGTCCGCGCGATCCTCCGGTCTTCATAACTCTCCCCGTGAAAGTGGTCGCAATGAATGCGAGCCCCGGGACAGTACCGGTTCGGGGGGCGCTTGATCAAGCGGTTGGCGATCGATACCGGCGGGCGATCGGCGATCGGCGTAACCTTTTGCCGCGCTCGTCGGTGTTCCTGTCGTGCGGCTCACCCCCAGAACTGTCTTCCTCGGTCTCGTAGCGCTCGGTCTGCCGTTCGCCGTCAGCCTCGGATGGGCCCTCGGCAGTCCCGAGAAGGTGTCTCCCGCCGTGAGCGCCCCGGGCGGCGCGGGGACCCTGGGGAGCGCGCCGGCCGCCAGCAAGACCGTCCCGGAGTCGGTCGGCGACTGGGTTCCCCGCGCGCCCAAGCCGGTGTCGGTGGTGGAGCGGGTACGGCCGAGCGTGCCGGCGAGCGCCGCACCGAGCTCCGGTACGCCCTCCGCCCCGGCCTCCGGATCCGCGGCGCCGTCGCTGACGATGCCGCCCGTACCGACGCCGGCCTCCGTGTTCACGACGCCGCCGGATCCGGACGCCACGACCACCTCGGCGAGCGCCACCCCGGCGCCCTCCGGCCTGCGGCTGGTCCGGAGGCCCTAAGCTCCTCGAACTGTGGCGAAGTCTCAGCTGGGCCCGGGCGGCACACTCCGGGAATTCCTCACCGGCGCCGGCCTGCTCGGCCGCGGTCTCGGCCTGGTGCTGCGCAACCCACGGCTGCTCGGTCTCGGCCTGCTGCCCGCTCTCCTGTCGGGCCTGCTGTACGCGGCCGCCCTCGTGACGCTCGCCGTCTTCATCGACGACCTCGCCGCGACGGCCACCTGGTTCGCCGACGACTGGTCCTCGATGTGGCGCGGCGCGATCCGGTTCGTGGCCGGCGCGGCGCTGCTCGGCCTCGGCGGCCTGCTCGGGGTGCTGACCTTCACCGCCGTCACCCTGCTGATCGGCGACCCTTTCTACGAGAAGATCTCCGGCGCGGTCGAGAGCCGCTACGGGGGCGTGCCGGACGAGGTCGAGGTGCCGCTGCTGCGCTCGCTGGGCCGCAGCCTGCGCGACTCGCTGCGGCTCATCGGGCTGTCGATCCTGTTCGGGATCCCGCTGTTCCTCGCCGGTTTCCTGCCGGTGGTCGGCCAGACCGTGGTGCCGGTGGTCGGCGGGGCCATCGGCGGCTGGCTGCTCGCCGTCGAGCTCACCGGCGTGCCGTTCCAGCGCCGCGACAAGCGCCTCCGGGACCGGCGTCAGGCGCTGGCCGGGCGGCGGCCGCTGGCGCTGGGCTTCGGCGTGGCGGTGTTCGTGTGCTTCCTGATCCCGCTCGGCGCCGTACTGCTGATGCCGGCGGCGGTCGCGGGCGCTGCGTTGCTGTCACGCAAGGTGCTCGGCCTGCCCACCGACATCGTGACGACCAGCTCGCTGTAGCGCCGGTCAGGCGGAGGCGCGGACGACCAGCTCGGTGGGCAGGACCACCACGGCCGGGACGTCGCGGCGGTGGTCGACCAGGCCGAGCATCTGGCGGGCCATGGTCCGGCCCATGTCGACGATCGGCTGGCGGACCGTGGTCAGCGGCGGGTCGCTGAGGCGGCTGATCTCGAAGTCGTCGAAGCCGATGACCGCCACGTCGTCGGGGACGCGGCGGCCGGCGTCCTTGAGGGCCTGCAGCGCGCCGTGGGCCATCATGTCCGAGGCGACGAAGACCGCGTCCAGGCCGGGGTCGTCGGCGAGCAGGCGGCGCATCGCCTGGACGCCGGAGTCGCGGGTGAAGTCGCCGAACGCCACGTGCTCGGCGAGACCGGCCTCGTCGAGGGCCGTCCGGTAGCCGGTCAGCCGGTCGATGCCCGCGACCATGTCCTGCGGGCCGGCGATCGTGGCGATCCGGCGGTGCCCGGTGGCGAGCAGGTGGCGTACGGCCGCGGCCACCCCGCCGATGTGGTCCACGTCGACGTACGGCACGGGCAGCTCGGCCGGGGTCATCGGCCGGCCGCTGCACACCACGGGGATGCCGAGCCGGGCCAGCGCCCCGGGCAGCGGGTCGGCGCCGTGCATCGAGGCGAACATGACGCCGTCGACGTGCCCGGCCATCGCGTACCGCTCGACGCGGTCGTGGCTGGCCGCCGAGCCCGCCATCATGAGCACGAGCTGCTTGTCGGCCGCCTCGAGCTCCACGCTCACGCCCCGGATCACGGCCGGGAAGAACAGGTCGTCGGAGAAGACCCGGCTGGCCGTCTCGGGCAGGATCAGCGCGATCGACTCCGTACGCTGGGTCACCAGGCTCCGGGCGGCCTGGTTGGGGACGTACCCGAGCTCCTCGACGGCCTGGTTGACCGCGTCGCGGATCGCGACCGCGACCGTGGTCGACCCGTTCACGACGCGGGAGACGGTCGCCCGCGAGACCCCGGCCCGTCTGGCCACCGCCTCGAGTGTCGGCCGCTCCCGCGTCACCATCAGCTCACTCCCCGATCCGGTCCCGGTCGCTCAGACCGTTGCGCCGGATCACCTCCCGGTACCACTTGGCGCTGTCCTTCGGAACCCGCTGCTGCGTGGTGTAGTCCACGTGCACGAGCCCGAAGCGCATCTTGTAGCCCTCGGCCCATTCGAAATTGTCCATCAAAGACCACGCGAAGTATCCCCGAAGGTCAACCCCGTGGGAAATGGCGTCCAGACACGCGCGCAGGTGGCCGTCCAGGTATTCGATGCGGTTGGTGTCGTGCACCTCGCCGGTCTCGGGCGACGGGCCGTCCGGGTACGCCGCGCCGTTCTCGGTGATCATCATCGGCACGCCGTAGTCGGTGTGGATGCGGTCGAGCAGCCGGGTCAGCGCGGCGGGCTCGATCTGCCAGCCGATGTCGGTGATCGGGCCGACCGGGGCGCGGAACGCGATGCCCTCGGTGCCGGGCGCGTCCAGCTTGGCGGGCTGACCGGGCTGCGCCGAGACGTACGTGGGGGTGTAGAAGTTCACGCCGAGCACGTCGATCGGGGCGTTGATGATCGCCTCGTCGCCCTCGCGGATGTGGCTCAGGTCGGTGAACCGGCTCATGAGCTGCCGCATGTCCTCCGGGTACGCCCCGCGGAACAGTGGGTCGAGGAAGATCCGGTTGTTCAGCCCGTCCACGATCCGGGCGGCGTCGACGTCGGCCGGGTTGGCCGGGTCCAGCGGGAAGACGGCCGCCGGGTTCAGCGTGATGCTGACCGACTGCGCGCCGGCCGAGCGCAGCGCCCGCGCCGCGAGGCCGTGCCCGAGCAACAGGTGGTGCACGGCCTTGAAGACCGACGCCGGGTCCTGGATGCCGGGGGCGTGCACGCCGTTGCCGTAGCCCAGGTACGCCGAGCACCACGGCTCGTTGAGCGTGGTCCACGTGCGGACGCGGTCGCCGAGGCGGGCGTGCACGATGGCCGCGTACTCGGCGAACGCCTCGGCGGTCTCGCGGACCGTCCAGCCGCCGCGGTCCTGCAGCGTCTGCGGCAGGTCCCAGTGGTACAGGGTGACCACCGGGTCGATGCCCTTGCCGATGAGCTCGTCGGTGAGCCGGTCGTAGAAGTCCAGGCCGCGGGTGTTGACCGGGCCGGTGCCATCGGGCTGGATGCGCGGCCACGCGATCGAGTACCGGTACGAGCCGAGCCCGAGATCGGCCATCATCGCCACGTCCTCGACGTAGCGGTGGTAGTGGTCGCACGCCACGTCACCGGTGTGGCCGGCGTACACCCGCCCCGGCGTGCGGCTGAACGTGTCCCAGATCGACGGGCCCCGGCCGTCCTCGTTGGCCGCGCCCTCGATCTGGTACGACGCCGTCGCCGCTCCCCAGACGAAGCCGTCGGGGAACCTCAGGCCCGTGGCCAGGGGTTCACCGCTCTCTTCCACCTCGACGGTTGCCGTCATGCCGTCACCGCTCCCTGCGTGAATACCGCCGCCTGCCGGGCCGCGCCGACCGGTGTGATCAGCGGCGGAACTGTGGCGGACGGCCCTGTGCCGTCCGAACTTAACCGGTACAGCGTAAGGCCATTCACTGTTACGGGAGGCATCCGGAAGTTGCGGAACCTTGTCCGGATGGTGGGACGTCAGCCGGCGCGCAGAGCCGTGATCAGCCGAGGGTCCCCGACGATGGTCAGTTTGTCCGGTTCCATCCGGCCCATCAGCGTCAGAAGCAGGTCACTCGCGGTCCCCGAAGCCTCCGCCCGCGGGTGGTGGTCGTCGGTGTCGAGGATCGTCCCGGTGTCGAGCAGGGCGATGCCGGCGCCACGCAGCCGGACGAACCACTCGTAACTTGCGTCCGTGGCGGTCAGGTGGACGACGCCGTGCAGGTCGGTCGGTCCCTTGCGGTAACCGGCCGGCAGCCAGGTGTCGAGCACCTCGTTCACGCCGTCGGCGGCGAGTTTGGTCTCGATCGCGGTGGCGCGCCCGGCGGCGCGCTCCGCGTCCCAGCGGTGCACCGAGACCTCGTGCGCCATCCGGCGCTGCCAGAAACCGGCCTTCTTCGCCTGCGCCGGCCACGTCCACGACGGCAGGTCGGGATCGAGGGCGTCCAGGGTCTCGATCGCGCCGGTCGTCTCGCGGCGCAGCTGATCCAGCGCGTCCGGCCACGCCGGCCGGGGATCGGGGATCGTGCGGCCGGCCGGCCGGTCCACCACGCCCCGCGGCGCCAGCTCGCGCACCCAGTGCAGCACCGAGGTGAGGTGCTCGGTGAGATCGGCGACCGTCCAGCCCGGGCACGCGGGCACGGCGGCGTCCGGACCCGTCTCGGCGACGGCGTCCTGCAGCGCCGGACCGTCGGCCCGCAGTGCGGCCAGCCAGAAGTCCTTCGTCGCGTTGAGCCTGTTCATCAGCTTCTCCCGCTGGAGGCGGACCACCCGTACGGTCCCCGTGACCCGTCGGCCTAGGGTTGACGTCGTGCCTGACGTTAGTGCTGACCCACCAGCCGCCGCACCCGCTGTGCATGCCAGTTCGCTGGCGGCGTACACGACGCTACGCCTGGGTGGCCCGGCGGGAGTCCTGACAGTGGCGACTGAAACGGACGAAGCGGTCGAAATCCTACGCCAAGTCGCGCGTGAAGGGGAACCCGTCCTGGTATTGGCGGGCGGCAGCAACGTCGTGATCGGCGACGAGGGCTTCCCCGGCACGGTGCTGCTGCTGCGCACCCGCGGGGTCGAGGTGATCGACCGGGACCGGCGCGGCGCGCTCGTCCGCGTGGCCGCCGGCGAGCCGTGGGACGAGTTCGTCGCCGACACGCTCGCCCGCGGCCTGTCCGGCCTCGAGGCGCTCTCCGGCATCCCGGGCTCCGCCGGCGCGACGCCGATCCAGAACGTCGGCGCGTACGGGCAGGAGGTCGCCCGCACGATCGAGGCGGTGCACGTCTACGACCGTGCGGACGACCAGATCAAAGTCATGTCGCTGCCCGAATGTCGGTTCGCGTACCGGTCCAGCGTCTTCAAGCACAACGATCGCTGGGTGGTGCTGCACGTCGACTTCCGGCTTGCCGAGTCCACGGAGTCCGCGCCGGTCCGTTACGTCGAGCTCGCCCGGCAGCTCGGTGTCGAGGTGGGCGACCGGGCCGCGGCCGACCGCGTCCGCGAGACCGTGCTGAAGCTGCGGGCGAGCAAGGGCATGGTGCTCGACCCGGAGGACCCCGACACCCGGTCGGTGGGCTCGTTCTTCACCAACCCGGTGCTGTCGGCGCAGGAGTGGGCCGCGGTCCAGGACCGGCTCGCCGACCTGGGCGAGCCGCCGAGCTGGCCGGCCCCGAACGGCACGGTCAAGGTGCCGGCCGCCTGGCTCATCGAGAAGGCGGGCTTCGCCAAGGGGTACGGCGGCCGCGACGGCGTCGCGATCTCGTCGAAGCACACGCTGGCCCTGACCAACCGCGGCGGCGGGACGACGGCCGCGCTGCTGGACCTGGCCCGGGAGATCCGCGACGGCGTCCGCGACCGGTTCGGTGTGGTCCTGCACCCCGAACCCGTCCTCGTCGGGTGCGCGCTCTGAGGCGTCAGCGCCAGCCGAAGACCTGCGTCCAGTAGAGGGTGCCGTTGGCGGCCCGCTGCACCCCGGCGCCGAAGGAGCGGGCGTCGCAGTTGAGGATGTTCTTGCGGTGCTCGGGGCTGGCCATCCACGCCCGCATCACCTCGGCGGGGCCCGAGAAGCCCCAGGCGATGTTCTCGCCGGCCACGAAGCGGTAGCCGGCCGCCCGCGAGCGCGTCTCGAAGGTGGAGCCCCGCCAGCCGATGTGGCCGAAGTCGCCGGTCGCGGCCATGTAGTGGCTCTGGCGTACCGAGGCGACCATCAGGTCCGGTTCGACGGCGAGCGGATCGCATCCGGCCAGCGCCCGCTCCTCGTTGGTCCGCGCGATGACGTCGTCCATGAGCACCTGCTCGGTGGTCGGCCGCGCTGCCGTCGCCGCGGGACCGGTGGTGCCGGCATACGCGGGGGTCACGGTCACGGCGAGCAGGGCGGCCGGTGCGGCCGCGGCAAGGGCGATACGGCGTACGGAGTCGAACACGGTGCTTGCCTCCCGGTCCACGGCCGGGCTCCTGTTCGCCCGGCATTGGTTATCGGACCTGGCTTTTCGGGTGTACGTCCGATCTTTTCCGGTTTCCGCCGTCCCGGCCGGGTGAGCGTGTCAATCTGTGGGGATGGCCAGGGGAAGCCGGATCTCGGTCCCGGCGCCCGTTCCCGGGTCGTAGGTGAGCGCCACCGAGCCGCCGTGCCGGGTGGCGATCGCCTCGGCCAGCAGCATCCACAGGGCCGTGCTGCGGCGCCGGTGCGGCGGCTCGGGGTCGGCCAGCATGCCCGCCATCAGGTGCTCGTCGGTGAGCTGCTCGGCTTGCCGGGCGACCACCGTCACCGTCCAGCCGGACGTGTCCGCGGCGCTGCTGACCGTCGCGGACCGGTCGGCGGCGCCGCTGGCCACCGTACCGATGACCGCGTAGAAGAGGTCGCGGAGCAGGGCCGTGTCGGCGACCAGGGGTGGCCCCTCGCCGGCCCGGACGGTCGCCGCGGTGTACGGCTCCCGGCTCGCCAGCAGGTCCGCCGCCTCCTGGATCACGCCGCCGAGCTGCACCGGGGCCGGCCGTAGCGCCAGGTCGCCGGTCTGCAGCCGGCTCACCACCATGAGGTCCGCGACGAGGGCGAGCATGCGATCGGTGTTGCGGCGGACGGCGGCCAGCGCCACCGAGCGCTCGGCGGGGGCGAGGTCGTCGGTGTCGAGGCTCTCGGTGAACGACGCGATCGTGGTCAGTGGCGTGCGCAGCTCGTGGGAGATGACCGCGAGGAACCGAGCCTGCAGCGCGAAGGCGTTCGTGGGGGATCGCACGCTGAACTATAACTTTTCGTATATGAACCGACACGTCACGCTATCGTGAGTTTCTGACATTTCATCGTCGCCGCTCGCACCTGCGGGGGGCGTGAGCAGGACGCTGACCCGCAGCCCGAGCGCGTGCCGCGCCGGCCGGTCAGCCGCGTCTGGCGACGCGCGGGGGGAGGCGGAGGGCATGGTGACCCATTCATGAGCAGACTGCTCGTGGTCGAGGACGACCCGGACATCGCCCTGGCGCTGCGGCTGCTGTTCAGCCGGGCCGGGTACGAGGTGGCGCACGCCGGCGACGGCCGTACCGGTCTCAAGGAGGCGTACGCGGAACACCCCGACCTGGTCGTGCTCGACGTCGGCCTGCCGGAGATGGACGGCTGGCAGGTGCTCGAACGGCTGCGGGACGTCTCGGACGTACCCGTGCTCGTCCTCACCGCGCACGGCCAGGAGGCCGAGAAGGTACGCGGCCTGCGCGGCGGCGCCGACGACTACCTGACCAAGCCGTTCGCCAACAACGAGCTGCTGGCCCGGGTGGAGGCGCTGCTGCGCCGCTCGTCGAGCGGGCAGAACAGCTGGGCCAGCCAGATCTACGACGACGGGCTGGTGCACCTGGACCCGACGAAGCGCCGCGTCTACGTCAAGGGCGAGGAGAAGCGCCTCACCCCGACGGAGTTCCGGCTGCTCAACGCCCTCGTCCGGCACGCCGGCGCGGTGCTGAGCCCCAACCAGCTGCTGACCCAGGCCTGGGACGACCCCACCGGCATCGGGCAGGAGCGCGTCAAGTTCGCCGTGCTGCGGCTGCGCCGCAAGCTCGGCTGGTCGGATCCCGACGAGTCCCCGATCGAATCCGTACGCGGTTTCGGCTACCGCTACCGGCGCCCGGGCGGCGACACCTGAGCCGCAACCTGTAGCGCTCCCGGTGTCCTCAGGTGAGGCCCCGGGAGGTCGATGAGGGTCTTGGGAAACGAGCAGGAGGTAGGGCGTTGGAAGACCTTGGCGAGATCGTCGGCGAATTCCTCATGGAGAGCCACGAGAACCTGGATCAGATCGACCGGGACCTCGTGGCGCTGGAGCAGGATCCGTCGTCCCGCGACCTGATCTCCCGCATCTTCCGGGCGATCCACACGATCAAGGGCACGAGCGGGTTCCTGGCCTTCACCCGGCTGGAGACGCTCGCGCACGCCGGTGAGTCGCTGCTGTCCCGGCTGCGGGACGGCGTCCAGCCGGTCACGCCGACGACGATCACCACGCTGCTGGCGACGATCGACGGCGTGCGGTCGCTGCTGGAGGCCATCGAGCAGAACGGCTCCGAGGGCGACGTCGACGTCGACAGCATCATCGCCGCGGTGCACGCGCAGATGAACGCCCCGGGCGACGCGGGCTCCGCCGCCGCGCCGGCCGCCGCGACGGAGCCGGCCGCCACCCCCGAGCCGCTCGAGGAGCGACCGGCGCGCCCGGCCCCCGAGCCGGTCGAGGAGCAGCGCCGCCCGCTCGGCGAGATCCTCGTCGAGACCGGCGCGGCGCAGGCCGCCGACATCGGCTTCGCGCTGCAGTCGCAGCTCGAGGGCGACGAGCGCAAGCTCGGCACGATCCTGCTCGACGAGGGCAAGACCCAGCCGGCCGCGGTCAACGAAGCGCTGCAGGCGCAGACCCCGAAGCGCAGCGTCGCCGACAGCGCCATCCGCGTCGACGTGGACCTGCTCGACACCCTGATGAACATGGTGGGCGAGCTCGTGCTCGCCCGCAACCAGCTCGTCCGCGGCGTGATGGAGACCGGCGACTCCGGTCTCGTGCGCAGCGCCCAGCGGCTCGGGATGATCACCTCGGAGCTGCAAGAGGGCATCATGAAGACCCGCATGCAGCCGATCGAGCACATCTGGTCGAAGCTGCCCCGGGTCATCCGGGACCTCTCCCAGTCGCTCGGCAAGCGCGTCGAGCTGGTCATGGAGGGCAAGGAGACCGAGCTCGACCGCAGCCTGCTCGAGGCGGTCAAGGACCCGCTGACCCACCTGGTCCGCAACGCCGTCGACCACGGCATCGAGGACACCGACCGGCGGATCGCCGCGGGCAAGAGCCCCGAGGGCACGCTGACGCTGCGGGCGTACCACGAGGGTGGGCACGTCGCGGTCGAGGTGGCCGACGACGGCGCCGGCATGGACGTCGAGCGGATCGCGCAGAAGGCGGTCGAGAAGGGCCTGCTCCGTCCCGAGCAGGTGCCGAACATGGACAAGCGCGAGATCATGGCGATGGTCTTCCAGCCCGGCTTCTCCACCGCGGCGAAGGTGACCAACGTGTCCGGCCGCGGCGTCGGCATGGACGTCGTGAAGACCAACATCGAGCGGATCGGCGGCGCGGTCAGCGTCGACTCGACGCTGGGCCAGGGTACGGTCTGGCGCCTCACGATCCCGCTGACGCTGGCCATCATCCAGGCGCTCACCGTGGACTGCGGCGACCAGCGGTACGTGGTGCCGCAGGTGGCCGTGCTCGAGCTCGTCTTCATCGACGGCCAGTCCACGAAGATCGAGTACGCCTCGGGTGCGCCGGTCTACCGGCTGCGCGGCAAGCTGCTCCCGCTGGTCCGCCTCGACCGCACCCTGGGCCTCGACCCGGGCGGTGACCAGGGCGTCTACATCATGGTGCTGCAGGCCGACGGGCGCCGCTTCGGTCTCGTCGTCGACCGCGTCCTCAACACCGAGGAGGTCGTCGTCAAGGCCCTCAACAGCCGCTTCAAGGACATCGGCCTGTACGCCGGCGCCACGATCCTCGGCGACGGCAAGGTCGGCCTGATCCTCGACGTCTCGTCGCTGGCGCGCCGCTCGCACCTGGCGGTCGACTCCGAGCGCGAGAGCCTCGTCGGCGCGTCCCGGTCCACCGGCACGACCGGCACCGGCGAACGACTGCTCATCACCGCGGTGGGCGAGCGCCGGGTGGCGATCCCGCTGGACACGGTCACCCGCCTCGAGGAGTTCCCACGGGACCGCATCGAGCACGCCGGCTCCCGCGAGGTCGTGCAGTACCGCGGCCAGATCCTGCCGCTGGTACGGCTGTCGCACCTGCTGGGGGCGTACAGCGAGACGGAGGAGGGCGACACCGTCTCGGTGGTCGTCTACAGCGAGGGAGGCCGCAGCGTGGCGCTGGTCGTGGACCGCATCGTCGACATCGCCGAGAACTCGACCACCGCCCGCCGCGACGCGGAGGAGGACGGCCTGGTCGGTACGGCGGTCATCCAGCAGCGCGTCACCGAGCTGCTCGACGTGCGCCGGGCGATCCTCGCCGCGGACCCGAACTTCTACAACGACATGGCCGGCGACGAGATGCTGGTGGAGGCCTGACATGGCGAGCCGGCAGTTCGCCACCTTCGAGGTGGCAGACCAGTTGTTCGGGGTCGAGGTCGACACGGTGCAGGAGGTGCTCTCGTACAACGAGTACACCCCGGTGCCGCTCGCGCCGCCGGCCGTCGGCGGGCTGTTCAACCTGCGCGGCCAGGTGATCGCGGCGGTGGACCTGCGGGTCCAGCTCGGCCTCGCCCGGCAGGCCCTGCAGGGCCCGGTGATGAACGTGATCCTGCGCGGCGACGGCGAGCCGGTCAGCCTGCTCGTCGACCGCATCGGCGAGGTCGTGGACCTCGACGACGACGCGTTCGAGCCGCCGCCGGACACGCTCAGCGGGCCCACCCGCGAGCTGGTCACCGGGACGTTCAAGATGGACGGCCGGCTGATGCTGGCCCTCGACGTCAACCAGGCCGTCGACACGTACCGAGCCACCACCTGATGTACAGCCTGGTCAGCGCCCCCGTCCTCGGCTTCGACCTGACCCGCCTGGGCGGCGGGTCGGCGACCGCCGAGGTGCTGCTGCGCGCCCTGCGCCTCAGCCTGGGGGACCTGCCGATCCTCGCCGAGCGGCTGCCGGACGAGGGCGTACGCGGCCCGCTGTGGGTCGAGGTGGAGAGCGCCGCCCGCAAGATGCCGTCGCTCAAGGGCATGAAGGCCGACGACCCGGCGAGCTCGCTCGCCCTCGTCGAGCGGGCGCCGATCGGCTCGGTGGACGCGCTGCTCACCTGTCTGCGCTACGACGTGATGGCCTGGACCTGGCAGGGCACGGGACGCGACGCCAAGCAGAGCGAGACGGCCGCCTCGGCGACCGCCCTGCTCTGCGACGCGGCCGTCGCCAGCTACCTGCGCGAGGTGCTCGACGACACGACCCGGCGCATGCTCGGCGCCGGCTGGGTGGCCGCGGTCCGCAAGCTGCCGGTCGGCAAGCCGATCGACCTGGGCCCGCACCACTACGCGGTCTCCGCCCTGCTGGACCGGCTGCGCTCCATCCGGCCCAACGACCTGGAGCGGCTGGTGCGCTCCGCCGAGGACGCCCGCAAGAACGCCGGCGGCTGGTCTCCGGCGGTGCACTCGGCCTCGTGGGCGGCGTACCTGTCGGATCGCGTACGCACGGCCGCGGCCGCACAGATGTTGCTGGTGCAGGCCATCGACACCGCCGCGATCCCGCTCGCCGACCGGGCGGGTGGTGTCTGGAACATGCTCAGCGGCGCGGTCCAGGCGCTCGTGGTCCGGGACCTGTTGGACACCGCCACGGCGCACCGGCTGCTCGCGCCGGTCATCGCGGCTCTCGGCCCGGCGTGGCTCGGGTGAGGAACGGAGGGCAGCGATGATCAGAGTTCTCGTCGTCGACGACTCCGTGGTGGTCCGCCGGCTCATCGTCGATTCGTTGTCGGGCGCGCCGGGCATCGAGGTGGTGGGTACCGCCGCGAACGGCCTGCTGGCCCAGGCGAAGATCGACCAGCTCAAGCCGGACGCCATCACGATGGACATCGAGATGCCGCAGATGAACGGCATCGAGGCGGTCCGTGAGCTGCGCAAGCGGCACAAGCGCATACCGGTCATCATGTTCAGCACGCTCTCCGCCGCGGGGGCGAGCGCGACGCTCGAGGCGTTGGCCGCCGGCGCCACGGACTACGTGACGAAGCCGAGCAACGTCGGCTCCATCGCGGAGTCCATCGCGGCCGTACGCGAGCAGCTCGTACCGAAGATCCATGCGCTTGCCGGACGCCGGTCCGGGCCGCCGGCCCACCCGGGTACCCGCCCGGCGCCGGGCCGCCCGGGTCTTGCGCCGCCGGCGTACCGGCCCGGGCCGGGCGCGCGCCCGGCTGCCGTGCCGGGCCGGACCGGCGCACAGCCGCCGGCGGCGCCCGCCAGGCCGGTGCGGCGCGGGCCGCAGGGCCGGGTGGACATCATCGCGATCGGGTCGTCGACGGGTGGCCCGGACGCGCTGACCAAGGTGCTGCAGGCGCTGCCGACGGAGCTGCCGGTGCCGATCGTGGTGACGCAGCACATGCCGCCGGTCTTCACCAAGATGTTCGCCGAGCGGCTCGACCGCAGCACGCCGCTGCGGGTGCTCGAGGCCGGCGACGGGCTGGAGCTCGCGCCGGGCACGGTCTACATCGCCCCGGGCGACAAGCACCTCGTGCTGCAGCGCCGGGGTACCGCGACGCTGACCCAGCTCAGCGGCGCGCCGCCGGAGAACTCGTGCCGTCCGGCGGTCGACGTGATGTTCCGCTCGGTGGCGTCGCTCTTCGGGGCGGCGGCGTACGCGGCGGTACTGACCGGCATGGGATACGACGGACGGGGTGGTGCGAAGGTGCTGCGGGACGCAGGAGCCGAGATCCTGGCTCAGGACGAGGCGAGCTCGGTGGTCTGGGGGATGCCCGGCGCCGTGGTCGGCGCAGGGCTGGCGGACGAGGTGCTGCCGCTGGACCGGATCGCCGCCGCCCTGATCCAGCGGGCCCAGGTCGGCCGTGCGCCGCGGGCCACGGCGGTGACCCGATGACGCTCTCGCAGGCGGACTTCGCGTTCGTGTCGGCCCTGGTCCGCCGCGAGGCGGCGATCGTGCTGGCGCCCGGCAAGGAGTATCTGGTCGAGGCGCGGCTGATCCCGGTCGCGCGGCAGGTCGGCGCGGCGAGCGTCACCGACTTCCTGGCCAACCTGCAGCGCAAGCCGAACCCGGCCGACCAGCGCCGGATCATCGACGCGCTGACCACCAACGAGACGTCGTGGTTCCGTGACCGGGAACCGTTCACGGCGCTCACCGACGTGGTGCTGCCGGAGCTGGTGAAGAGCCGTGGCTCCGCGCGCAAGGTGCGGCTCTGGTCCGCGGCCAGCTCCAGCGGGCAGGAGGCGTACAGCCTGGCGATCACCCTGCAGGAGACGCTGCCGGCCGGGTGGGGGTACGAGATCATGGGCAGCGACATCTCCACCGAAATGATCAAGCGGGCCGAGGCGGCCGAGTACAGCCAGGTGGAGGTGAACCGGGGTCTCCCGGCCACCCAGCTGGTGCAGTACTTCGAGCGCGTCGGCGCGCACTGGCGGGTCGCACCCCACCTGCGGCGCAACGTCTCGTTCAAGCACATGAACCTGACCGCGCCGCTGCCCGCCATGCCGCCCTTCGACGTGATCTTCCTGCGCAATGTCCTCATCTACTTCGACGTCGCGACGAAGAAGTCGGTGCTGCGCAACGTCGCGCGCCTGCTGCGCCCGGACGGCTGGCTCTTCCTCGGCGCTGCCGAGACGACCATCGGGATCGACGACAACTACGAACGGGTGGCGGCCGGCCGGACCTCTGCCTACCGAGTACGCAGCGCGGTGCCGGCCGGCGCCGCGCGGAAGGGGTGAGCCGCGGTGCGGGCGATGGTGATCGACGACTCCCGGGCGATGCGCATGATTCTCAAGCGGATCGTCGCGAAGCTGAACTTCGAGGCGATCGAGGCGGGTGACGGCCAGGAGGCCCTCGACCTGCTCGCCACGATGACCGAGGTGCCGGAACTGGCCCTCATCGACTGGAACATGCCGAACATGAACGGCCTCGAGTTCGTGACCAAGGTCCGCGCCGAGCCGCGGCTGCGCGAGATGACGCTGGTCATGGTGACGACCGAGAGCGAACAGAGCCAGATCGTCCGGGCGCTCGCCGCGGGCGCCCACGAATACGTGATCAAGCCCTTCACCGAGGGCGCGATGATCGAAAAGTTGGCCCTGCTGGGCCTGGTACCGACCGGAGCGAACTCATGAGCGTCGAAACCGTGGTGAGCGAGGACGACCTCGCCGAGATGGTGGAACAGGTCTGGGTGTCGTACCTGGATCCCGAGGGGGTCAGCCCGCTGGTCCTGACCGGCGACGACAAGCAGACGACCGAGGTGCACTCGACCGTGTCGATCACGGGCACGTGGCACGGCCACCTCGTCTACGCCTGTTCCCTGACCGCCGCGAAGAAGTCCGCGGCGGCCTTCCTGGCGATGGAGATGGACGAGGTGGGCCAGGAGGACATCTCCGACGTGCTGGGCGAGCTGGCCAACATCGTCGGCGGCAACGTCAAGGCGATGCTCCCGGCCGGCTGCTTCCTGTCCCTGCCGACCGTGGTGCTGGCCCCTGACACCGCCTCGTACTACCCGGCCGCCGAGCGGATCAGCGGTCTGTACGGCAGCTGGGACGGCGAGCCGGTCTCCATCTCGATGTGGCAGAGCGTCAAGCAGCAGCAGGAGGGGGCGGCATGAAGATCCTCATTGCGGACGACAGCCGGGTCATGCGGCAGATCGTGACCCGGACGCTGCGCCAGGCCGGCTTCGAGGGGCACGACCTCGTGGAGGCCGCGGACGGCGCGGAGGCGGTCGAGAAGGCGACCGCCGAGAAGCCCGACCTGATCATCTCCGACTGGAACATGCCCGAGATGACCGGCATCGACGTGCTGCGCAAGCTGCGCGCCGAGGGCAACAACGTGAAGTTCGGCTTCGTGACCTCGGAGTGCACGGAGGAGATGAAGAGCGCCGCGGAGAGCGCCGGCTCGGCGTTCTTCATCGTCAAGCCATTCACAGCAGAGCAATTCGACGAGGTCTTCTCTCCTATTTTGGGATGATATAGCTATGTCAGACACCTCGGTGATTCCCGCCCCGCACGCCGTCCGCAACCTCTTCGAGGACCTTCTCGGCCGGGACGTCAACGTCGCCCCGGGCGAACCCATGACCGCCGAGAACCTGCCGACCGGCGTCATCGCCATCTACACGGACCCGTCCCAGCGGCTCTACGCGGTCCTCGGCATGACGCTGAGCCTCGCCGCGAACGCCGGGGCCGCCCTCGGCCTGCTCCCGGTCGGCGCCGCCGAGGACAGCATCGAGGAGAAGACGCTCTTCCCGAACCTCGCCGAGAACGTCTTCGAACTCTGCAACGTGTTCACCAGCCTCCTCAACCGCGAGGGGGCTCCGCACGTGAAGCTCTACCAGGTGATCTACCCGGGCATGGACCTGCCCAACGACGCCCGGGCCCACCTGCTGGCGCTCGGCAAGCGGCTCGACCTGACGATCGAGGTCGCCCGCTACGGCAAGGGCCGGTTCTCGCTGTCGATCGCCTAGACACGTACGAAAAGGGGCCGGTCCCGGACCGGCCCCTTTCGTGTGCGGGGTGGATCAGCCGGCGTCCACGCGGTCGTCCGGGGCGGTGCGCTGGGGCAGCACCGTCGTGGGCAGGTGCGCCAGGCCCTCCTCGCGACGCAGCCGGCCGGCCGCCCGGCTGAGGCCGCGGCGGGCCGGGATGAAGCGTTGCGGCGCCGCCGTCCAGCCGTAGCGGAGCAGTTCCGCGGGGGCGGGGCGGACCTTGCCGGAGAGCTCGTAGCCGTTGGCGACCAGACGGCTCCCCAGGGCCGCCTCGCAGAGCGCGATCTCCTCGCCGGTGAGCCGGTTCTGCCAGCTCTGCACGCGTTCCGTGGTCACGGCCGAGTGCGTACGCGCATGCCAGGTCTTGAACGACGGCACCGCGATCCGTGCGACCGCCGAGGGTTCCGCCATGGCCGGGTCGTAGTCCTCGCCGAGGTACGCGCACAGCTCGGTGAGCTTGCCCTGCGGATCGGCGACCAGGTCCTCGTAGCGCAGCTCGTGCCATTGCGACGGGCCGAGGCGGCGGGCCGCGCGGCGGGCGTCGTCGACGGCGCGGGCCCAGGAGGCGA
This sequence comes from Actinoplanes sp. NPDC049316, assembly GCF_040677315.1. NCBI lineage: Bacteria > Bacillati > Actinomycetota > Actinomycetes > Micromonosporales > Micromonosporaceae > Actinoplanes > Actinoplanes sp. NPDC049316. Next base: position 43,061 of record NZ_JBFAQM010000027.1, on the reverse strand, counting down.
CGGTGGCGTAGATGTCCTTGCGGTGCCAGGACATCTCCTTGAGGGAGGCCACGCAGTCCCGGCCGTCGCGGACGATGTTGACGAACTGCGCGTCCGGGAAGAGCCGCAGGAGCAGGTCGACGTTGTGCAGGTACGCCGGCCGCTTGTCGCCCCAGCGCGGCTTGCCGAAGCGGGCCGCGTACTGCTGGAAGATCGTGCCGAGCACGGATCCGAGCGTGCCCGGCGCCGCGGCGATGCGCTCGACGGTCTCCTCGGGATCGAGGCCGAGGTCGCAGAAGCGGGTCTCGCGCCGGTCCACGATGCGCCGGGCGAGCGCGCGCCGGTTCTCCTCGCGGCTCAGGTCGCCGAAGTCGCGGCGTTCCCGGTACGCGGCCAGCACGAAGCGCGTCTCCGGCGGGATCGCGATACGCGGGTGGGCGTGCAGCATCAACTGCAGCATCGTCGTTCCCGAGCGCGGGCAGCCGACGACGATGATCGGACGGTCACTGGGCACCGTTCACCTCCGGTGGGCAGTAGCTCACCAGCGGTAACATATCCGCAAAACGGGCAATTTGAACGAACCATCACGGCGTGTCGGAGCTCTCCGACGGCTGACCGGTGTCCGGCGTGGGCCGCACCGGGGTGCCCGGCTCCTCCGTCCTGCCGTACCCGGCGGTGACGAAGCGCAGGCCGGCGAGGAGCATCGCGGCGATCGGCACGGCGATGAGGAACCGGATCAGCACCTCGGTCACGTCGATCTCGTCGAGCACGTAGCGATACAGCGCCGGCGCGCTCATCAGCAGCGCGAACAGCAGGACGGAGGGCCGGATCACGGGTCAGCCCCGGCGGGCCGGCCGGCGGGGCAGGGCGGCCATGGGCACCACGTCCGAGGCGATCCGCGCGCAGAGCATCGCCGCCCACGAGTGCGGGGTGGCGGGCTTGCCGTCCAGCGACACGATCGGCAGGTCCAGGCCCAGCACGGTGGCCGGGTCCGAGGTCATGTCGACGTTGTGCACCACCAGGGCCTCGACGTCGCCGAGCGCGCGCAGGTGCCGGGCGGTGTCCGCGGTCTTGCGGGTGGCGTCCACGACCGCCCACACCGCGGTCGCGCCGAGCGCGTCGCACATCTCCGAGACGTAGATCGGGTCGGTCGCCCCGACCGGCGCGTTCACCAGGACGATCCAGGCGTGGTCGGCGCTCTGCAGCTTCTCCGCGCGCTGCGCGGCCGCCTCGGGATCGCCGAGGATCCGCGACGAGTGCAGGCCGGTGCCCGCGGCGGTCGGCCCACCCAGCAGCAGGTGGGCCTGGTCGATGCCGGCAAGCTCGCACAGCTTGCGGCCGCTCGGCAGCGCGTGCTCCAGATCGCCGGCGAGCAGCAGGATCTCGCCCGGCGCGTCCGGGACGCCGGGCGCCGACGGCCGCGACGCCAGGACGCCGAGCACCCCGGCGTACGTGTCGCCGCCGACGATCTGCGCGGCCATCGCCTCCGGCATGCCGACCTTCATGAGGTTCTGCTGCACGGTGTCGTAGTGGTGCGGCCGGACGGTGGCGTGCATGACGTGACCCGGGCCGGCCCCGCCCGGCCCCGGCATCGGCCCGAGGCCCAGACCGCCGAGCGACTCGGCCAGGCTGGTCGGGGCCGGCGCGGGCGCCGGGGACGTCGGCGCGAGGTGGTACGCCGAGGCCGCCGAGCGCGGCGGCGCGGGGTTCTGCGCGGCGCGGTTGGCCGCCGCGCTGGGCGGGAAGGCCGGGGCGTCGTTCACCCCGAGGCCGCCCATCAGCTCCGCCAGCGACGGTACGGGCGGCAGCGGCCGTACCGCCCCGCCGTTGACCGGTGAGCCGGTGGCCTGCGCCGGGCGGAACGGCCGTACGGTCGGGCTCTCGGGGCGCTCCGGTTCCGTCGCCGGCGGCCGGGGCGACGGGCGGTTGTACGCCTCGGCCCGGTCCAGGTTCGCCATGAGCTCGGCGAACGCGGAACCCGGCTCGCGGCCCCCGCCCGGCATGCCGGCGAGTCCCCGGCCACCCACGGCCGCGTCCGCGTCGCCCATGCCGGCGTCGCGTCCGGTCACCCGGTCCACCGCCGGGGGCGGGCCGTCCGGGACGATCCGGTCCTTGGACTCGGCCCGGGCCAGCAGCTGCTCCAGCGTCTGCGGGCCGTCGTCGGCCGCCGCGGGCCGCCGGGGCGGTGTGTCGTCGCGCTCGTCGGGGTCGGGGACCTCGACCGACAGCTCGTAGTGTTGCTTGGCGAAGAACCCGCCGAAGCCCCCGGTCCGGACCTTGTCCGCCGAGATGATCCGCACCGAGGAGCCGTATTCGTCGCGCACCTGCGCCAGCAACGGCTCGATGGCCGGACCCTCAAGCAGCACCCGCGTAGGCACCGTTCACCATCCCCATGGTTTCTATCTGTGCGGTGGAACCTGAGATCTCCGAGTAGGAGAGCACCTGCACGCGGCGCGAGCCGGCCCGCAGGAGACGCATGAGTGGCAGCCGCAGCTGCGGGGAGCAGGCCAGCACCGGGGTGATCCCGGCCTGCTCGGCGGCCTCGACCAGGCGCGCGGCCTCGCTGACGATGGCCTCGGCGCGCAGGCCGTCGATGGCCATGAACGCGCCGGTCTCGCTGGGCCGCAGCGACTCGAGCAGGGTCTGCTCGAGCATCGGCTCGAGGGTGATGACGGTGAGCCGCCCGTCGCTCGCGTACTGCGCCGCGATCGCCGGTCCGAGCGCCGCCCGGGCCGCCTCCACCAGGCCGTCGTGGTCCACGGAGACCTTCGCGCGCAGCGACAGCGCCTCGAAGATGCGGACGAGGTCGCGGATGGGCACGCCCTCGTCGAGCAGCGCCTGCAGGACCCGCTGGATCTGGCCGAGGCTGAGCAGCGTGGGCGTGAGCTCCTCCACCACCACGGGGTGGGTGCGCTTGACCATCTCGGTGAGCGCCCGCACGTCCTCGCGGCCGAGCAGCCGGCTGGCGTTCTGCCGGACGATCTCGGCGAGGTGAGTGATGATCACCGAGGCCCGGTCCACCACCGTCGCACCGGAGAGTTCGGCCTGGTAGTGCAGCTCCGCCGGGACCCACTTGCCGGCCAGGCCGAAGACCGGCTCGACGCCGGCCCGGCCCGGCAGCGCCTGCAGGCCGTCGCCGATCGCCAGCACCGTGCCCGGCGGCGCCTGGCCGGTGCCCGCGTCGACGCCGGAGATGCGGATCGCGTACGACGACAGCGGCAGATCGAGGTCGTCGCGTGTGCGTACGGGCGGCATGACGATGCCCAGCTCGAGGGCCATCTTGCGGCGCAGCGCGCGGACCCGGTCCAGCAGGTCGCCGCCGTTGGTGTCGACCAGGTCGACGAGGTCCGGCGAGAGCGCCAGCTCCAGCGGGTCCACGCGCATCTCGCCGAGCAACTGCTCGGGGGAGTCGGGCGCGGGACGTTCCAGCTCGGGCACCGCCGCGGCCGCGGCCTCCGGGGCCGGGTCCTTGATCCGCTGGGCGATGAACAGCGTGGTCGCACCGATGATCAGGAAGGGCACCTTCGGCAGCCCCGGGATCACGCAGAGGCCGAGTGCGGCGCCACCGGCGATGCGCAGCGCGAGCTTGTTCTGGCCCAGCTGGGCCGTGACGCTGCTGCCCATGTCGCCGGAGGTCGCCGAGCGGGTGGTGATCAGGCCGGTGGCGACGGAGAGCAGCAGGGCCGGGATCTGCGAGACCAGGCCGTCGCCGACGGTCAGCAGGCTGTACTGGTTCATCGCCTCGGCGGGGGACAGGCCGTGCTGGAGCATGCCGACCGCGAAGCCGCCGACGAGGTTGATGACGGTGATGATGATGGCGGCGATGGCGTCGCCCTTGACGAACTTGGAACCACCGTCCATCGCGCCGTAGAAGTCGGCCTCCGCGGCCACCTCGGCGCGCCTTCGCCGGGCCTCGTCCTCGTCGATGAGGCCCGCGTTGAGGTCGGCGTCGATCGCCATCTGCTTGCCGGGCATCGCGTCGAGGGTGAAGCGGGCGCCGACCTCGGCGACGCGCTCGGCGCCCTTGGTGACGACGACCATCTGGACGATGATCAGGATCAGGAAGATGACCAGGCCGATCACCAGCGAGCCGCCGACGACGAAGTCGCCGAACGCGTGGATGACCTTGCCGGCGTCGCCGTCGCGCAGCACGAGCCGGGTGGCGCTGATGTTGAGCGCGAGTCGGAAGAGCGTCATGACCAGCAGCAGGGCCGGGAAGACGGAGAAGTCGAGCGGCTTCTGCACGAACATCGCGACCATGAGGATCAGCAGGGCGCCGGTGATGTTGGTGGCGATCAACAGGTCGAGCAGGAAGGTCGGCAGGGGCACGACCATCATGACGATGATGCCGATGACCCCGATGGGTACGGCGAACTTGCTGAGGTTGCGGTTCTTCACGGCCCCCCTTCCACCTGCTGATAGTCCCGCAGCGGCGACCGTGATGTGAGGAAATCTCCCAGATTATGACTAAGCTGCCGCGGGCGCAGGGTTCGGGTTGCGGTGCACACCTGCGGCGGACCCACGAGCCTTCAGGCTCATCACGAACGCCAACACCTTCGCGACCGCCCCGAAGAACTCGGCAGGGATCTCCTGTCCCACCTCCACGCCCTTCTCCAGCGCCCGGGCCAGCGGCACGTCCTGCACCATCGGGATGCGGTGCTCGGTGGCCAGCTCCCGGATCTTCTGCGCGATCGCGCCCTGGCCCTTGGCGATGACCCGGGGCGCGCCCTTGTCCGGCTCGTAGCGCAGCGCCACCGCCACGTGGGTGGGGTTGACGAGCACGACGTCCGCGGTGGGGACGTCGGCCATCTGCCGGTTGCGGGCCATCGCCATCTGCCGGGCGCGGATCTGACCCTTGACGTGCGGGTCGCCCTCGGTGTTCTTGTTCTCCTGCTTGACCTCCTCCTTGGTCATCCGCAGCTGCTTGTTGGTGCGCCGGCGCACCACGAAGTAGTCGGCGCCGGCCATGACGATGCCGGCGACCGCGGCGGCCCGGATCAGGGCCAGGGTGGCGTCCTGCACCACGCCGAGCAGCGAGCCGATCTGCAGCCGCCCGGCGGTCATCAGCAGCGGGATGATGTCCTTCATCGTCATGTACAGGACGCCGGCCAGCACGCCGGTCTTGACCAGCGCCTTCGTGCCCTCCCACAGTGCCTGCGGCCCGAACATCTTCTTGATGCCGGGCAGGGGGTTGAGCCGGCTGAACTTCGGGATGAACAGCTTCGTGGCGACCCGGATGCCGCCCTGGGCCCCGGCCGCCGCGATGCCGATCGCCATCATCGTCAGCGCCAGCGGCAGCACCGCCCAGGCGGCGCTCATCATCCCGTCCTTGAGGATGCCGAGCGCGATCTGCGGGTCGGGGTCGGCGATCACGTCGGGGATCTTCGCCATCAGCTCCCGGGAGTGGCCCATCGCCGAGGACAGCGTGCGCGGCAGCATGATGCTCGCGCCCAGCATGCCGAACCAGGCGCCCACGTCCTGGCTGCGCCCGATCTGGCCTTCCTGCTTGGCCTTCTTGAGTTTCTGCGGTGTCGGCTGTTCGGTCTTCTCCCCGGCCACGGATCACCCCCCGCTCAGCCGGACGACGGCCGTGACGGCCTGGTCGATCAGCCCGTCCAGGGCCTGCGGCAGGATGGCGATCGCCGTGCCGGACAGGGTCAGCACCAGGAAGATCTTCGCCGGGAAGCCGAGCTGGAACGCGTTCAGCGCGGGCGCCACCCGGTTGAGCAGGCCGAAGGCCACGTCGGTCAGGAACAGCACGGCGATCAGCGGGCCGGCGATCTGCAGCGCCGCCACGAACATCTCGCCGATGCCGTCGGTCAGCACCATGCTGAAGGTCTTCATCGAGAACGAGGCGTCCAGCGGCAGCGTCTTGTACGACTGCATGAACCCGCGCAGGACCAGCTGGTGGCCGTCGCTGGCGAACAGCAGGGTCACCGCGACGAGGTTGTAGAAACGGCCGAAGACCGAGCTCTGGGCCATCGACAGCGGGTCGTACGCGGCGGCCAGCGTGAAGCCGCCGAAGACGTCGAGCAGGTCACCGGCGGCCTGCACGGCGGCGAAGAGTACGAACGTGATGAACCCGAGCGCGGCGCCCACGAAGACCTGCAGCACGGTCGCCGCGATGATCGCCGAGGTCTCCAGCGACGGCACCGAGGCGGTCAGGTACGGCGCCATCGGCAGCGCGATGCCGATCGAGAGCAGCACCTTCACCTGCGCCGGGATGAGCCGCGAGTTGAACGGCGGGCAGAGCATCAGCCACGCGCCGGCCCGGGCCGCCCCCAGGAAGACCGCGATGAGCTGCGCGATGGGCAGGTCGGCGTTCACGGGTACGACCCCACCAGCGCGGTGATGATCAGCCCCCATCCGTTGACCAGCACGAACAGCAGGAGCTTGAAGGGCATCGACACGGTCACCGGCGGCAGCATCATCATGCCCAGGCTCATCAGGGACGCGGACACGACCATGTCGATGATGAGGAACGGGATGAAGATGACGAACCCGATGATGAAGGCGGCGCGCAGCTCGGAGAGGACGAACGCGGGGATCAGCGTGGTCAGCTCGACGTCGTCCGCGTTCGCCGGCTTCTCCTGATCGGAGACCTTGATCAGCAGCGCGAGCTCGTCCTCACGGGTGTTCTTCAGCATGAAGTCGCGCAGCGGCTGCACGCCGTCCTTGAAGGCCTGCGACTGCGTCTTGTCCCCGGCCAGGTACGGCTGCACGCCCTGGTCGTTCACCTGGGACAGCACCGGGCTCATGATGAACAGGCTGATGAACAGCGCCAGCCCGGCGAGCACCTGGTTGGGCGGCATGCTGGTCAGGCCCAGCGCGTTGCGGGTGATCCCGAGGACCATGAACACCTTGGTGAAGCTCGTGCACAGCAGCAGGACGGCCGGCGCCACCGACAGCAGGGTCAGGCCCAGCACGATCACCAGCGACGTGGCCGGTTTGCTGCCGTCGGGGTTCGTACCGTTGATGTTGAAGTTGATGCTGCCGCCGCTCGGGGTGACCGTGGGCGCGACCGGCGGGGTCGGCCCGGGGGCGCGCGGCAGCTCGTAGTGCGCCACCGCGGCCGGCATCGGCTGCGGCGCGGCCTGCGCCGCAGCGGCGGGTAGCAACCCGCCGAGCGTCAGGAGTGCGATAACGACCATCCGCCGCCACATGTCAGCGCCTCGTCGTCCGGTCACGCAGGAAGTCCAGCGTCGAGCTCCACGTACGCGGCGACAGGATGGAACCGTCCAGCTTGCCGCCGTGATGCGGGAGCACCGTGGGATGCGCCGGCGGGAGCAGGTCGTCGGCCTGGACCGCCACCGCGCCCCGCGTGGCCGGCGTCGGATGCACCTCGTGCGTGAACGCGCCCAGCTCGGTCTCGCCGAGCAGGCTGACCTGCGAGTCGGTGACCCCGAGGATCAGCGCGCGATCCGCCACCTGCACCACCGCCACCGAGGAGCCGCGGCTCAGCGGCTGCCGGTTCAGCACCGACAGGTTGCCCGAACCGCGCCGGCCCAGCCCGCCGCGGCGGGCCACCCGGGCCAGTCCCCACATCAGGCCGAAGACGACCAGCAGGGAGAAGCCGATGCGCAGGACGAGCTCGAACAAGGCCTACTCCCCGCTGCCCGGGGAGACGATCTCGGTGATCCGGATGCCGAAGTTCTCGTCGATGACCACGACCTCGCCGCGGGCGATCAGCCGACCGTTGACCAGCAGGTCCGCGGGGCTGCCGGCGGCGCGGTCGAGTTCGACGATGGCGCCCGGGCTCAGCGACAGCAGCTCGCGCACGCTCATCCGGGTACGGCCCAGCTCCGCGGAGACCTCCATCTCGACGTCGTGCAGCATGTCCAGGCCACCGCGTACGGGCGCCGCGGCCGACCCGGCCCGCCGGGCGACCCCGCCCGAAGCCCCGTCGGACGGCCACGGGCTCAGCGACAGCGCCAGCACCGCGCGGATCTCGCCGCCGTCCAGCAGCGGTACGGCCACCGAGTCGTCCTTGGCGGCGATCGCGCTCAGGGCGACCGACGGCTCCATGACCTGGCCCGGGTCGAGCACCACGGGGCCGAACGCGCGGGCCGCGGCCTCCAGCGCCGGGCGTACGGCGGCCGTCAGGTCGAGCTCGCCGAGCGGGCTCTCCTTGAGCGCGTCGGCCAGGTCCTGACCCACGACCACCACGACCTCGCCGCTGGCCGCGCCGCTGAACCGCGCGGTGATCGCCTGGCCCGAGGTCAGCAGGTCGGCGCTGGCGGCGACCGGGGCGCCCACCGCGAGCTCCCGGCTCGTGGGCAGCACCGCCAGGGCCTGCTCGGCGGCGGCACGGACCAGCGCGAGCTGCGGCTCGGTGATGGTTGGCGCGGTCATCGACGTTCTTCCTCCTTGGGCGACGGCACGACGAGACAGGCGAGCCGGGCACCCTGGTTACCGGGGACTGCATGTGCGAAAACGGTCTCGTTGACGGTCACCTCGAGCGGCACACTGGTCGGGTGCCCCAGCGGCACGACGTCACCGGGGCGTAGATCCACGATGTCATCGGTACGCATCCGAATGGGCTGGAATCGGACAGCTACGTCGATCGGCGCCGCGGAAAGTCCGGCCGTCAGCTTGCGCAGGGACGTTTCGCGTACCATCCGCTCGGCCGGCGTGAGCTCGATCGTCTCCTGCTTCTCCAACACCGGCAGGATCGTGTTGAACGGCAGGCAGATGCTGGCCACACACTCCTCGGTGCCGACCTTCATCTCGAACGAGGCGACGACCACCGCGTCGCCGGGCTGGTGCGCGCGCAGGAACTGGGCGTTGTACTCGATCTCGCGCAGCTTCGGCTGGATGTCGACCAGGCTCTCGAAGCCGTAGCGCAGCTCGCCGAGCATCCGCTCGAGCAGCCCGCGCAGCAGCGGCATCTCCACCTCGGTCAGCGGCCGCTCCGGCTGGGGGCCGCCCGGGCCGCCGAGCATGTGGTCGATCGCGGTCATCACCGCCGAGGTGGCCATCTCCATCAGCACCGTTCCGGGCAGCGGGTCGATGGCCACCACCGCGATCACCGTGGGATTGGCCAGGGACGCGACGTACTCGTCGTAGTTCAGCTGCTCGATGGAGACCAGGGAGACGCTGCTGACCGTCCGCAGCCGGGTGGTGAGCAGGGTGCCGCAGCTGCGGGCATACGTCTCGAACGCGATCTGCAGGGTCCGGACGTGGTCACGGGACAGCTTGATCGGCCGGCGGAAGTCGTACGCGGTGGGCCCGGCACTGGCGCCGCGCCGGGACATCTTGCCGGGGGAGCGGGTCGGAGACGTGGTCACGTCGTCCTCATCGGCTCGGTTGCGCAACCGCTGAGGCGTACGGCGTGCTTTGTGGGCTCATGTGAGAAACGGGCGGATCCGCCCGCCGCGGACCCGCCCATCGCATACCTCTGCTACAGCCGCCTTACTGCGTGACGAACGAGGTGAAGTAGATGCCCATCACGAGGTGCTTGCCGTCGACGTTGTACGCCTTCTCGATCTTCTCGAGCAGCTCGTCCTTCGCCTTCTCGCGGCCCTTCTCGGTCTCGAGCTCGCCGACCTCCAGACCGGTGTACTGGTCGATCGCCAGGTCGAGCGCCTCGGCCGTGTCGATCTCCTCCTCGCCGGCCTCCTCGGTCATCTGCAGCGCGAAGCCGAGCTTGAGGTAGTGCCCGTCCGCAAGGTTCACGGTCAGCGGGTTCTCGAGCGTCACGACCGCGCCCTTGACCGGTGCGGCCTCGGCCGCGTCGCCCTTGAAGAACATGAAGTACGCGCCCGCGCCGCCCCCGCCGAGCAGCACGACGGCGAGCGCAATGATCATCAGCATCTTCTTGGACTTCTTCGGCGCCTCCGCCGCGCCGCCCTTCTCTTCCTTGGCCATCGGAACTCCTCCTTCGTGCTCAGTCGTGGGTGGTGGTCGTGGACTCGGATGTCGTTTCGGTCGCCGCGGCCGCGGACTGAGCCTGGGCGGTGGTCTGACCGGTGTGCAGCTTGGCGTCGGCGCCGGCCGCGGACGGCAGCAGCGCCGCCTGCTCGCCGTTGAGCGTGGTGAGGACGACGACGTCCACGCGGCGGTTCATCGTGATGGACCGCGGGTCCTTCGGGTCGATCAGCGGCCTGGTGTCGGAGAAGCCGACCGCGCTCATCCGGTTCTTGGCCACGCCGTGGTCGCCCAGGTAGCGCACCGTGGTCGAGGCCCGCGCGGCGGAGAGCTCCCACCCGCTCGGGTAGTACGTCACGGTGGCCTTCAGCTGGTTGGTGTTGCCGTCGACCTCGATGTTGTTCGGCAGCTTCACCAGCGTCGGCGCGATCGCGTCCAGGATCTTCCGGCCGCCGACCTGCAGGTCGGCCCGGTTGCCGGCGAACACCACCTCGTTGGTCACGATGGTGACCACCAGGCCGCGCTTGTCGATCGTGAATTTGACCTGCTTGAGCAGCTTCGCCTTGACGAGCGCGTCGGAGATCCTGTTCTCGATCTCCTTGAGCCTCGCCGCCTCGGCGGCGGCCGCCTTGGCGTTCGCCGAGGCCGCCTTGCGGCTCTCCGCCTGCACGGCCCGGGCGACCGCCTCCTGCTGTGCCTTGGTCATGCCGGCGGTGCCCGAGCCGCCGTCGCCCGGCTTCACGCCCGGGTCGATGGAGATGAGGTTCGTGGTCTGACCGGCCCCGTCGAGAACCGCCGGCCTGCCCTGGAGCGCCGCGCTGGACGATCCGAAGCTGTGCGAGAGCCCGGCCGCCAGCTCGGCGAACTTGTTCTTGTCGACGTTGCTCATGCTGTACAGCACGACGAAGAGCACGAAGAGCAGGGTGAGCATGTCGGCGTACGACACGAGCCAGCGCTCGTGGTTGACGTGCTCCTCGTGCTCCTCGTGACCGCCCTTCCGGCGCGGCTTACCGCCAGAACTCATGTCAGGCAGCCTTCTTGGTCGTGGCGGCGGCCTCGGCGGCCCTCGCGGCGTCCGGGGGCAGCAGGCTGCGCAGCTTCTGCGCGACCAGGCGCGGGTTCGAGCCCGCCTGGATCGCCAGCACGCCGTCGATGACCAGCTCCATCTCCTCGACCTCGATGCCGGAGAGACGGGCCAGGCGCGCCGAGAGCGGCAGCCAGATCAGGTTGGCGGAGAGCACGCCCCAGAGCGTCGCGACGAACGCCGCGGCGATCGAGTGGCCCAGCGTCTCGGGCTTGTTCAGGTTCTCGAGCACGTGCACGAGGCCCATGACGGTGCCGATGATGCCGATGGTCGGCGCGTACCCGCCCATGCTCTCGAAGATCTTCATGCCGGCCTTGTCGGCCTTCTTCTTCGCGGCGACCTCGGCGTGCAGGATGTCGTGCAGCTCCTCCGGGTCCGTACCGTCGATGGCCAGCTGCAGGCCGCGCTTCAGGAACGGGTGCTCGACGGTCTTGACCGCGTCCTCGAGGGCCAGCAGACCCTCACGCCGGGCGCGCTCGGCAAGCTTGACGACGTCGTCGACGAGCTTGTTCGGCGGCGTCACCTTCGCGAGGAACGCCTTCTGGAGCAGCTTGCCGATGTTCAGGGCGTCCTTGAGCACGCCGCCGGCCATGCCGGCGGCCAGTGCGCCGCCGAACACCAGCAGCATCGACGGGATCAGGATGATGGAGGCCGGGCTGCCGCCCTCCAGGATCTGCACCGTGAAGACGATGATCAGGGCGACGACAACACCAATGATGGTGGCGAGGTCCATCAGCGGTCCTTCCGGTGCAGCGGCAGCACGGTCGCAGAGGTCTGCGAGGCCTGCTCGTCCTCGGGCTCGGTCGCGAGGGCGGGCTCACCCTCGATGCGGCTCGCCTGGGCGATCAGCGAGGCGCGGTAGTGGCGCACCGAGTCGATGAACTCGGGCACGGATTCGGCGATGACGTACTTGGTGCCGTCCACCAGCGTGATGACCGTGTCGGGCGTGCAGTCGGCACGCTCGACCAGGTCCGGGTTGAGGGCGAAAACGGCTCCGTTGAGGCGGGTTACGAGGATCACGACATCCGTCCTTGGGGCGTCATAGCGGCTGGTGGGGGCCGTCCGTGGCCCGTCACTTGACCTTTCGGCGGAGCGCCGGTTGCGGATGAGCGCGCTCCGGTCGCATTCCGGGTGCGGGCGCGCCCGGAAATGCAGAAGCCGGGGCGGGTCGACGACCCGTCCCGGCTTCGCGCCGGCTGAGCGGCTACTAGCGCTTGAGGTTGACGAGTTCCTGGAGGATCTCGTCGCTGGTGGTGATGATCCGGCTGTTCGCCTGGAAGCCGCGCTGGGCGATGACCAGGTTGGTGAACTCCTGCGCCAGGTCGACGTTCGACATCTCCAGCGCGCCGTTGGTGATCAGGCCGAGGCCGGCCGAGCCTGCGGAGCCGACCTGGGCGAGACCCGAGTTCACCGTGCTGCGGAACATCGAGTCGCCGATCTTCTCGAGGCCGTTCACGTTGTTGAAGTTCGCCAGGGCCAGCTGACCGAGCGTCTGCTTCATGCCGTTGGAGAACACACCGACGATCTGGCCGGTGTTCGACACCGTGTACGAGCTCAGGATGCCCGCCGCCGAGCCGTCCGACGCGCTGACCCGGGCCTCGGTGTTGCCGCTGTAGTGGGTCAGGTCGGTGATGTCGACGTCGTAACCGTCGATCGTGATGTTGGTGACGTCCGGCTTGCCGTTGGTGAAGTTGACCGGCACCGTCGTGCCGCTCGGCACCGACGCGGTCCACTCGGTCGCGTTGGTCTTGGTCAGCGTCACGTTCAGCGTGCTGGAGGCACCGTTCGCGTCGATCACCGGGATCGGGATGACCTTCGCGCTGCTCGGGTCGATCGGGGCCTCGTACGACAGGTTGCCGGTCAGGGTGAACTTCGTGGTCGCCTCGGGCGCCAGGCTGATGCCGATCGGCAGCTTGATGTCGCCGGGGGCGCCGGCGGTGTTCACCACGCCGGCGGTGTCGGCGGACCAGCCCTGCACGATCTGGCCGTTGGGGGTGGTCAGCGAGCCGTTCGCGTCGAAGGTGAACGAGCCGGCGCGGGTGTAGACCGACTCGCCGCCACTCTTGACCACGAAGAAGCCGTCACCCTGGATCATCATGTCGCCCGACTTGCCGGTGGTCTGCGCGGCGCCCTGGCTGAAGTTCGCGTTGACGCTCGCGGTCCGCACACCGAGGCCGACCTGCGCCGGGTTGGTGCCGCCCGCGCCGTTCTGCGGGGCGCCGGCCGCGTTGACCATCTGCGACAGCGTGTCCTGGAAGACGGTCTGGCTGGACTTGTAGCCGGTCGTGTTGACGTTGGCGATGTTGTTTCCGGTCACGTCCATCATCTGCTGGTGCGCGCGCAGGCCGCTGATGCCGGAGAAGAGGGAACGCAGCATAGGTCAGTTGTCCTTCGTGGTCGCGGGAGCGGAGGTGGTGGGCTGGGTTGCGGTCTGTCCGCTGCCGGCGGCGGCGCCGGTGGCGCCGGTCGCGGCCGATGTCTGCTGGACTTCCGTGACCTTGGACAGCTGCACATCCGTGTTCCCGACCACGAGGGTCGGTTCGCTGTCCCCGTTGAGCTTCGTCTTGGTGACGACGCCCGTCTGGGAGACGCCGTTGGCGTCCTGGTACGTGACCGTGCGGCCGACCAGCGCGCTCGCGCCGATCAACTGCTGGGCCTGCATCATCTGGGCGATCTGGCCGAGCTTCTCGACCTGGGTGAACTGGGCCGTCTGCGCCAGGAACTGGGTGGAGTCGGCCGGGTTCGACGGGTCCTGGTACTTCAGCTGGGCCACCAGGAGCTTCAGGAAGGTGTCCTGGTCGGCGACCGACTTGCTGCCCGCGTCGACCGTCGTCTTGGTGGAGTACGTCGACGTGGACCGCGCGGTCTTGTCGTCGTACTGGTTGCTGACGAATCCGTTGATCGGGGAAGTCATCCGCCGGGTCCTCCTGAGTTGGGTGGTTGGCCCTCGCACTCAGGTTCGGCGGGCGCGCCGATTCGCTTAGCCCCTATTTTCGGCGGATCCGGAGCCAAAGCCCGGCCCGTCGTGACCGACAGGCCGGCTCAGGCCTGGACGTCGAGGCGGCTGTTGCCGGTGGGGCGGGAAGGGGCCGGTGCGGCGGTTTCGGCCGGTGCGGGAGCCGCGCCCGGAGAACCGTTTCCGGTACGCCCGTCGCGCCCGTTCCCGCCTCCGTTGTTCATGAACGCGAACTGCTGCCGCGCCTGGTCCTGCTGCGCCGAGCCCTGCCGCAGGTCCAGCGACGTGTTGGCGAAACCGGACTGCTGCAACTCGCGGCGCAGGTCGTCCATCGCGTCCCGCAACGACTCGTGGCCGGCGTCCGTCGAACTCGCCAGCTGAACGTTGATCTCGCCGTTGCGGATCTCCGCGATGATCTGCACCGGCCCGAGGTCAGCCGGGTGCAGGTTGACGGTGAGCCGGTGCACGCCGTCGGCGTCGAGGCGCAGCGGGGTGATCCGCGCGGCCAGCTGCATCGCCACCGGACCGGGCAGCGGCGGAGCGGCCGGCGGCGGGGCGGTGGTGGGCGCGGCGACCGGTGCCGCGGGCGCGGCCGGTCCGACCGGTCCGACCGTGGGCAGACCCGCCGGTGCCTCCGGTCCCGGCGTGGCCGGCGTGGCCTGGTTCGCCGTGAAGGGAGTCGGAGCGCCCTGGCCTCCGCGGCCGTCGCCCTGCGACGGCTGCTGCTCCTGACCGGCGGTGCCGGACTGGTCGGTGGTAGCGGCGGTGCCGGAGGCGGCCGGTGTGTCCGCCGGTGACTGGGGGTCAGCCGCGGGCGTGGCGGTCGCGGACGGGTCGGCGGCACGGGTAGCCGTCGCGGACGGGTCGGCGGCACGGGTAGCCGTCGCGGACAGGTCGGCGGCAGGGGTGGCGGTCGTGGCCGCTGTGGCCTCAGCCGGGGTCGGCGTGGCCGGTGCCGGGCCGGCCGCCGGTGGGTCGGACGGCGGCGCGAGCGGTGCCGAGTCCGTGGTCGGCGCGTCCGGCGGGGACGGGGGGACCGCGTCGGAAAGTGCCGCAGCCGGTGCCGGCGCCGGTGCCGTTGGTGCGGGTGCGGGTGCTGATGCCGGCGCATCCATCGAGGTCGCTGCGGCTGCGGCTGCGGTGGTCGGTTGGCCGGTGTCCGGTTGCGCGGCAGCCGGGGCGACGCCCTGCGGCCCGGCGGCCCCGGAGGCCACGGATGAGCTCGTCGCCATTGCGGCTGCGGTGACCGGTGTCGCCGTTGTGGTGGCGGTAGTCGGAGCCGCCGGTGCGGGTGCGGCTTCAGGTGCGGTTGTGGCAGCCGGCGTGGTCCCGGCCGCCGGTGCCGCGCGCATGGCGACCGTCTGGGCAGCGGCGTCGGCCTGGGTGGCGGTCGTCTGCGCGGCGCTGCTGGGCGCGAGCGAGATCCGGGAGGGCGGTGCGTCCGCGACCCGGGCGGCGGCCTGCGTCTCGGCTTGCGTCCAGGCGGCGGCCTGCGCCATCCCCGGGGTGGTGACCTGGGCTGGAGCGGCTTCAGCTGGGACGGTCGAGGTGTCACCGCCCGGGATCGGCAGCGCCGCCGTCGTGGCGGCCGCGGGCGTCATCGGAGCGTCGGACCGCTCAGCCCGCTCCTCCTCCGGAGCGGGAGAGGTGGGCTCGGCCGGGTCGGGGCGCTGCGCGGTCGTCCGCCGCGCCGCGGCCCTCGCCTGCGACATGCGCTGCTGCTCGGCGTCGCGGTCCTGGGCCGCACGCAGCTGGAAGCGGTTCTCCGCGGCCGTCTCGGCGGCGGTGGGGCCGCTGCGGTCGGCAGTGCGGGCATGGGTCGATCCGGCGGCGCGGGCGTGGGTGAGTTCGGCGGCGCGGGCGTGGGCCCGCTCGGCGGCCCGTTGCTGTGCCGCGCGGCTCTCGAAGCGCGCGTCGGCGGACCGGTTCCGGGCGGCGTCCGCGCGCGTCCGTGCCTCACCGTCGCGCTCCCGCTCGGTGGCGGGGGACCGGTCCAGCTCGGCGGAGAGCGCGGAGCCGAAAGCCTCCGCGCCGTCGCCGGTGCGGGCGGCCGTACGGCGCCCGGCGTCGACCGCCGGCCTGCGGTCCGGACCCGTGACGGAGCTGGTCATGGCGCGCTTCCCTCCGTGAGCTCAGCCGAGAGCGGCGAGCGCCTTCTGGACCTTCGGCACGTACGCCTGGGTCTCCGCGAACGGCGGGATGCCGCCGTACTTGTGCACGTTGCCGCCGCCGGCGTTGTACGCGGCCAGCGCCAGCGGCAGGGACTTGAACTCCTTGAGGTGGCCGGAGAGCAGCTTCGCCGCGCCGTTGATCGCCTGCTGCGGGTCGAAGGAGTCGTGCACGCCCAGGCCGCGCGCGGTGGCCGGCATGAGCTGCATGAGGCCCTGCGCGCCGGCTCGGCTGACCGCCTTCGGGTCGTACCCGGACTCGACCTTCGCCACGGCGGCGAGCAGCTTGGGCGAGACGCCGTACTTGGCGCCGGCCTGCACGAACATGTCCGCGTACGGGACGCCGGCCAGCGAGGCGGAGTTCTGCAGGCTGGCGGGGCGTACGGCGGCAGCGGCGGCCGTGCCGGAGGTCTCGGGGGTGCCGAGCACGCGACGGATGTGCGTCGGCGTCTCGTACACCGATTGGATCTTGACGTGGTCGCCGGGCTTGGGCGCCGCGATCATCTTGTTGCCGCCCAGGTAGATGGCGACGTGGTCGACCGGGGAGTCGAAGGCGAGGATGTCGCCGGGCTCGGCCTGGGCGAGGCTGTCCACCTTCGTGCCGGCCCGCGCCTGCTCGCGCGAGGTGCGCGGCAGGTCGATCCCGAGGTCCTTGTACGCCCGCTGCACCAGCGCCGAGCAGTCCAGCCCCTTGCCGGGATCGGTGCTGCCGAACACGTACGGCGTCCCGAGGTACTTCTTGGCGGCGTCGACCACGGCCTGCCCGGTGACGCCGGAGCCGGCCCCGATGGTGGACGGGCGGCCGCCGGCGTCCGCGAGAGCGGTGGCGAACGACGCGCCCGACTGTGCGGCGGTGCTGGTGGTGGCCGGTGCGATCCCCAGCTGCGACTGCAGCTCGGAGATGCGGGACAGAACACCGTCAACACCCATCATGCGCGGCTCCCCTGGTCGTCGTGGCCTTCGTTCTCGAGTTCGGCCGGTTCCGGTGAGCGCTTAGCGGCAAAGCCCAACTGCGCGCGCGTCGCCGCGATCGCGGTGCGGGCGTCGGCGAGGTCGATGGCCGGCCGCTGGGCGGCGACGGCCAGCGCGGCCTCCCGGGCGGCGTCCTCGCGCGCGGCGGCCGCGGCGGCCCGGTCGGCGATCGTGCCGCTGCCGTGCCGCAGCGAGCTGGCCCGTTCCTCGTTCATGGCGTCCACGCCCCGGGCGGCGTTGCGCGCCTTCGAGGTCACCGCCATCTCGTCGATGGTGTTCTGGTCCACGGTGAGGTCGTGGCGGCGTACGGTCTCCGCGTGCCGCTCGGCGAGCATCTCCACCGCCCGGCGCCGTTTCGCGGCGTCGGCCAGCTCGGCGACCTTCTCCCTGGTCCGCTCCTCGGCGTCGGTCACCATCCGGTGCGCGCCGGACAGCGTGGCCGCGAGCGACTGGCGGGCCACCATCGAGGCGACCATGGCCCGGGCGGCGCCCTCGGTCGGGGCGTCCGCCCCGGCCAGGTCCAGCTGCCGGCGCTTGACCAGCGCCTGGGCCTCGCGGATCTCCTGGCGGGACTGGATGACCGCGCCGCGGGCGGCGTCCTCCTGGGCCTTACGTGCGCGCAGCACGGGGCCGAGCCGGAACAAGCGATTCACGAGACCTCCCAGGAAGAACCGTCACAGTCCCGGTCGGCCCGTTCGCGGGCCCGCTGAGCGGCTGCACCCGACCTGCACCCGGTACGGCTCAGAGGTAGCTGACGCCGGTCAGCTCCTCGGCGGCGGCCCACAGGCGCTTGCCGACGGCCGGGTCGGCGGCCTCGGTGCTGGGCCGGACCTCGGTGACCCGGCCGCGCATCTCCAGGAAGCCGGAGGGCCCGAAGAACTGGCCGCCGCGCAGCCCGGGCGCGGTGGCGGCGTGCAACTGAGGTGCGGCGCCCCGCTCCACCGGCTGCGTGAACAGCAGTCCGGCCCGGGCGATGAGGCGCCCCGGCAGGCCGCTGTCCTCCCAGGCGCGCGGCGTCAGGTTCGTCCGCGAGATGCCGGGATGCGCGAGCACGCTGACGACCGGCGAACCGGCGGCCCGCAGGCGGCGGTCCAGTTCGAGGCCGAACACCGTGGTGGCGAGCTTCGAGACCCCGTACACGCGTGCAGCATCGTACCTACGTTGCGACATCAGGTCGTCGAAGTCGAGGTGCGCCCGCTTGTGGGTGATCGAGCTGAGGTTGACGACCCGGGGCGCCGGCGCCGCGGCGATGGTGTCGAGCAGCAGGCCGGTCAGCGCGAAGTGCCCGAGCAGGTTGGTGCCCAGGTGCAGCTCGAAGCCGTCCGAGGTGGTCCGGCGCCGGCCGAGCAGCACCAGCCCGGCGTTGTTGATCAGCAGGTCGACGGCCGGGTGGTCGGCGGTCAGCTTGGCGGCGAAGGCGCGTACGGACGCGAGCGACGCCAGGTCCAGCTCGCGCACCTCCACCTCGCCGCCGATCGTCCGGGCCGCCTCCGCGCCGGCCGCGGTGTTGCGGACGGCGAGCACGACGCGGGCGCCGGCACGGGCGAGCGCGGTGGCGGTGACGAGCCCGAGGCCCGAGTTCGCGCCGGTGACGACGGCGACGCGGCCGCGCTGGTCAGGGATGTCAGTGGTCATGCGCCGACGCTAGGGGCGCGGCGGCGTGATCCCGTCGTACCGCTGAGCCTAGGTCTGCGGGACCTACCTTCACCCGTGCCGGAGACGGCACACTGGCGGCATGACCGGCACCCACCCGTACGCCCGTGAGCTCGGGGATTTCCTGCGCGCCCGGCGCAGCCGGCTGCGTCCGGAGGACGTGGGCCTGGAACCGGGCGGCCGGCGCCGCGTCACCGGGCTGCGGCGCGAGGAGCTGGCGCTCCTGGCCGGGCTGAGCACCGACTACTACCAGCGGATGGAGCAGGGCCGGGAGGTGCGCCCCTCCGACGACGTCCTGGACGCGCTCGCCGCCGCGTTCGACCTGGCCGACGAGGAACGCCGGCACCTGTTCACGCTCGCCCGTGCCGCCCGCCGGCCCGCGCCCGCCGGCATACGCCGGGATCCGGAACGGGTGCCCGACAGCACCCGGCGGCTGCTGCGGGTGATGGGCACCCCGGCCGTGGTCCTCGGGCGGCACCTCGACGTGCTGGCCTGGAACGACATGGCCGAGGCACTGCTCGGCGATCCGGGCGCCGTTCCGCCCGAGCGGCTCAACATGCTGCTGCTGATGTTCGACGACGCGTACACCGGCGGCCGGCAGTGCCCGGACTGGGAGCAGCAGGCCCTGGACTACATCGGCATGATGCGCGCCGCGGTCGCCACCGACCCCACCCACCCGCGCGCCACCGCGATCGTCGGCGAGCTGAGCATCCGCAGCGCCGAGTTCCGGCGGCTGTGGGAACGCCACGACGTCCGGGAGTCGGTCAGCGGCAGCAAGACCTTCCGCATCCCCGAGGTCGGCGACATCGTCCTGGACTGGGACACGTACCCGCTGCCCGGCAACCCCGGGCCGGTCGTGCTGGTCTTCACGGCCGAACCGGGTAGCGCGGACGCCGACCGCCTCCAGTTGCTGGCGTCGCTGCACGCGACCCGGGTCAGGAAGCCGCGATGAGCTGGCGCAGCTGCGCCCAGGCCTGCTCCGCGCCGACCTTCTCGTCGAGGCCCTGACGCAGGAACGCGGTGATCTGCGGCCAGATCGCCGCCGCCCGGTCCGCCTCGGGGTTGGTGCCCGGGACGTACGCGCCGATCTCGACGAGCTCGCGGACTTCGCGGTGGGCGGCCATCAGCCGGCGCAGCTCCGTCGCGTCGCTGCGCTGCTCCGGGGTGGTGATCTTGTTCGCCACCCGGGAGATCGAGTCCAGGGCCTGGATGCTGGGGAAGTGGCCGGCCGTGGCGAGCTTGCGGTCCAGCACGATGTGGCCGTCCAGGATGGACCGGGCCGCGTCGGCGATCGGCTCGTTGTGGTCGTCGCCCTCGACCAGCACGGTGTAGAGGCCGGTGATGCTGCCGCGCGCTCCCGGGCCGGCGCGTTCCAGCAGCGAGGCCAGCATCGCGAAGACCGACGGCGGGTAGCCGCGGGTGGCCGGCGGCTCGCCGACGGAGAGGCCGACCTCGCGCTGGGCCATCGCCGCGCGGGTCACGCTGTCCATCATCAGCAGGACGTCGCCGCCCTCGTCGCGGAAGTACTCGGCGATGCGGGTCGCCACCGCGCCGGCGCGGAGCCGGACCAGCGGCGGCGTGTCGGAGGTCGCGATCACCACCACCGAGCGGGCCAGTCCCTCCGGGCCGAGGTCGTGCTCGATGAACTCGCGCACCTCGCGGCCGCGCTCGCCGACCAGGGCGACCACGTTCAGCTCGGCGGTGGTGCCCCGTGTGATCATGCTCATCAGCGTGCTCTTGCCGACGCCCGAACCGGCGAAGATGCCGATGCGCTGGCCCCGCCCGCAGGGCACGAGCGTGTCCAGGACCCGTACCCCCAGCGGCATCGGCGCGTCCACGAGCTGGCGTTCCATCGCCGACGGGGGCGCGGCCTCGATGCTGACCATCTCGCCCTTGAGCGGCGGGCCGCCGTCCATCGGCCGGCCCAGCCCGTCCAGGATCCGGCCGCGCAGATCGGGGCCGACCGCCACCCGTAGCGGACCGCCCGTGGAGACCACCGGCGTGCCGGTGCTCAATCCGGCGATCGGGCCCAGCGGCAGGCAGGACAGCCGTTCGCCGTCGAGCGCCGCGACCTCGGCCAGGACCGCCTCGTCACCCTCACCCATCTGCAGCAGGTCGCCGACCCGCGCCTCGAGCCCGCTCACCGTGACCCGCAGGCCCACCGCACCGGTCACCTTGCCCCGGGTGAGCGGCTGGGCCGCCGTCAGCGCGGCGTTGATCCGGTTGCGGAAGACGTCGGTCACAGGCGGAGGGCTTCCTTTGCTCGGGCGACGGCCGCGGCGATGGACGCGTCCACCGTGGTGGTGCCGGTCTCCGCGACGGCGTCGCCGGGCCGCAGGGCGGGATCGGGGCGCAGGTGCACCGGCCGACCCTCGTAGTTGTAGTCGGCGTCGGTTGCCGTACCGACCAGATTGGCGAAATCGTCGGGATGCAGGCTCACCACGATGTCGCCCTGCTCGGGTGCGGCGTTCATCGCCCGGCGCAGCGCCGCGGCGGCCCGGCCCTCGGGGTCGTCCATCGCCCGGCCCACAATGGCCTCGGCGAGCTCGAACGCGTGCGCGAGCACGGCCTCCTGCAGTTCGTGCAGGGTCGGCATCAGCTGCGTCTCGAGGTTGGTCACCGCCCGGCCCAGGGCGTTGACCGCCTGCGCCAGCGCGGCGGCGCGCCGCTGGTCGTGCGCCTGCTCCACGGCCCGCGCGCGCTCGGCGGCCGCCTCGGCCTCCATCGCGGCGGCCCGCTGGCCCTGAGCCCATCCCTCGGCGTAGCCGGCCGTCCGGGCCTCGTGCTTCGCCCGCTCGACCGGAGCGCTGTCCATGGGTACGCCGCGGCGCAGGTCCACGCCGAAGCGGGCGGCCGCGGCGGACTCGGCCACCGAGCCGCGCAGCACCGGGCGCTCGTCAGGCGATGAGCTCATCGGCCTCACCGCCGCGCTGGATCTCGATCTGGCCGGAGTCCTCGAGCGAGCGGATCACCGAGACGATCTTCTGCTGCGCCTCCTCGACCATGCGCACCTTGACCGGGCCCATGAGGTCCATCTCCTCGAGCAGGTTCTCCCGGCCCCGCTCGGACAGGTTGCTGGTGACCTTGTCGCGGACCGCGTCGGCCACGCCCTTGAGCGCGGTGGCCAGGTCCGCGGGCTCGACCTGGCGCAGCACCAGCTGCACCGAACGGTCGTCGAGGGTCACGATGTCCTCGAACATGAACATCCGCCGCCGGATCTCCTCGGCGATCTCCGGGCTGCGCTTCTCCAGCGCCTCCAGGATGAGCCGCTCGGTGGTGCGGTCGGCGCGGTTGATGATGTCGACCAGCGGTCCCAGGCCGCCGACCGTGGACAGCTCGTCGGGCTGCAGCACGGTGGAGAGCTTGCGCTGCAGGGCCAGTTCGACCTGGCGGATCACGTCGGGGGAGGTGCGGTCCATGACGGCGATGCGGTGTGCCACATCGGACTGCACCTCCGGCGCCAGCCCGGACAGGATCGACGACGCCAGCGCCGACGGGATGTGTGCCAGCACCAGTGCGATCGTCTGCGGGTGCTCGTACTGCACGTACGAGAGCAGCTGCCGGGGGTCGGCGTGGCTGAGGAAGTTGAACGGCATGTCGGTCATCGACGCCTGGAGCCGGTCGAGGATCAGCTGGGCCCGTTCGGTGCCCAGCGACGCCTCGAGCAGCTCGCGGGCGTACGCCATGCCGCCCGCGCCGGCGTGCTTGGTCGTCGCCAGCGCGTAGAACTCGTCGATGACGTCGACGACGACCTCGGGTTCGAGCTTGCCGAGCCGGGCGATCTCGGCCGACAGCTCCTCGACCTCGCTCTCGCTCATGTTCGCGAGCACCCGGGTCGAGTACTCCTTGCCCATGCGCACCAGCAGGATGGCGGCCTTGCGCAGGCCGGTCATCGTATTCGTGCTCAGTGCCGGCGTGGTCAACGCGGTTCCTCCTTGAACCAGGGGACGGGGTCGGTCGGTGGGTCAGCGGCCGGCGCCCAGCCAGCCCCGCAGCAGGGCGGCCATCTCCTCCGGCTGGTCCTCGACCATCTGCTCGATCTCCCGCTGCCGCTCCTCCAGCGCCTCGTGGGTGATGTTCGCGGCCTCGATCGCCGGCGACGGGATCGCCGCGTTCAGCTCGGCCAGGCGCTGCGCCTCCAGGGCGGCCTGCATCTCCTCGAGGTGTCGCAGCTCGGCCGGGGTGAGCGCCTTGCGCTTCTTCTGCTTCCGGCTCCAGCGCCAGGCCAGGAAGATCAGGAAGAGCACGACCAGGGCCATGGCGGCGGTCTTGATCAGCGACGTCTGCTTCGCCGACTTCTCCGCGGCGGCCGAGGCGGCCAGGGCGTTCTGGGCGGCGGTGGCGGCCGAGGTGTCGAACGCCATCGCGCTGACCGCCACGGTGTCGCCCCGGGTCGGGTCGACACCGGCCGCGGCGCTGACCAGGGTCTGCACGTCGGCCTGGTTGACGGCGCCCGCGGTGGTCGCGTCGAGCAGGACGGCGACGTTGAGCCGCTTGATGCTGCCCGGCGCCCGGTTGCGGGTCTCCGTGACCTCGTTGACCGAGTTGTTGCGGGTGATGGTGCTGTTCTCGTACTGGCCGGTGCCGGCCGCACCCGACGGCCCCTGGATGTTGTCCGGGCCGAGCACGCCGCCGGTCCCGTTGCCGTTGCCGTTGTACGCCTCCCGCTGGATCTGCTCGGAGAGCGCGGCGACCGAAGGGTCGGAGGAGTACGTCTTGCTGGTCGTCTGGGTCTGGTCGAAGTCGAGCTCCGCGGTCGTGGTCACCACGGCGTGGCCGGGTCCGACGACGGCGTCGAGCATCTTCTGCAGCGACGAGTTCAGGCGGTTCTGGAAGGCGATGGTCTGCGAGTCGGAACCGCTGTCGCCGCCGGTGGCCACGGGCGCCCCGTTGCCGCTCGACAGCACCTTGCCGTCGGCGCCGACCACGGTGACGTTGGTGGGGTCCAGCCCCTCGACGGACGAGGCGACGAGGTTCACGATCGCCTGCACGGTCTGACCCGACAGCGGCTTGCTCGGCGAGGAGGACACCAGCACGGAGGCGGTGGTCTTCTCCTGGTCGTCGGCGAAGACGTCCTTCTGCGGGATGACCAGGTTCACCGTCGCCGCCTCGACGCCGTCGATGCTCTTGATGGTGTTGGCCAGCTCGCCCTGCAGCGCCCGCTGGTAGTTCGTGTGCTGCATGAAGTCGCTGGTGGTGATCCCCTGCTTGTCGAGCAGGGCGTAGCCGGTGTCGGCGTCCCCCGGGAGCCCCTCGCCGGACATCTGCAGGCGCACGTCGTACACCTGGTCCTGCGGCACCATGATCGTCGTGCCGCCGTTGGCCAGCTCGTACGGCGTGCCGGACTTCTGCAGCGACTCGACGATCGCGGAGGCGTCCTTGCTCGACAGATTGCTGAACAGGGCGGCGTACGAGGGCTTCGAGGCCCACGTGGCGAAGAAGTAGCCGCCGATCGCGAGGGCGAGCACGGCGGCGATCGTGACCGCCTTCTGTCCGGGGGTGAAGGACTTGAAGGTGTCGCCGACCTTGCGTACGGGCGCGGGGAGACGGTCCGTCATGCTAAGCCTGCATCCTCATGATTTCCTGGAAGGCCTCGACGGCCTTGTTCCGGATCGCCATGGTCAGTTGCAGCCCGAGGGAGGCCTCGGTGGCCGCCATCGTGTACTGCGCCGGGTCCTGCAGGGTGCCGTTGGCCACCTGGACGGCCAGGTCGCCGGCCTTGGTCTGGGACGCCTGGACGCTCTCCAGACCCTTGGACAGCATGCTCGCGAAGTCGGTGTTCGGGCCGGTGACCTGGCCGGCGCCGGACGCGCCGGCGACACCGCCGACCCCGGTCACGCCGCTGAGGCCGGAGACCGCGCCGATCGCGCCGATGGGAGAGGTCATGATCAGGCCTTCCCGAGGTTGATCGCGGCCTGGTAGGACTCGCGCGCCCGGTCGACCACGGAGAGGTTCGCCTGGTACGAGCGCTGCGCCATGATCAGCTGCGCCATCTGGCCGCCGAGGTCGATGTCGGGGCGGCGGACGTAGCCCTCGGTGTCGGCCAGCGGGTTGTCCGGCTCGTACGACAGCCGGCCCTCGGCGCTGCCGTACGCGATGCCGCCGACCTGGGCGCCGTTGCCGTCCTGCGCCTCCTGGGCGACGACGTAGCGGGCCTGGAAGGCGTTCTCGGACGTCCGGCTGACGTTGTCGATGTTGGCGATGTTGTCGGACACGGCGTCCAGCCACTTGCGGTAGACCGTCACGCCGGTGCCGGCCACGCCGATCGCGTTGAAGGTGCTCATCTAGCTCAGGCCCCCTTGATCGCGTCGCGGATCAGGCTGTACTTGCCGTCGAGAGCGCGGATCGCCAGCGAGTAGCGCATCGTGGTGTCGATGTGCGAGAGCGTCTCCTCGTCGAGGTTGACGTTGCTGCCGTTCAGGCGCGTCGGCTCCAGCGAGGTCTGCACGCTCGGCGTGACCGACGAGGGCGACCGGCCGTTGGTGACGGCGCTGCTCAGCGCCTCCTCGAACTTGACCTTACGGGCCTGGTAGCCGGGGGTCTCGATGTTCGCGATGTTGTTGGCGATGGCGTTCTGCCGGGCGGACAGGCCGGCCACTGCGACGCGGAGCGATGACGATGCGACGTCGTCGAACACGGCGGCGGTTCCTTCCAGTGGATCGAGGGTGCCGGTCCGTGGCGGTGGGGCGGAGCAATCCTTTGCTCGTACCTTTCGCTTCGGCCTGCCCGCCGATCCGCTGAGCGGCAAATGGTTGCCGCTGAGTTGCACGCAAAAGCCCGGGACCCCGGCGGGGTCCCGGGCCGGTGCGGCGCGGTGGTCGTCACATGGCGCAGTCGAGGTAGACCGGGCGCTTGACCGCCTCGCCGGTCTCGATCCGGCTGGTCATCGCCTGCTGGACCCGCGTGGCGGTGAGCCGGCGGGCGATCTCCTGCGCGGCCGCCAGCTGACGGGTGAGGATCTCGTCGGCGCGCGGGCGCAGCTCGAGCGGCAGCGCGCCCAGCTCGGTCGGCGGCTTCCACATGTCGGACGGCGGGGTCTCGGCGTAGCGGCGCGCGTCGGCCAGCATCGCCTCCGTGGCGGCCACGTCCATCTCGAGCTCGTCGAGCGCGGCGGTCCATGCGTCTCGCCATCCGTCGGTCACGCTGTCACCACCTCGCTCTTGGAGCATCATCGGCATCTCAGGCCACGGGGGCGGACGGTGCGACCGCGAGCGTGGCCGCCTCGCGCCAGGCGTCGCGCAGCGGCTCGACCAGCGCGCGGCAGGCTGCGACGCGGTCGGCGTCGCGGGCGATGTTGGCGCCGATGAGTTCGGTCAGCAGGAACCCGTACAGGTTCGCCAGACCGGCTGCGCCGGCCCAGGCGTCCACGTCGAGGGTGGTACGCAGCTCCAGGATGATCTCCTGGGCGTGGTTCAGCTTGTCGTTGGCCTGCTCCCGCTCGCCGTTGCGCAGCGCCTCCTCCCCTTGGAAGAGGTCCATGACAAGGCGGTCGTAGAGCATGACCAGCAGCTTGCCCGGGGAGGCGGTGCTGACGGAGTCCTGCAGGTAGCGGTTCAGCGGAGAGGTCATTTGTTCCCTTTGCTCAGGAATGGGCGTATTCCTTGGGCGGTCAGGTCAGGTCGGGTAGGGCGGGCGTCAGCCGAGGCTGGCGATCTGGCCGGAGAGCCAGGTGGACTGCGACTGAAGCTTGGAGAGGGCGGTCTCCAGGCCCGAGTACTGCTTCTGCAGGGCCTCGCGCCGAGCCAGCAGCCGGGTGTCCCAGTCGTCGATCTGCAGGTTCAAGCTGTCGATGACGTTCTTGCGGCCGGTGATGGAGGAGGTGACGTTGGCCGTCTGCGTGGTCGCCAGCGCCTCGAACTTGTCGGCGAAGGCGGTCCCGGCCTCCTTGATCGCGGTCGGATCCGCGTTGTACGCGGCGGTGAACTTGGCCGCGTCGAAGGTCAGCTGGCCGGACGAGTCGAGGGCGACGCCGAGCTTGGAGAGACTGCCGAAGTTGACGACGTTGGCCAGCTTGTCCGCGTCGATGTCCGCCTGCGTCGCCGTGGCGGGGTCCGGCGCCGCGGGCGCACCCGGCTTGCGGTAGGACAGGCCCTGGCTGATCGCGCTCAGCACCTGCTGGCTCATCTGCCGCACCGAGAAGTCGCCGGTCAGCGGCGAACCCTTCTTCGTGTCCGGGTCGTACGCGGTCTGCTTGCTGATCTCGCCCAGCATGCTGTTGGCCGCATCCACGAGCGCCTGGAACTTGGCGGCGATGCCGGACACGTCCGACGTGGAGGTGACGGTCACGTCGTCCTCGAGCTTGCCGACGGTGATGCTGACGCCCGCCATCAGACCGGTGAAAGTGTTGGTGCCACTGGTGAGCGTGTAGCCGCCCGGGGTCGCATCGCCACCGCCGACCTCGACGACCGCGTCGGCTGCGGTGGTCAGCTGGACGAGCCCGTTCGCGTCGGCGGCGGCGCTCTCGAGGCCGGTGACGGCGAAGGCGTTGTCGGCGCCGGTCTTCGCGCCGTTCAGCTGCAGCACACTCTGGTTGCTGCCCACCTGGACGAGCGTCGCCTTGACGCCGAGGCCGGCGTTGTTGATGGCGGCCTGGATGCCCTTGGCGGACTTGTCCTTGCTGACGTCGATGTCGACCGGTGTGCCGGTGACGACGCCGTTCACCTCCCGGCCGACGGTGATCGAGATCGTGTCCGGCACGTTCAACTGGACGCCGCGGGTCTTCGCCGGGTCGAGCGGATCCGGCTCGGTGGACGTGTCCACGCGCATGGTCGCGGACTGGGCGGTCGCGAGCGCCTTGACCGAGAACTTCACCGCGCCGGCCACCGCGTCGGTGCCGCCGGTGGCGGTCGCCGTCACGGAGGTCGAGCTCGAGGTGGGTTTGACCGCGCGCCACGTGCTGAGCTGGCTCAGGGTGTCGGCGGCGGTCTTCATCGCCGAGACCTTCGTGTTGACGGCCTGGTACGACGACACCACCGTCTCGGCGGCGGTGACCTTGGACTTCAGGCGGGTCTGCGGGGCCGCCTCCACCTGCATCAGCTGGCTGATCATGGAGGAGGTGCTGAGACCACTGACGAGGCCGTCGATCGAACTGGTCACGGGGGCGCCTACTTTCCTGCGGGTACAGATGCGAAGCGGGGGTAGCCGGCGCCGTCTGCCAGCTACCCCCGACTATTCGGTTGTCAGCGATATTCGGTTAGGACTTGCCGGTAGCGGTTCGGTTAGCGCAGCAGCGACAGAACGTTCTGCGAGGCCTGGTTGGCCTGCGACAGCATCGAGGTGCCGGCCTGGGTCAGGATCTGGTTGCGGGTGAAGGCGACCATCTCCTGCGCCATGTCGGTGTCACGGATACGCGACTCCGACGCGGACAGGTTCTCGACCGAGACGTTCAGGTTGTTGATCGTGTGCTCGAACCGGTTCTGGTACGCACCGAGCGTGGCGCGCTGGTCCGACACCGACTGGATGGCGGTGTCGAGGGCGTCGATCGCGGCGTCCGGGTCCGACGTCAGGTCCAGGATGTCGGTGCCGAGGGAGTTGGCGCTGATCTTGCCGATGGCGATGTTCATCGTCTCGCCGCTGTTGGCGCCGACCTGGAACTGGCCGGAGTTCGCCGCCGTGTTCGTGGTGCTCGCGGCCGCGGCGACACCGATGGTGGCCAGGCCGCCACCAGTGTCGGTGAGGGTGAAGGCCTTCGGGCCGTCGAGCTTGAAGGTGTAGCCGGAGCCGTCGTCGGCGACCGTCGCGCTCGCCTGGATCTCGTCACCCTTGTAGCCGCCGGCCTTCAGCGCGCTCTTCAGAGCGGTGTTGATCGAGTCGGCGACGTCCTTGGCGCTGGCGCCGGCGCCGGGACCGGTCGTGGTCACCGTGATCGGCGCCGCCAGGGTCTGGCCGTCGATGTCGGTGATCTCGAAGGTCAGGTTGCCCGTCGGCAGGGCGTTCGTGCTGGGGTCCTGCTTGGTGCCGACGACCTCCTGCGCCTTGCCGAAGGTGCCGTCGAGCAGCTTCGACTTGCCGAAGGACGTCGTGTTGCCGATCCGGTCCAGCTCGTCGTTCAGCTGGCCGAACTCCTTCTGCGCCGCGGCCTTCGCCTCGGAGTCGTTCGAACCGCCGTTGGCGGCCTGGACCGACAGGTCACGCATGCGCTGCAGGATCGAGGTGACCTCGTTGAGCGCGCCCTCAGCGGTCTGCGCGACGCTGATGCCGTCCTGGGCGTTGCGGACGGCGACCTTGAGGCCACCGACCTGCGCCCGCAGGCCCTCGGAGATCGAGAGGCCGGCCGCGTCGTCGGCCGCGCGGTTGATGCGGAAACCGCTGGACAGCTTCTCCAGCGACTTCGACATCTGGCTGTCGGTGACCGACAGGTTCCGGTAGGCGTTCTGGGCGGCGATGTTCTGGTTGATGCGGAGACCCATGGTGTTTCCTCCTTGAGTGCGGGTCCGTGGCGGCTCATCCGTAAGCCGTTGGCGTTGCGCCAGTCAGATCGGCGGTCGTCCGCCGGTCATGAGCAGTCTGCGAAATTTCTTCGGGCTTTTCGGGCGATTGCCAGATCTCCGGCCTGCTACCGGCTGGAAACCCCTCAGAGACCCACCTGCCGTGCCGACCTGTCCGGATGAACAGGGAACGCGCCGTCCGGGCCGTCCCGCATGAGGAAGACGGAGGACCGGGTGAGCCTGACCGACCTGTCCAGCGTCCTGTGGCGGGCACGGGAGCTGCTGGAGCTTCTGCTGTTCAAGCTCGAGGAGGAGCAGCTGCTCCTGGCCTCCAACCGCTCGCGCTGGCTCGCGCACGCCACCCGCGAGGTGGAGGTCGTGCTGGACCAGATCCGGCAGACCGAGGTGGCGCGGGCCGCGTACGCGCAGGCTGTCGCGCTGGAGCTCGGTCTGCCGGCGGAGGCGTCCCTCGGCCAGCTCGCCGACGCGGCGCCCGCGCCCTGGTCCGACCTGCTGCACCAGCACCGCAAGGCCTTCCTGACCCTGACGCAGGAGATCGGGACCATGGCGGAGGCCAACCGTGACCTGCTCACCGCCGGCCAGCGCGCGGCTCGCGAAACCATGCTCGCGTTCGCCGGAACAGTGGAAACCTATGGCCCGCAGGGCAAGACCGTCAGCGGCGGAGTGCGCCGCCCGAGCCTGGTGGACGAGGCGATCTGATGGCTAGCAGCTTCGGCAGTATCAACACCGCGCTGACCTCGCTGTACGCGCAGCGCCGCGGTCTCGACGTGGCCGGTCAGAACATCGCGAACGCCACCACGGAGGGCTACACCCGCCAGCGGGTCGACATGCAGGCGCAGGTCGGCTCCACCGTGGGGGTGCGCTGGGCGACGACCGACGGGCTCGGCACCGGCGTGGCCGTCACCGACGTGCAGCGCCTCCGCGACCAGTATCTGGAGAACCGCGGCCGTACGGAGCACGCGAACAGCGCGTACCTGTCGAACCAGGCGGCCGCGTACACCTCGCTCGAGGACGTCTTCGCCGAACCCAGCAGCACCGCGCTGCAGGCGCAGATGCACGACATGTGGGCCGCGTGGGGTGACGTCGGCGACGAGCCGACCAGCGTCGCCGCCCGGTCCGCGCTCCTGCAGCAGAGCAGCGTGGTGGCGGAGGGACTGAACAGCGCGTACGGCTCACTGGACTCGCAGTGGTCGGCGAACGCCAGCCAGCTCACCAAGTACGCCTCCGAGATCAACACCGCGGCCGGCACCATCGCGCAGCTCAACGACTCGATCGTCAAGGCGAAGGCGACCGGCGTCGTGGTGAACGAGCTCGAGGACCGCCGGGACCTGGCCGTCATGAAGCTGTCGGAGCTGATCGGCGCGACCGCCTCGGTCCGCAGCGACGGCTCGATGGACGTGTACGTCGGCAACGCCCTCCTCGTCAACCGGACCACGACGCGGCCGATGACGGCCACGGCCGGCGTCTCCACCCTGGACGCTCAACGCGACTACAACGCCGACCCCACCAACGGCACCAGGTCCGCCGGCCTCACGTGGTCCGACACCGGCGACACCGTCCAGGCCGGCGGCACGATGGGCTCGATGGTCGACACCATGACGACCATCCTGCCCGGCATGGCCGAGAAGCTGGACAAGGTGGCCAAGACGCTGGTGGACACGGTGAACGCCGCGACGACCTCGGCGTACAAGACCGATGGCACGGCCGGCACCGAGTTCTTCACCGGGGACTTCTCCACGGGCCGGTACGCCCGGAACATCACCGTGGCGATCACGAACCCGAAGGACGTCGCGATCTCCGCCAAGAACGAGACCAACCCCGACGGCACTCCGAAGCTCGACGTGAACGGCAACCCGATCGGCACGAACGACGGGTCGCTGGCCACTTCGCTCGCCGGCACCGCGACCAGGGTCGGCAGCCCGGACCTGGTCTACCAGGACATGATCGCCGACCTCGGGGTCAACGCGCAGACGTCGACCCGGCGCAGTGAGATCCAGGTCAACGTCACCGCGCAGGTGGACGCGGCCCGCGAGGCGGAGTCCGGGGTCAACCTCGACGAGGAGATGACGAACCTGCTGACGTACCAGCGCGGGTACGAGGCCGCCTCCCGGGTGCTCACCACGATCGACTCGATGCTCGACCAGCTCATCAACCGCACCGGTCTGGTCGGAAGGTAAGGACAGGACATGGCGAACAGGGTCACCGAGAGCAGCATCCACACGCGGGTGCTCGCCAACCTCCAGCGCAACATCCAGCGCGGCGAGAAGATCCAGGAGCAGCTCTCCAGCGGCAAGCAGATCAACCGCCCCTCGGACTCCCCGAACGGCACGCTGCAGTCGATGCAGCTGCGCGGCGAGACCCGGGCCAACAACCAGTACGTCCGCAGCGCCGACGACGGGTTGGGCTGGCTGAGCACCCTCGACGGCACACTGACCAGCGCCTCGACCCTGGTGCAGCGGGCCCGTTCGCTGACGTTGCAGGGCCTCAACGCCGGCTCGAACAGTGCCGAGTCGCGCAACGCGCTCGCCACCGAGATCGACCAGATCAAGAGCTCGATGATCGGGTACGCGAACACGACGTACCTCGACCGGCCGGTGTTCGGCGGCACCACCACGCAGGCCAAGGCGTTCGACGCCGACGGTCAGTTCATCGGCAACCAGGACGGCGTGATCCGCACGATCGGTCCGAATTCGCAGGTGCGGGTGGACGCCGACGGGGTGGGCGCCTTCGGCGACGGCAGCACCTCGGTGTTCAAGGTGCTCGAGGACATCTCGACCGCGTTGAGGTCCAACGACATGGACGGGTTGAACGCGGGGCTGGAAGGGTTGGAGACCGCAGGTAATAACCTGAAAAACACTCTTTCGGAGGTAGGTGCCCGATATAATCGGGTTACGCAGATGAAGCAGTCCGCGGAAGACCGGCTGCTGGACGTGACGGCTCAGCTCTCCGACGTCGAGGACGTGGACCTGCCGAAGACCATCATGGACATGCAGCTGCAGCAGACCTCGTACCAGGCGGCTCTGGCCGCCTCGGCAAAGGTGATCCAGCCCTCGCTCATCGACTTCCTGAGGTGACCATGAGTACTCGCACCGCGTCCCGACCGATTGGGGCCTCCATGACCGACACCGAGCTGGACATGCCGATCATCGAGATGGCTGTCCCCATGCCCGGCTTCCCGGCACACCGGCAGTTCGTGCTGGTCCGGTTGAACGACGAGGGCCTCCTGTACGCGTTCACGTCGATCGACGACCCGGAGCTCCGCTTCCTCGTCGCGCCCCCGGAGCCGTTCTTCCCGGACTACGCGCCCGAGATCGAGAACGACGTGTTCGCCGCCCTGAACACCAAGGACCCGGACCGGCTCCTGCTCATGGTGGTCATCACCGCCGGGGTCAACGAGACGACCGCCAACCTCCTCGCCCCGATCGTGGTCGACCGGGACACGCGCCGGGCCATGCAGGTCGTCCTGAACGGCAGCAACATGCCGGTCCGCGCCATCATGCGCAAGGACTACTGAGCGGTCCGGCGCAGCCGGTGTCCTGTCCACGGATGGAGTGAGGGGCTACCACGATGCTCGTGCTGACCAGGAAGGCCGGCGAGAGCGTGATGATCGGCGATGACGTCGTCGTCACCGTGCTCGAGGCGCGCGGCGACGTCATCCGCATCGGTATCAAGGCGCCGCGGGACGTCCAGGTGCACCGCGAAGAGGTGTACCAGGAGCTGCGGGAGGTCAACCGCGAAGCGGCCTCCCCGACGGATGCGGCGGTCCGCGCGCTGACCGAGATGCTCGACCGTCCACCCAGGAGCGACTGACCGTCGCCGGGCGCGACGCACGAAAGGGCCGGCTCCGGAGCGGAGCCGGCCCTTCGGCGTCTCAGCGGATCGTCAGGCCGCGCGCCCGCATGAACGCGATCGGGCTGATCGCGTTGGCGCTGGTCGCTGGTACGCCCACGTGCACCTCGAAGTGTAGGTGGGGCCCGGACGAGGCGCCGGACGTGCCCACGTAGCCGAGGATCGAGCCACGCGCGACGCGCTGTCCCACGCTCACCGACGGGCGGCGGACCATGTGGCAGTAGCGCGTCACGACGTTCCCGGCGTGCAGGACCTCCACGTACCAGCCGCAGCCACGCAGGGTGCTGTCGCCGTCCGTGTCGCAGGTCCCCCGCGAGACGTTGCAGACCACGCGGATGACCGTGCCGGCGCTCGCCGAGCGGATCGGGGTGTTGCGGGTCGCGCCGAGGTCCACGCCGTCGTGGGCGGGACGCTGCCGGGTGCGGAAGCCGCTCACCAGGCCGGCGGTCACGGGGAGCAGCCAGGAGCCGGTCACCGCCGGCATCGGCGTCGTGGTGGAGCACTTCGGGATCTCGGCGTCGCTGCGCCGGATGTACGCGTCGGAGACATAGCTGTCGTCCGCCAAGCGGTCCCAGTAGCCGGTGTTGGTCACCGTGCCGCTGATGAATTGCCCTGCGATCCGGCAGACGATGGACACGGTCGCTCCGTTGTCGAGGGTGCCGGTCCGGGAGCTGGTCGTCGACGGGCCGCTGCGCGCGTTGAGCGGGGTCCCGCCGGTCGCCACCGTGCCGGTAGCCGCCACCGCCGCGGCCGATGCGGCCGTCACGGGGACGGCGCCGCCCAGCGTGCCGGCGGCCGTGAGCAGGGCGAGGGCGGTGCGCTGATGTCGGCGCTTCATCAAGGGTTCCCTTCGGACGGTCCGGCGAGCGCCGGGCAGCGCAGAACAGTTGCGGCAAAACCCGCAAAACGGCGCCCAGGGCACGGAAACGCCGGAAAAATGAGAGGTCAACGGGTCCCGCGGCGGGTTGTCACTCGCGCCCGGGACCCGGCGTGGCACGTGCATTCGCCCGCCCCGCCATGCTGACCCCTGAGGGAGAGTTGGATGTCCCGATTGACGCAAATGGGCATCGCGAAGCGGCTGGCGCTCATCGTGGCGGCCGGTGTGATCGGGCTGTTCCTGCTGACGATCGTCTCGTGGGTGAGCCAGGACCGGTTGTCCGATCAAGCCGACCGGGTACGGGGACTCGAGGCCGGGCTGGCCGCGCTCAACCACCTCGACACCCGGCAGAGCGAGCTGAAGGTCGACGCGTACCGGGCGGCCCTGGGCCAGGACGTCAACCAGGACGTCGCCGACGACGTGGCGTCGGCGACCGAGGCCGCCGAGGGGGTCGAGGGCGCCGGTCTGCCCGCCGATCTCGCGGCCGAGTTCGCCGGGATCCGGCCGGACGTCGACAGCTTCGGCACCTTCATCACCGACTTCGCGCGCCAGGCCGGGACGCCCGGGGGTGCGGCCCGCGCGAACATCGACCAGATCGCCGAACGCAACCACGCGGTCGACGACAAGCTGGGCGCGCTCAACGAGAAGGTGACCGCCGCGACCGATCAGGAACGCGCCGACATGGACGCCACGAAGTCCAGCGCTCGCCTGATCACGGGCATCGTGGTGATCGTCGGGCTGGTGCTGCTCATCGGCATGGCCGTACCGCTCGCACGGTCGATCCTGCGGCCGGTGCAGCGGCTCGGCGAGGTGGTGGACGCGCTGGCCAAGGGCGACCTGACCCGGCGTACGGGCATCCGCAGCCGGGACGAGATCGGGCGGATGGCGGCCGGCATGGACTCCGCGATGGAGGAGATCCACCGGTCGATGACCACGATCGGGCACAACGCGGAGACCCTCGCGAGCGCCGCCACCGAGCTGTCGGCGGTGGCCGGGCAGATCTCGGACGCCGCGCACGACACCGACGCGCAGACCTCCTCGGCGTCGCACGAGGCGCAGGAGATCTCCCGCAACGTGCAGACCGTGGCCGCGGGCTCGGAGGAGATGGGCCTGAGCATCCGGGAGATCTCCCGCAACACCACCGAGGCGGCGCAGATCGCGGCGATCGCCGTGTCCGAGGCGGCGCAGGCCACCGAGACCATCCGGCAGCTGGGCGAGTCCTCGGCCGAGATCGGCAACGTGATCAAGCTGATCACCTCGATCGCCGAGCAGACCAACCTGCTGGCGCTCAACGCCACCATCGAGGCGGCCCGGGCGGGCGACGCCGGCAAGGGCTTCGCCGTGGTGGCCAGCGAGGTCAAGGATCTGGCCCAGGAGACCGCGCGGGCGACCGAGGACATCGGGGCGCGGGTGGCCGCGATCCAGGGCGACACGACCGGCGCGGTGGAGGTGATCGGCCGGATCAGCGAGGTCATCGCGAAGATCAACGACTTCCAGACGACGATCGCCAGCGCGGTCGAGGAGCAGACCGCGACCACCGAGGAGATGAGCCGCAGCATCGGTGAGGTCGCCTCCGGCAGCGGCCGGATCGCCGCGAACATCGCCGACGTCTCCACCGCCAGCGCCTCCGCCCTGCACGGCGTCACCCAGACCCGGCAGGCCAGCGACGACGTGGCGCGTACGGCCGAGGAGCTGCGCACGCTCATCGGCGGTTTCAGGCTGTAGCACGCACCCGGAATGCACCTGGCGCGGCCCCGGTCCACAACACCGGGGCCGCACTGTAATGCCAGGACGGGAGCAGC
The DNA here is from genome assembly GCF_040677315.1 of Actinoplanes sp. NPDC049316. Taxonomy (NCBI): domain Bacteria; kingdom Bacillati; phylum Actinomycetota; class Actinomycetes; order Micromonosporales; family Micromonosporaceae; genus Actinoplanes; species Actinoplanes sp. NPDC049316. The sequence goes on along the minus strand of NZ_JBFAQM010000027.1, from coordinate 7,406 downwards.
TCGTCCTTCGCGCAGAACGGTCGGGGAGTCATCGTGGGTGCAGAGCTCGAATCGGTCCTGGACGGCACCACGCTCGCCGCGCCCGCGGCCGCGTTGGATCTGCGTACCGACGCGCACGTGCACACCGGCTTCGCGGCCGGGCGGGACAGCGTGGGCGTCGTGGTCTCCGCCGCGGACCGGGCCGGTCTCACCTCCCTGACCTTCGCCGACCAGGTCGGCCCGGACACCACGTGGCTGTCCGCGTACGCGGATACGGTCCGCCGGGCCCGCCGCCGTACGGAGCTCACCCTGCGCGTCGCCGCCGAGGTCGAGGTCGTCCGCCCGGACGGCTGGCTGGCCTGGCCCGCCGACCTGGGTCAGCTCGAGGCGGTCTCCGTCGCGGTCTCCCGGCTGCCGCTTCCCGCGGGGCCGGTCACGCCGCGCGAGGCGCGGTCCCAGCTGGCCGCCGGCCGGCTCAGCCCGGACCAGGTGGCCGAGATCGCGGTGACCGCCACGATCAAGGGCATCGAACGGGCCTCCCGTTATGCCCCGGCCCAGCTCGCCCGCCCGCTGAGCCTGCTCGCGCAGGTGGGCATCGACGACGCGGCGGTCACGCCCGAGGTGCTCGGCACTCTCGCCGCGGCCTGCCGGTCGACCGGCACGGTGGTCGAGATCAGCGAGGCGTGGCGCAGCCCGTCGGCGCGCGTCGTGGCCATGCTGCGCGATGCCGGTGTGGCCATGGTGGCCGCCAGTGACGCGCGGTACGCCGCCGAGGTCGGCCAGTGGCAGTACCTGCGCCGGGTCTGAGCGGAAACCAAACGCTAGACGTATTCGTCTACGTACTCTCTGTCATAGCCGCACGTGAGCATGGGAGAGATGCGATGAGTATGGTTCAGCAGGCCGTCGAGATCAGCGCACCGCTGCACGCCGTCTACGAGCAGCTGGCGGCGTTCGAGAACTACCCACGCTTCATGACCGGCGTCGAGCAGGTCATCCCCGTCGGCGACGACCGGACGCACTGGGTGATGGACGTGGACGGCGACCGGCGCGAGTTCGACGCCCGGATCACCGAGCGTTCGGTGGACGAGCGGGTGGCCTGGGCGGCGGTCGGTGGACCGACGCTGTCGGAGACCATCACGCTGCGGCCGATGGGCGAGACCCGTACGCAGATCGTCGCGCAGCTCGAGGCGGATGTCGCATTCCTGCTCCCCAGCGACCGGCACGCCCAGGAGACGCTGAGCAAGCGGCTCAAGAACGACCTCAACGCCTTCAAGAGCCTCATCGAGACCGGCAAGCTCGGCGACGCCGTGCCGCTCGGCGGCGCCAGCAGCAAGACCTTGACGGCGGGCCTCGCCTCGCCCGCCTCGGTGGCGACCCGCGCGCGCAGCGGCCGTCCCAGCCCCGGCGCCGGCTGGGGCACGAGCGCCGGCGAGTTCAGCAACGCCCGGCCCGACAGTCTGGGCAGCGTACGGCCGAACGCCGGCACCGCGCCGCTCGGCACCCCCGTCGCCGGCACCAACGTCGACATCACCTCGGCGCCCGGCATCAACGACCCGCACGATCTCGACGACGTCCTGGCGCCGGGCCGGCGGATCACCGGCCGGCCCGTCGTCAGCGGGGGCGCCGCGGGCACCGGGGCCGGCCGGCAGAGCGCCGCCTCGGCCTCGATGGGTGGCAAGGCGATGGGCGCCCGCGACGGCCGCCGCGACGGGATCATCCACGAGGAGGAGCGCGGCAGCGCCCACGACTGGTAGGGCCGCGCGGTCTCTAGATCGAGGCTGCTTCCCAGGTCACGATCAGGCGCGCACCCCGGGGCTCGGCCCGCTCGTAGCGGACCGAGCCCCCGTTCGCCTCCACCAGGTGGCGCACGATGAACAGCCCGAGGCCCGCACCCCGCATGAACCGGTCGAAGAGCTTGGGCACGAGGTCCTCCGGAATGCCGGGCCCGCCGTCCTGCACCACCAGCACCACCGTGTCGTCGTGCCGGTCCGCGCTGACCCGCACCGGCGCCTCGCCGTACGCCAGGGCGTTCATCAGCAGGTTGCGCACCACGTGCCAGACGTGCTGGCGGTCGGCGAGCGCCGAGACGTCCTCCGCCACGGTCACACCGACGTCCTCGGCGCAGTCCAGCTCCGCCGTCACCGAGGTGACGACCTCCAGCACCGGCACCGGCGTACGGCGGGCCGTGACCGCGCCGGTGTCGAGCCGGAACAGCAGCTGCAGGTCGTTCATCATCTTGATGAGCCGGTGGGTGTTCCGGTCGATCTTCGAGACCAGCTCGAGCCGGATGTCGTCGGGCAGGTCGGCGTAGTCGGCGTGCAGCAGTTCGGCGAGGCTGGCGATCGAGCTGATCGGCTGGGCCACGTCGTGGGTGAGCATCGAGGTCAGGTCGTTCTTGAAGGTCAGCGCCGCCGCGAGCCGCGCGTTCGCCTCACGCAGCCGCTCGTTGCTGGTCTCGAGCTCGGTGGCCCGCTCGCTCAGCTCGTCCTCGGCCCGCTTGCGGTCGGTGATGTCGACGTACGTGGTGACGTAGCCGCGGGTCCGGCCGTCGGCGTCCGGGATCGCCGCCATCGTGGCCAGCACCGGCACGTCCGTCCCGTCGGCGCGCCGGACCAGCCAGTCCTGTGTGCCGGGCGGCGGCAGCGTCCCCGGTCCCGGCGGTCCCGGCGGGTCGTCGTGGCCGGTCAGCTCGCGCCAGCGCCGGTTCACGTCGATGACGCGGTAGTTGGCGTCGAGCACCATGACCGCCTCGTTCATCGACTGCAGCAGCGTGTCGGCGAAGTCGCGCCGCTCGTGCAGCTCCGCGACCAGCTCCCGCTGCTGGCGGTCGGCCCCCTCCAGGGACCGGACCAGGAAGCCGATCGAAGCCAGGACCGCGAGCGCGGCGAGGACGGCGCCGGTGCTGATCGCGGCGACGGGACGGCTGATCCCGGTACGCACGGCGAGCGCGCTCACCAGCGCGGCGACGACGGGTACGGCGATGACGGCGGGCAGCGTGCGGCGGATCTTCACGCCGGGGCCGGCCGCGGCCGTGCGCAGGGGACCCGACTCGGGCCGCGCCAGCACCATGCCCACGGCCAGGATCAGCAGCGCCCCGGCGTGGTACGGCGACATCACGCTGTCCGGCCCCCGCTCGCCGGGAAAGGTCGCCGCGAACATCCGGGGCACCAGCGCGACGAGGGCGATGACCGCGGCGCCGGCCAGCAGGGGATCGGCGACGCGGTACCGCACGGCATGACCGGGGCGGCGGCGTACGCGCAGGTCGAGGCAGAGCAGCGCGAGCCCGGTGAGCAGGGTGGCCACCCCGGCGGCCGGCTGCCGGGGCAACGCGGCCAGGCCCAGCGCGGCGGCGAGCCCGGCGAGGACGTACGCGCCGGCCCGCGTGGCCCGCCCGATCCGGCGCGGGGCGAGCAGGACAAGCGCCAGCCCGGCGGCGCTGAGCGCGGCTGCCGGGCTGGAGGTGAGGAACAGTAAGGCGCTGCTGCGGGCGGAGGATGTGACGAGGCTCAGGGCACCGGCGGCGGCCACCGCGGCACCGGCGCATCCGGCAGCGAGCCGGGACAGCCTGCCCACGTCCTGCGCCGCGATCTGCACCGGTGAAACCCCTCTAAATCTGGGCTTATCGGCCCAAGCGTGAGGGATCGATCATATCGCGGCGGATGGGGTCAAGGGGTCACGCCGAGGCAGAGCGCCCCGCCCACTCGAAGCCGTCCTCGACGGTCGCCTTCGCGGCCACGGCGGCGAGCCGGTCGGCGTACTTGTTCGCGTGGTGCCCGCAGAAGGCCAGGTTGCCACCCCTGGCGAGGGCGAGCTCCAGCTTCGCGGCCGCGCCGCAGCTGTCGCAGCGCTCGGTCAGCGACGGGGCGACGACGATCTGGGGCGACAGCACGGTGGTCATAACGCTCTCCTTGCTCGGTGGCGGTGCAAGCGGGCCTGACGACGGGTAGTTCGGCCCGTCCTCCGGTGGACTTAGCACCCGGGTCCCGATCCGCCGCGCTGCAACCCACGCGCAACCGGGACGGTCCCGTGACGGCTCTGCGTTCTTCTCACGATTTCCCCCAACGACCGTCGGCATGCCTGTTACCCGGGTGACTTCCGTCGCCGGCCGGCCGGACGAGGAGGAACCCCGAATGACCAGCAAAGACGGGCATCGCCGTGCCCTGCGCCTCGGGCTGACGGCCGGCGCGGCGATCGTGGCGGCCGTGACCGGCTTGTCCGGCCCCGCCCTCGCCGGTACGCCCGGCGCCCTGCCACTGGGCAGCGTACGGGCAGCCGCCACGGGCGCCATCACCGGCAGCTACATCGTCGTGCTCAAGTCCTCGTCGGCGGAGGCGACGAACGTGGCCGCGAGCTCGCGGGCCCTCGCCCGGCGCTACGGCGGAAGCGTGCTGGCCGACTACTCCGCCGCCGTCCGCGGCTTCCACGCCGACATGACCGCCCTGCAGGCCCGCCGCCTGGCCGCCCACCCGGCCGTCGACTACGTCGAGCAGGACGCGACCGTACGCCTCGCCGACACGCAGACCGGCCCGGTGTGGGGGCTGGACCGGATCGATCAGCCGTCGCTGCCGTTGTCGAAGACGTACACGTACCGCTCGGCGGCCGGCGTGACCGCGTACGTGCTGGACACCGGGGTGCGCATCGGGCACCGGGAGTTCGGCGGCCGGGCGAGCTACGGCCGGGACTTCATCGACGACGACGCCACCGCGCAGGACTGCAACGGCCACGGCACCCACGTGGCCGGCACGATCGGCGGACGCACGTACGGCGTGGCGAAGGACGTCAAGCTCGTCGCCGTACGAGTCCTCGACTGCAAGGGCTCCGGGTCGTATTCGGCGATCATCGCGGGCGTCGACTGGGTGACGCGCAACGCCGTCAAGCCGGCCGTGGCCAACATGAGCATCGGCGGCCCGGTGAGCTCCGCGCTCAACTCGGCCGTCGCCAAGTCGATCGCCGCCGGGGTCACGTACGCCGTCGCGGCCGGCAACGAGGGCAAGAACGCCTGTAACTACTCGCCGGCGTCGGCGCGCGAGGCGATCACGGTCGGCGCGACCGACAGCACGGACGCCCGGGCCTCGTTCTCGAACTACGGCTCGTGCCTCGACCTCTTCGCCCCCGGCGTACGGGTCACGTCGGCCGGCGCCTCGTCCGACACGGCGACCACGATCATGAGCGGCACCTCGATGGCGACGCCGCACGTGACCGGCGCGGCCGCTCTCGTCGCGGCGGCGCACCCCGCCTGGTCGCCCGCGGAGATCGCCTCGGCCCTCGCCGGGAAAGCCGTCCAGGGCAAGGTCCGGAGCCCGGGCAGCGGATCAGTCAACCGGCTGCTCCAGACGGGCTTCCTCACGGCCGAGACCGCTGTCCAGCCCGCCCCGGCGGGCGCGTGCGGCCCGTTCGTCATGGGCACGGACGTCCGGATCAACAAGCGGTCGACCGCCACCAGCTCCAAGACCGTCACCGGTTGCCCGGGTACGGCCTCCGCGGCGTCGACGGTCGGGGTGACGGTGAAGCACGCGTACCGCGGTTCGCTGGTCGTCACGCTGACCAGCCCGGCCGGGGTCACCTACACGCTCAAGGCCGCGAACAAGGCGGACAGAGCGGCCGGGATCGCCCACACGTACGCGATCGACCTGTCCGGTACGCGCCGCAACGGAAAGTGGTCGTTGCGGGTCAAAGACACCGTCGGCACGACCGCCGGGGTCCTCGACAAGTGGCGGTTGAGTCTCTAGAACCCCGAAAGCCGCCCTCGGGCACCGGGTGCGCCGTTAGCGTGAACGCACCTGCGCCGATAGGAGGCTGACATGTCGGAGGATCAGGGGGACCGCCCCACCGTCCTCGTCGTCGACGACGAGGAGGACCTGCGCGACATCATGCGGCGCATGCTCGAGCGGCGCGGATACGCGACGCTGGTCGCCGGCGACGCCGACCAGGCCATCGCGGTCTGCCGGGACCATCCCGGCCCCATCGCGGTGCTCGTGACCGACCTGGGCCTGCCCGGCGTCTCGGGCGGTGAGATGGCCGCCCGGTGCCGGGAGCTGCGCCCCGACATGGGCGTCGTCTACATCTCGGGTCTGCCCAAGGACATCGCCGTCACCAAGGGGCTCATCACCGAGGACGCCCTGCTCGTCAAGAAGCCGTTCACCTCAGACCTGCTGCTGGAGGCGCTGCGGCTCGTCCTCGCCGAGGCCGCGAACACCTAGCGCCAGCCGTACCTGAAAGAAGCGCCGCCGGACTACGGTCCGGCGGCGCTTTTTCGTGGCCGGCCGTCGCCGGGGATGCGGCCGGAAAGTCCTTCATTCGCGGCGCGCGCTGCCGCCCTCCATGCCTTCGGCCGGGAGGCACCTGGGCTGCACCCGAACGCTCGCCGCAGCGGCACCCCGCCCTGTCGAACCTGGATGTCAGACAGCGATTCATTGACATACAGGGGGAATCTGGTGAACGGCAAGCGGGGGATCATCGGCGTTGCCGTGACCGGCGTGGTGGCTGCGGGCGCGGGCTTCGCGCTGAGCGGCGCGGCCCAGGCGGCGACGACGACCGAGACGGTCAGCGTCTACAGCACGGACGACGCGTACACGTCGAGCACGCGCAAGACGACCAACTTCGGCCGGGCCGACAAGCTCGTCGTCGGCAAGGACGACGGTGAGACGCGACTGTCCTACGTGAAGTTCGCGCCGAAGGTGGCCTCGGGCGCCACGATCAACCGCGCCGAGCTGAAGCTCCCGCTGGGCAGCAAGCCGGTGGCGGCGACGCTGACCCTCTACTCCGTGGCGTCGTCCTGGTCCGAGAAGAGCATCACCGCCGCGAACGCGCCGAGGCTCGGCAAGTCCCTGCTCTCGGTCAAGCCGAAGGTCACCGACACCAGCGTCAGCTTCGACCTGTCCAAGGTGGTCACCAAGTCCGGCACGTACGCGTTCGCGCTGAAGTCGGCGAGCAAGACGGGCGTCACCCGGCTGCGCTCGCTGGAGTACGGCGACGTCACCGGCGGCGGCCCGGAGTTGCGGCTGACGGTCGTGAAGAAGGCGACCACCCCGTCGACCGCGCCGACCACCTCCGTGCCGACGACCGCTCCCACCACGACGGCGCCGACGACGGCTCCCACCACCGCTCCCACGACCACCGCGCCGACGACGGCGCCCACCACCGTCCCGCCGACCACGGTGCCGCCGACGACGGTGCCGCCGACCACCGCCCCGCCGGCCGAGTGCGTCACCGACGCGCTGCTCGTGCCCTCGTGCGGCGTGCTGTGGGGCGCGGCGGCCGGTGGTTTCACCGACACCCCGCGTGACCAGGCGCTCAAGGACTGGGAGGCGCTCACCGGCCGGACCGCGACGGTCTACCACACGTACCACAAGGGCAACGAGATGTTCCCGACCAAGGCCGAGATCGCGATGACCCGGGACCCGGCACGCCCGCGGGTGCTGCTGCTG